>JAQWIK010000102.1 GCA_029248915.1 Paracoccaceae bacterium | reverse complement strand
ATTATAACCCCAAAGCATGCCAGTATGGTTAAAGCACCAATGTTATTAATAATATCTTTTAGGCTATTGAGAGAATAAACAGAGAAAGCAAAGAGTAAAACACTCGAAAAGCAAGACTGCCAAAATAGTATAACAAGCGGGCTTTCAATTTCCCTCAAAATAATCTTAACAATTGAAAAAGATAAACCGAAAGTTAAACCAAGATAAACCATGCTAACCCAAGCAATTAATTGCATAGTTAATTCGCCTAACGTTAGAAATTTTAAATTCGAGAAGTATAAATAAATCGGCTCGTCCTAATTTACCTTAAAATAAAAGTAAATAAGTTTATGACTTGCAAAAACAGACTTGTTAATTTGCGTGCGAATTTATTGATTTGTGGTTAAACCTCACCCACCTTCATGACAAAAATGACAAAACTCACCTTATCCACCGTCCTATCGATATATGCGCCACCTCCCCCCTACGCCTGATAAAGGGGAATAAAAACGCAAGTCGCGCACGCACGCGCGGGAACCTAGGCATCACAATAAGCGACAAGGTCGCGCGCGGGCGCGCGAGGTAGATCACAGTAATGATCACAGTCGCGGGCACGCGCGGGGGACCATACTTAACTAAACGATTGCATCGGTCGCGCGCGAGCGCACGTTTGAAGGGAAGAGGCGTATTCGGCGCGAAGAACGCGCGTACGCACGCGTTTTGCAAATTTACAGATGAAAAACAAGATTTGTGGGGGCGAATGTGGGGGCGAATATTTATTAATATCTCTAACATACTGTTTTTAAATATCTAAATAGAAAGATATGGCGGAAACGAAGGGATTCGAACCCTCGAGACGGTTCCCCGCCTACTCCCTTAGCAGGGGAGCGCCTTCGACCACTCGGCCACGTTTCCGCCAATTGGTTTAACTACCTGTTTCGGTAAGGACAAGGTCTCAAATTAAAAATAGCAAAGTTTTTACTTTTAATCTTCATCATGTATTAAAAAGAAAATGCATCACGTCCCCATCTTGGACTAAGTAGGATTTACCTTCGACACGCATCTTTCCTGCCTCTTTGGCTCCAGCCTCACCCCTGCAATTTACATAATCATCAAAAGAAATCGTTTCGGCTCTAATGAACCCACGTTCAAAATCTCCATGGATAACGCCAGCAGCCTGCGGCGCAAGTGTACCCTTTTTGACTGTCCAAGCCCGCGCCTCTTTAGGTCCGCATGTAAAATATGTTTCTAATTGCAACAATTCATAACCTGCGCGTATCAACCGATCCAAACCAGCTTCGGACAGGCCCATTTCATTAAGAAAAAGTTCTGCTTCATCTTCTTCTAATTGGCTTATTTCTTCTTCGATCTGAGCGCTGATAATAACTGTTCCAGCACCTTGTTCAGCTGCCATTTTTTCAACTTGTTGAGAATACTTGTTTCCATCTGAAGCACTATCTTCGTCCACGTTACAAACAAAAAGAGTAGGCTTTGAAGTTAGTAGCTGAAGGTTTTTCCAAGCAACCCTATCATCCTCAGAAATCTCTACTGAACGTGCGGGTTGTCCTTTCTCAAGTGCATCCAATGCCAATTTCAAGAGACGATCCTGCTCAACAGCTTCTTTATCTCCACCCCTAATTTTGCGGACAAGACCAGCTGTTCTTTTTTCAATGCTCTCAATGTCAGCCAGCATCAACTCGGTTTCTATTGTTTCTGCATCTTCAACTGGATTAATTCGATCGTCCACGTGAGTTACATCTTTATCATCAAAGCACCTTAAAACATGGGCAATAGCGTCAACTTCTCGGATATTAGCTAAAAATTGATTTCCCAAGCCCTCTCCTTTGGACGCTCCTTTTACTAGCCCAGCTATATCGACAAAGGTCATTCGCGTTGGGATTATCTGACTTGATTGAGCAAGTTTAGCCAGTGCATGTAACCTGCCATCGGGCACCGCTACTTCGCCCACGTTTGGCTCGATTGTACAAAATGGAAAATTCGCGGCTTGAGCAGCTGCTGTTTTTGTTAGTGCATTAAAGAGAGTGGACTTCCCAACATTTGGAAGTCCAACTATTCCCATCTTGAAACCCATAAGAAAACCTTACCATAATAATTCGGGCTGCTTCTAAGACTTGTTTTTTGTCAAAGCAAGCAAAATAGAGGGTTACCCATTCAAAGCGATATTGAGCAACTACAATATTTTACTGTTGTTCAAGTGTAAGGATTGATTTCTTAAAGAAATTTGGGCAAGTGAACTACAAGCGATTGGAGCACCGAGATGACAAGAATAGATCAGACCTTTGAAAAGCTGAAATCTGAGGGCAAAAAAGCTTTTGTTTCATATATTATGGCGGGCGATCCCGACTTCAAAACATCTTTGGAGTTAGTAATGGGTCTTCCAGCTGCCGGTGTTGATATAATAGAATTAGGTTTACCCTTCACTGACCCGATGGCGGATGGTCCAACAATTCAATTAGCTGGTGGTCGTTCCTTATCTAGTGGAATGACACTGATGAAAACATTAGAAATGGCAAGGATTTTCAGAGAAAACGATGATAGCACGCCTATCGTTATAATGGGCTACTACAATCCAATTTATAGTTATGGTGTAGAAAAGTTTTTAATCGATGCAAAATCCTCAGGAATAGATGGCCTTATAGTTGTAGATCTTCCTCCCGAAGAAGATGAAGAGCTTTGCATTCCAGCCCAGGCAGCTGGTATAAATTTTATTAGGCTCGCCACACCAACGACGGACGAAAATCGCTTGCCAAAAGTTCTGCAAAATACATCTGGCTTTGTCTACTATGTATCAATCACTGGCATAACTGGCGCAGCGGAAGCTCAAGCAACAGATGTTGGCCCTGAAGTCGCAAGAATACAAAAAGACAGTGGCTTGCCAGTCGTTGTCGGCTTTGGAATAAACACACCTGAAAAAGCCAAAGCAATTGCTGAAGTTGCTGATGGCGCCGTGGTTGGATCTGCGATTGTATCAGAATTGGCCTTGGGTAAACCCGTGTCTGAAGTTCTAGAATTCGTCAAAACATTAGCAGATGGCGCACATTCGGCTTAATACAGAGAAAGAGTAACAATCATGCCCACGATTACAAATATTGAAGATTTGAAAACAATTTATAAGCGTCGCGTGCCTAAAATGTTTTATGACTACGCAGAAAGTGGAAGCTGGACGGAACAAACTTTTCGAGACAACGTTAATGATTTTGAAGAGCTGAGGTTTCGCCAGCGTGTTGCTGTTGACATGGCGGGAAGAAGCACTGCCTCAAAAATGATAGGTGAAGATGTTTCGATCCCTGTGGCGCTGGCACCCGTAGGGTTGACGGGGATGCAATATGCAGACGGAGAAATTTTAGCTGCCAAAGCAGCAGAAAAGTTTGGAGTTCCATTTACCCTGTCAACAATGTCAATTTGTTCAATCGAAGATGTGGCTGAAAACACCACTAAACCTTTTTGGCTGCAATTATACATGATGAAAGATACAGATTATATATCTAGGTTAATACAAAGAGCCAAAAATGCCAAAGTATCTGCGCTTGTTATAACCCTAGATCTTCAAATTCTTGGCCAACGCCATAAGGATCTGAAAAATGGCTTATCAGCACCACCAAAATTGACATTAAGGACTATGGCTAATCTTGCAACAAAATGGAGTTGGGGCTTGGGCATGCTTGGTACAAAGAGGCGGTTTTTCGGAAATATAGTTGGCCACGCAACAAATGTTACGGACACTACAAGTTTATCGTCTTGGACTGCAGAGCAGTTCGATCCGAGTTTGGACTGGGAAAAAGTAAAGAAGATAAAGGATGAATGGGGTGGCAAAGTTATTCTAAAGGGTATCCTAGATGCAGAAGATGCTAAAATGGCACTAAAGGTTGGTGCGGATGCGATTATCGTATCTAACCATGGTGGTCGTCAGCTAGATGGGGCCATTAGTTCAATCAAAGCACTTCCTTCAATACTCGACGCTGTCGGTGATAAAGTCGAAGTTCATGTAGATGGCGGAATAAGAACAGGTCAAGATGTTCTAAAGTGTTTGGCAATGGGTGCCAAAGGCACATACATAGGACGAGCCTACATCTATGGTTTGGGTGCTTTAGGGGAGAAAGGCGTAACGAAAACTTTTGAAATTCTTCAAAAAGAAATGGACGTTACAATGGCCCTTTGCGGCGAAAAGAATATTTCGAATGTTAGTAAGAATAATTTACTTATTCCTAAAGACTTTATCCCACAGTGGCTTTAAAGAAAAAAAGTCTTGCAAAAACATGAATCAAAGCCTTTTCAATCTGAATTTTTAAGTTTATAGAGCCTCATTCACGCAGGGCTACAGCCTTGGAGGAGCCCTGCCCTAATAGAATTGGAGAACAAAATGGCTGGTGAGATACCTAATCTTATAGCTCATGAACGTGCGGGGACAGGCAAGGGCGCCGCTCGTCAAGCAAGACGTGATGGAATGGTACCAGGCGTCGTTTATGGTGGTGGGACAGACCCACTATCTATTCAGGTCCCTTTCAATGATTTGTTAAAACGATTAAAGGCCGGACGCTTTTTGTCCACACTTTTTAATCTAAAAGTGGAAGGGCACGACGACGTTCGCGTTATTTGTCGGGATGTGCAACGGGACGTTGTGAAGGATTTACCAACTCATCTGGATCTTATGAGACTGAAAAGAGCCTCAAAAGTAAATCTGTTTATTGCAGTTGATTTCATTAATGAAGCGGAAGCTCCTGGTTTGAAAAAAGGTGGCGTTTTAACAGTTGTCAGACCAGAAGTTGAGTTAATCGTTACCGCAAGCGATATCCCAGAGAGTATCACGGTTGATTTGACGGGATTGGATGTTGGCGATGTGATAACAATCTCAAGCGTTAAACTACCAGAGGGTGCAAGACCTACTATCGATAGAGATTTTGTTATTGCAAATCTCTCAGCGCCTTCGAGCCTGAAGTCTTCCGAAGATGCAGACGCAGAATCTGATGTGGAGGTCGAAGAGACTGAAGCAACATCAGACGAACAAACTGCCGAAGAATAGATTATTTTGTAACTTGTTTTAAAAGGCCTCGCTTTAACGAGGCCTTTTAATTTTTCTAGTATTAGTCATAAAATAATATTAATTTTTAGTCACATTGCTTTATAATAATGTCAGATAAGCACTAAAAGAGTTCGAAAGAAAAATGCAATTATTTGTTGGTCTAGGAAATCCAGGACAACAGTACCAAATGAACCGTCATAACATTGGTTTTATGGCCGTAGACGAGATATCGATCGCCAACTCATTCAGTCCATGGCGTTCGAAGTTCCAAGGTCTATTTTGTGAAGGGCAGTTGGGTACCCAAAAGGTTATAGTTCTTAAACCCTCGACTTTTATGAACCTATCAGGACAATCAGTAGGCGAAATAGCCCGTTTTTATAAGGTTAATTCACAGAGTATAACTGTTTTTCATGATGAACTGGATTTAGCTCCTGGTAAATGCCGCTTTAAATCAGGTGGGGGTCACGCAGGACACAATGGTCTAAAATCAATCCACAGCCACATAGGTCAAGACTACAAACGCATTAGATTAGGAATTGGGCATCCAGGTCACAAAGATCTGGTTTCAAAATATGTTCTGGAAAATTTCTCTAAGAAAGAACAAGAGTGGCTTGAAAAGATTTTGGGGAAAGTTGCTGCAGCAGCGGACCATTTGGCCAATGATGATCCAGACAAATTCCTAAATCAAATTTCTCTTGGTCCCAAAAATGAAAATAAGAAAGATAGAAAAAGTAAGGAACTAAAAGTTACAACACCATCTGAAGAACCTAATTTTCAAATTGACGGTAATGGAACTCAGAAATCTTCTTTGCAAAAATTGATCGACAAGTTTAGTAGAAAGTAAGCAAAATGTTTATAAAAGATAAATCAGTCAACGTTGTCGGAGAGGAGCTGAAAACTTGCTCAGATGACCCTAAAACAGGTTTCTTTAGGGATGGCTTTTGTAATACCTGCGATGCAGACGAAGGAAGCCATACGGTTTGTGCGATTATGACCTCAGAATTTTTAGCTTTTTCTAAATATGTAGGAAATGATTTATCAACCCCCCGGCCTGAATTCGAGTTCCCCGGATTAAAAGCAGGAGACTCTTGGTGTCTATGCGCGAGCAGGTTCCTTCAGGCTCATCATGAAGGTTGTGCACCAAAGGTTAATCTACACAGCACTCATCAAAGGGCAGTTGAAGTCATTCCACTGGAGATTTTGGAATTACATTCTGATGAAATTTAGTTTTTCCATAATATAAATATTTCTCAGTCAGATAACCTTAGAGGCTTATCAATAAATAGATATCAGTTTATTTATGGCACCTTCTGGAGTTAACTCTTCGCTAATCCCTGAGCTTCTAGAAGTTAATTCAACAACACCGTTCTTTAATCCACGCGGGCCCACAGTTATTCGCCAAGGAAGGCCGATTAAATCCATAGTGGCAAACTTTCCTCCAGCTCTTTCGCTGCGATCATCATAAAGCGGTTCTAAACCCGCTTTTACCAAATTTTGGTAGATATTTTCACAAGCCGTGTCGGCTTCTGGATCACCTTGTTTTAGATTTATTAAACCACAATGAAATGGTGTCACTCCTTCAGGCCAAATAATACCTTTTTCGTCATGATTTGCCTCAATAATAGCTCCAACTAACCGGCTCACACCAATACCATGGCTGCCCATGTGTACAGGAGTATCCTTACCATTGGCATCAGTTACGGTGGCACCCATTACCTCAGAATATTTCGTGCCAAAATAGAAAATTTGACCAACTTCTATACCGCGAGCTTTGCATTGCCTTTCCTGAGGGATTTTTTCAAACACAGAGGGTTCGTGTGTTTCATCAGTTCTAGCGTATAGTGAGGTAAATTCATCTAAGATCGACTGGCAAGCCGAATGATCATCATAATCTATTTTACGATCTCCAAAATTTAAATCAGTAACCTTGCTATCATAAAAAACTTCTGATTCTCCAGTTTCAGCCAATACCAAGAACTCATGGGTGTCCTCTCCGCCTATCGGCCCACTGTCAGCTCGCATAGGTATAGCCTTAAGTCCCATTCTCTCATACGTTTTCAAATAGCTCACTAAATGACGGTTGTAGGAATGGAGAGCATCCTGTTTTGTTAAATCAAAATTGTAACCATCTTTCATGTAGAACTCTCTACCCCTCATAACTCCAAACCTTGGACGTATCTCATCTCTAAACTTCCACTGAATTTGATAGAGAGTTAGCGGTAAATTTTTGTAACTTGTTACATGACTTCTGAAAATATCCGTGACTAATTCTTCAGCCGTTGGGGTAAATAGTAAGTCGCGATCGTTACGATCTTTCATTCTAAGCATTTCTTGGCCATAATCATCATATCGGCCACTTTCTCTCCACAAGTCGGCAGATTGAAGAATAGGCATCTGAATGGCCTGGTGACCAGCGCGTTGTTGTTCTTCATGAATTATATTTTCTAGGCGCCTGAGAACCTTGAAACCTAAAGGAAGCCAAGAATAAATTCCTGCTGTGGCTTGCTTGATTAATCCAGCCCTAAGCATCAACCTGTGGCTCACAATTTGAGCGTCTGCTGGATTTTCTTTTAGAACTGGAACAAAATATCGAGATAGGCGCATAAGTTTTCCAAACTATTGATGACTTAGTGAACATGTAGCGCCATGACGAAAACTACACAAGCCTCAGATCACGTTTTCGTACTTGCATGCGCTGCGTTAGTAGCTCACATTGGCATTACAGAACAAAGTCGGAGAAAATATGAGCTTTTCAGTTCGCCAACAATTATTGTTTTGGGGTATATTATCGATAGTAAGCATTCTTTTATTGTCTTACATTGGAAATATTTTACTTCCTTTTGTAATTGGGGCAGCCTTAGCTTATTTACTCGATCCACTAGCAGATCGTTTACAAAAGATGGGGTTTAATAGACTGTGGGCAGTTATATTTATTTCATTTATTTTTGTTCTTATTTTTGCGCCCTTGGCTGTATTTATATCAGTGAATTTAATTGACCAACTGACCAAACTTATAACTGTGGCTCCGATAATCGCAGAAAAACTAACTACTGCTCTAAATGGAACACTACCCTCAAAATTAGGCGATTCACTTAATTTGGATCAGTCTAATTTGCCACTGGGTGAATTTTTAAAATCCACAATAGTCGTCATTATGTCCGGTTTAGTTAAATCTTTCTCGTCTCTTTTAAGCATTGCTGGATTAATTCTTATAACTCCTATTGTCACCATCTACTTATTAATAGATTGGGATCGATTAGTAGTTAAAATTGATGGATTGCTTCCCCGAGACCATGCCGAAACAATCCGGAACTTATCAAAGGAAATTCATGAAGTTATAGCTGGCTTTATCCGAGGTATGGGCTCAGTCTGCTGCATACTCGGAGCTTATTATGCTATTTCACTCATGTTTTTGGGCCTAGAGTTTGGTCTGATTGTAGGAGTGATTGCTGGAATATTAACTTTTATACCGTATTTAGGAGCAATTCTAGGCGGCATACTGGCAATAGGTTTATCTACCGTTCAATTCTGGGGAGATTGGAATACAATCTTGCTAGTCGTTGGTATTTTTGTAATAGGCCAACTCATTGAAGGTAATTTTTTAACTCCCAAACTTGTTGGGAATTCAGTTGGTCTACATCCTGTTTCTCTTCTTCTCGCTTTATCTCTTTTTGGATCTATATTCGGTTTAGTCGGTATGATGGTGGCTGTACCAGTGGCAGCGGCAATAGGAGTTATATTTAGATATTTGATAAATCAATACCTAAACAGTCAAGTTTACATAGGTAAAAATAGTAAATAGGACAGCAATTGATGGCGAAGCAGATTGGCTTTACCTTACCAGTTCAATCTTCTGATGGAATAGACGAATTCTACGTGTCTAAATGCAATAAAATTGCAGTTGATCTTTTAGAAGATTGGAAAAATTGGCCGAATTTAAAACATACCCTTTCAGGGCCTCCAGCTTCAGGTAAAACCCATTTAGGTCAAATTTGGGCAAAGCAAGTGAATGCATCTTATATTGATGCAACAACTCTTAAAATTAGCAAAGTTGATAAAATTGCAAATACCGCATTAGTCATAGACAATATTTCAAAAATTAACTCACGCGAAGACTTAGAGGAAGCTCTCTTCCATTTGCATAATTTTTTACAAGAAAGAAAATTACCGTTTCTACTCATAGGAACAGGTTTTCCTCAATTCTGGAAAATTTCTCTATCTGATTTAATGTCAAGAATAGAAGGCACCAGAAACGCGCAGATCGATGAATTAGATGACAAGCTATTGCCATTAATTATGGCAAAACTTTTTGCAGATAGACAAATGTATCCAAGTCCAGATGTTTTTGAGTATTTATACAGAAGAATGGATAGATCTTTTTCTGCAGTTAATTCAATCGTTGCAGATATTGACCGCATATCGATTGAAGAAAAGCGCCCAATTACGAGATCACTCGTGGCTAAAATTTTCAAAAATAAAAAATAAGTTCTTTCAATTATCTATAAAAGTGCGATTTAGTGAGAATCTGATGTTTGTAAATTTTCAGGATAAGCTTTATGGTAGAAATCCTTCAAGATTTTAAACCTTTTTTTGGTTACAATAAAACAAACACTCCTGAAACTGAGGCCTTACATTACCTGAGAAAACTGGGTGTTATAGACATTGGATCTAATTCAGTACGTATGGTGATATTTGATGGAGCTGCCAGATCACCGGCATATTTTTTTAATGAAAAAATCTTGTGTGGCTTGGGCTCTGACCTAGTTCATTCAGGAAAACTTCACGTAGCGGGTAGATTAAGGGCAATTTCAGCAATCGAACGGTTCGTAAATATGGCGGAAGCCATGGAAGTTCCCCAATTGACTTTAATCGCAACAGCAGCCGTTAGATCAGCCTCCGATGGTTTATTGTTCTGTGATGAAATTAGAAAAAAAACAGGAAAAGACATAAATATTATTGATGGACTTGAGGAAGCACGCCTCTCAGCACAAGGCGTTATGCTAGGCTGGCCTGGAGCTTACGGTCTAGTTTGCGATCTAGGCGGCTCATCAATGGAATTGGCAGAGATAAATAAAGGGATTGTTGGAAACCGTGTAACTTCCGATTTAGGACCACTAATTTTAAAAGAGATGAAGGGCGGGAAAAAAAATCGCAAGAACTACATTAAAGAAACTATAACTAAACTCGAAACAGAAATGGGTCCACAACACAATCGCCTTTTTTTAGTTGGTGGTTCCTGGAGAGCTTTTGCAAAAATAGATATGTTACGCAGAGGTTATCCACTGCATGTTATGCATGAATACCGGATTTCCATAGACTCAGTTAGAAAAACGATTAAATTTATTGAAGAAGGTAACCTTGAAGAAATTCGTAAAAATTGTGGTATCACGGCTGCGAGAATTGAACTGGTACCAATTGCTTGTGAGGTCCTCATACGTCTCACTAAATCTTTCAGGCCCAAGGATATAGCTATTTCTAGTTATGGCATTCGCGAAGGATTATTGTACGAAAATATGCCACAAGAGTTACGAGATAGAGACCCTCTTATTGAAGCTTGTTTTTACTCCGAGGAAAAAGATGCCCGTGTTCCAGGTTCTGGTAACCGTCTTTATAAATTTGTACTTCCACTATTTTCACGACCAACGGAAGAATTAAAGCGCTTAATACATGCTGCATGTCTTTTGCATGATGTAAGCTGGAGAGCACATCCTGATTATAGAGCAGAGGTTTGCTTTGATAACGCCACAAGATCAAATTTAGGAGGCTTAAAACACTCCGAGCGAATTTTTCTTGGTATATCACTGATGTATCGCTACCGAAACAAACCAACTGGATCTCAATTTGAAAATCTTGTCTATCTTCTAAAGCCAAAATTTATTCAACAGGCTGAAGTTCTTGGAAAAGCAATGAGGTTAGGAGCAATGCTATGGGTCAATGACAGCATACAACCCGCACATTTAAACTGGAAACCCAGATCCCGACATTTAACACTAATACTTGATTCAGTTGGAGAAAGTTTGTTTGGAGAAGTTGCAGAAGCGCGTTACAATTCTTTAGCCAACGCTCTAAAAGCTGAAGATTTCAAAATTAAAACTATTAAAAAAAATTAAATTTCAGCTAAGTTTAAATTTTAACTAAACAAAGTCTTTTTTAACAGCCTCAAAAGCTTTATTAATCTGAATAATCCGTCTCTCTGCCAGATTAATAGCTTCCTCCGGTAATCCTCGTGCTACCATCCTATCGGGATGATAAGTAAGGACTAGGTCCCGCCAAGCTCCCTTTATTTTTTCAAAATCATCATTTAAGTTTATACCTAAAATAGTGTAGGGATCCGGCTCCATATTGGGAACACACCTTGCACGAATAGCTTTAAATTGAGCTTCCTTGAGTCCAAAAATAGAACTAACTGTTGATAAAAATTTATCTTCATTTGGATGATAATCATTATCAGCTGTAGCAATATGAAAAAGTCCTTCTAGTAGATCAATTAATGTTTGATGACCTTGCCCAAACATTAATGAAATCCTCTTAGCATAGAGCTCATAGCCGGTAACATCTTGCCTGGCTAAGTTAAAAACCCTCGCCGCATTGTTTTCTTCGCCAGAGGGAATACGAAAAACTTGTCTAAAAGCTTTAACTTCGTCCGTTGTTACATACCCATCAGCCTTTGCCATTTTTGCCCCAAGAGCAATTACGGCTATTGTAAATGCGATTGAACGTTCAGGCGGAGCTTTAAGCTTATCAAACACATCTGATAAGCTTTCACCTTTTGCTAAAGCTTCAATTGCTTTAATTATACGGGCCCAAATCGACATACTTATTTTCTAGGATTCCATATATTATTTACAAAAGTTTGCGCATTAAAACTAGATCGAGAAAACTACCAAATTTGTACCCTACTTCCGGTAACCTTGCGACAGTTTTAAATTGTAAACCTTCGTGAAACTTGATTGCTGCAATATTCAGAGCACTTACTCCTGCCCACATGGAATTAATGTCTCGCTTTTTAGCATGATCACACAAAACACTCATTAAGTTTTTGCCAACCCCTAAAAATTTATACTCATCGGATACAATAATTGTATGCTCCATAGAATACCTATATCCCACCCCTTTCCTTAATTGGGCATAACTGGCAAATCCAATTATTTTATCATCGTCAATTGCTACCCAAAATTCATGGCCATCACTTCTTCGATCTTTAATTAAGGCACAAACTTCGTCTTGAGTTTTTTCAATGGCATTAAATGTAACAAACGTGTTTTTTATGTATGGATTCCATATACTTGCGATTTCCTTACTATCCGAAAACGTCGCAGGCCTCACTTTCATTCTAAAACTACTTTCCCACTAGGTGTCGATATATGTGCCTCGAACGATATACTCCGAGAGGACTTGACTTCTATTCTTTGGTCAAAAAGTATATTTTTTAATATTGGGTTCAGGTCGTCAGCAAAGGGTGTGTTGACTAAAAAACGCTCTAATCGACAACTATGGTCAACCATACTTAAAGTCGGATGCCGAGTATTACCCCAATTTATTAGAGCGGGTGCAGCCCCACCCATGGGCATTTTTCCCCTAGTTGGCACTGTGAAATCCCATTTCAGTTTATCTCTAGAAAGTTTTTTTATTTCACCAGGGTTATCCCAAATGTTTGGCACCAGATCTAAAATATTTTCAGTACTTGCTATCCAAGTTATTATACGAGACTTGCCATTAAAATTATCAAGATCAAACCACCTCGGCTGCTGTGAAGCTGCAGCAAGGGGATTTATAGCAATAACCTCTAGATAAATGTCACCTAACCGAAATAATCTGTTATGCGTTCCAAACATCTTGTGCTCACCACCAGATGAGAAAGGATATTTGAACTTCTTTTCCAGATTTGTAACAGTTTTTTCCAAATCGTCCGTTGCTATCGCAAAATGATCAAATTTAATTTCCGTTTGAGTTTTCATTAAACTTTAGTTTGTGCCACCGCAGGTGTCATCGCCTTTCTTTTTATAACAGCTTCTCTCCAAGACATAAAAGTAATCGAGCATAGGATTAAGCATCCTCCTCCTATTACATAAAGATCAATTTTTTCACCAAATATAATAGAACCTACGAGAACAGCCCAAACCAATTGGAGAAAAGTAGCAGGTTGGGTCACTGAAATCGGCGCCGCAGCAAATGCTAAAGTCATTGTGTAGTGACCAGCTGTAGCAAAGCATGCTACAGCGAAAAGTACTATAATCTCAGTTAAAGTTGGCGTGACCCAATTTAAAAATGCTAAGGGAGCTAATCCGATAGTTACATAAATTGAAAGCATTACGACAACGACTGATGCCGTCGTTTTTCCACTAGTATGTTTGGCTATCAAGTATGACGAAGCAAAAAATAAAGCTGTAAAAATCATCGCTATGTGACCTATACTTACCTCTCTAAAGCCAGGTCTCAGTATTAGTAATGCGCCAACAATTGCGAATAAAATGGCTAAAATTCTCCGTAAAGCTAAAGTTTCACCCAAGAAAATTGCAGCACCGAGCGTAACATAAATAGGTGACATATAATTCATGGCGGTTACATCTGCTAATGGAATTCGTGACATAGCAAAAAACCAAAGAACCACTCCAACTGTGTGTACGACACCCCTAGCAGCAAATAAAATAGATAATTTTCGATTTGGTAAGTTATGGAAAAAGTCTTTCAGCATTGGCAAAAGTAAAACAAGGCCAAGAGAGTATCGTAAAAAGGCTGCCTCAGCAGCTGGAATTCGCGTACCCATAAATTTCACTAAAGCCGTTACCCCAAGAAAGCATATCCCAGTTACGACCATCCAGAAAACCCCCGTAAGGTTTTGCGATTTTTGTTTTGATAGTTTTTCGCTCATAAAGTTTAACTGTCATAAACAAGAGAAAAAGCAATGCTCCACATAACTATTCCAATAATTCCATCTAATATTCTCCACGAAACTGGGTGTTTAAAAAAGTTTGACAGTAATCTTGCACCAAAGCCAAGCGAATAAAAAAAGATGAAACTGGAAGCAATTGCACCGGCAGCAAAATGCGTATTTTCACTATATTGTGTGGAGGCAATACCCAAAAGGATAACAGTATCAAGGTAAACATGAGGATTAAGCCAAGTTAGTAACAAACAAATTAAAATTGCCTCTTTTAGAGAATTTGCTTCACCTTCAGCTAAAAGAAAACGGCCACCTTTCAAAGACTTTAATAATGATCGAAACCCATATGCGAACAAAAATGCTGCGCCAGCATATTTCATAATAACTAAAAAAAATGGAGCATTATTAACCAGTACTCCTAAACCTAAAACACCAGCGGTTATTAACAAAGCGTCTGAGACGGCACAAACAGAACATAAAATAAAAACATGCCGCTTTAGCAACCCTGCCCTTAAAATAAAAGCATTTTGGGCACCAATCGCTACAATTAAAGAAAGTCCTAAACCAAATCCCGCTAAAAAGGTGTTCATTGTGAAATCTGAGACATTACCTCATCATTGACTTCAAAATTTGTTGTAACTCGTTGAACATCGTCATCGTCTTCAAGTGCATCAACAAGCTTCATAAGTTTTTGCATACCCTCTAAGTCTAACTCTGTTGTAGTATTGGGCTGCCAGATCAATTTTGTTGATTGGCTTTCACCGAGATCACTTTCAAGGGCAGCTGCTACTTCACTTAAGTTTGTATCTATGCACCAAATAATGTGTCCATCTTTCGAGCTTTCCACGTCCTCTGCACCTGAATCGATAGCCGCCATCATTACGGTGTCATCATCGCCAACTTCTGATGGAAATATAATTTCACCTTTGCGTTCAAACATAAAACCAACAGAGCCCGTCTCACCAAGATTACCTCCATTCTTTGAAAAGATAGACCTTACATTCGATGCCGTACGATTTTTGTTGTCAGTCATTGCCTCAACTATTACGGCTATGCCATTCGGCCCATATCCCTCATATCGTATTTCTTCATAATCATCACCTTCTCCAGCGGTCGATTTTTTAATAGCTCTGTCAATTACGTCTTTAGGGACTGAATTTTGTTTAGCCTCTTTTACAGCCAGTCTCAAACGGGGATTTTTTTCAGGATCTGGATCACCCATTTTTGCAGCAACAGTAATCTCTTTTGATAATTTTGAAAAAAGTTTCGAACGGACGGCATCCTGCCTTCCTTTCCTATGCTGAATATTTGCCCATTTTGAATGACCTGCCATAGAACCTCCCAAATATACTCTTTATCTTTATTAATATTTCATTCGTTGGGGGGCAAGACTGATAAAATCAAAACCACTTCTCAAAAATATATTTTAATAAGTTTTAGGTCTTACCAATACCATTCCTAAAATCATGCAGGCTAAAGATAACCAAATAAATTGGGAGTGGACTTCGTTTAATATGACCATAGACCATAGTACTCCAGCAAATGTAACAAAATAGCTAACTTGTGCCGAAAATACTGAACCCACCTTAGTTACAAGCCAGACATAACTTGCATACACAAATCCATGTATCATAGAGGAAAAAATTATTGCATAATGAGCAGCATTCCATTGTACAAAAGGATTTACGAACTGATCAAACAAAAGTGTTAATGGAAATGTAATAATGCATCCAATCACAGAAGCACCAAATATCACCTCCATAGGAGAGTTTTTTCCTGAAACAAACTTTGCGACAAAATTACCCTCTAAACCATAAAAAAATGGTGGTATTAATGCTATTGGAATGACCCATATTACACTAGGATCCGGTAATGCTGCTTTAGGGGCTATCAGCATATAAACCCCTATAAAACCAAAAACTATTCCAAAGAGCTTTTGAAATCCAAATCTATCCAATCCTAAAAACAGCGCTATTGGGAAAGAAAACATAGGAACTGTTGCAATCAATATTGAAAGTACACCTCCCGGCAAATGAAGTGCAGCAAAGAGCGAGGCCAAATTTGGAATTAATGTTCCAATAAAAGCAATAACACAGAATATTAGCAATGAACTTCTTGTGAATGAAATAGATTTATTCAGAAAGACTTGTCTTGAGCCAAATATAACCATGACAATAAAAAACTGCCAAAAGATTATTCCTAAATGCCCTAAACCAGTGCTTACTGAAATTAAACTTAACGGAAGAGTTAGACCCCAGCCACAGCCGAGAATAATCAATACCATATAGGGCCATATCAAAGCCATGAGCGCTATGTTGATTCCAGGCGGCCGCCCAAGCGCAGCATTTTAACAGTTTCCGCTAGTCCCGATTTATCGTCCGTTTCAATAATTGCGCCACATAGTGTTCCCTCATCCTCTGCGGGCTTGAAACGCTCCTTTGACATTCCCGTCACGAACCGACGCAATGGCTCTGCTTTATCCATACCAATGACGCTGTTGAAACTACCACACATTCCCGCGTCTGTTTGGTAAGCCGTTCCCTTTGGTAGGATCATTGTGTCGGATGTTGGAACATGAGTATGTGTTCCAATGACCGCTGACACACGTCCATCACAAAAATGGCCCAAAGCCATTTTCTCTGAGGTTGCTTCACAATGGATATCGACAAAAGATGCTTGCACCGCACCTCCCAATATATTCTTGCGTAATAAACCATCAATTTCAGAAAATGGATCGTCAAATGGTCGTTTCATGAAAACTTGACCTAGCACTTGCGAAACTAATATTTTTCTTCCACGTTTGTCAGCGTATATTTTTGAGCCCTTGCCTGGCGCTGATTTCGAAAAATTCAAAGGTCTTAAAATTCTATCCTCTTGCTCTATAAATTGAAGCATATCTTTCTGATCAAAAGCATGGTCTCCTAGCGTGATACAATTTGCTCCGATTTCTAGAATTTCTTTGGCGTGTTTCGCGCTTAAGCCCATACCGCTTGTTGCATTTTCAGCATTAACAATCGAAAAATCAATCAGATTTTCTTTAATAAGTGAGGGGAGATGCTTAATTACTGCCGACCGGCCCGATCGACCAACCACGTCTCCAAGAAACAAGATTTTCATCGGTTTGATGTATAGAAGAAATAAAAAAGTTCAAGAGATTATTTGGAGTGTGTGAGTTCGATAATATGTCTCTCAGTTACAATAACATCCAACTTTTGATCTGTCGGTTCCAATGGTAAATTTTCAAATTCTTGTTCTGAGTATGCAAATCCAATTGCTAGGGTTGCTTGTTGAGATCTCAAACTTTCTAAGGTCCGATCATAAAAGCCTCCTCCATATCCTAATCTTCCGCCTTTTTTATCAAAACCTACTAACGGAATTATCAAAACTTCAGGAATAAAATAATCTGAATGAATTGGTATTTGGACATCAAATGGACCTTTTTTTAAATCACAACCTGGTTCCCATCTCGAAAACTTAAGTGGTTTTGAATTTCCCTGGATAACTGGTACTCCAACTAAACTATGTGCGGATGCCTCTTCCATTGCAGACAGAGGGTTAATTTCTGTTTTGATGGGAAGGTAACCAGCAATTGCAACACCTCTAAAACCAGCCAATACAGAAGAGAGTATTGAGGCAGAATTTCCAATATCAGCAGCAAATGCCTTCTTTCTCTTATCGAAAGCTTCTTTTCTAATTTGTTTTTTCAATTCTTGTATCATAAGATCCCGATCAGGCGAACACATGCTTAAAAAGCATCAAAAACGTAAATATTGGCTCTCCAGGCAAAATCTTATTAGAAGATCTCTTAAGCTGATCAAAAACAATCATGAATTTAATTGCTCCAAAGCATTCCTGTGTAACTTTTCATTCGATGCGGCAATAATCCGACCTCCATTATCGACTGGTTTACCTTCCCAATTGGTAACAATGCCACCAGCAGCTTGGATCACACAAGATGGTGCTTGAATATCATAGATGCTTAAACCCGCTTCAATTACGAGGTCAGCTGTTCCCATTGCCACCAGGGCATACCCATAGCAATCAAGGCCATAACGAGTAAGTTTAGCCTTACCTGAAACCTTTTCGAATGCTTTTCTATCTTTTTCAGTTCCAATTTCAGGAAAGGTAGAAAGTAAAATTGCATCCTCAATTTCCTCTACCTTGCTAGATTTCAATCCTATTATCTCGTCATGATTTTGGTATTCTGCTAGACCAAGCCCTCCGAAGAACCGTTCCCCAATGTAAGGCTGGTCTATAATGCCAAATAGCGGGCCAGTGCCTATCTTCTCCACAGAAATAAGTACGCCCCAAGTAGGAGCGCCTGCAATAAATGCTCGCGTTCCATCAATTGGATCCAATACCCACCTATATGAACTTTTCCCAGTTAATTCGCCAAACTCTTCACCAAACACACCATCGGCTGGTCGTCGTTGTTTTAACTCGGTTATCATCGCTTTTTCAGCAATTTTATCCGCATCAGTCACGGGGTCAAAACTACGAAAACTTTTGTTTTCTGCTACTAATGATTTAGATCGAAAAAACGGTAGAATAACTTTTCCTGCAGCATCTGCCATAGCATTAGCAGTTTCAATTATACTTTTAGTTTCTGACGCTGTTAAATTCTGACCATTAGACATCGAACACCTTTCTATTAACGGGTATTTAGCAAGAAACGGATACCATAACAAATAGTTGTTTTATTATCGTTTGAAAAATATTCTATCTAAATTTTCAAAATCAATAAGCTTTTTCTTTCAGAACTAAAAAGCTATATATTCGTATAGGAAGTTAAATTTCCAATGTAAGATCGAGGGTAAAATATTGAAAGCATTTCAGGTTACCGATTTTGAAAAAAATCCCACTATTGAAAACATTCCAACACCAAATCCAAAAGCAGACCAAGTTAGATTAAAAATAATGTCATGTGGATTAAACTTTGCAGACATACTTTTGAAAAGTGGAACATATCAAGAAACCCCTCAGCTTCCCTTCGTCCTTGGGATGGAAGTATCTGGGGTAGTAGACGCTTTAGGTTCAAATGTTACCACTCTTTCAATTGGAGATAGAGTCGCTGTTTTCGGAGGACATGGAGGGTTAGCTGAATATGGCTGCTTCGATTTATCACGTTGTGTTCAACTGCCCGAAAAAATGAATTTTGATGACGCCGCGGCTTTCCAGATAGCTTACGGAACAAGTCATCTAGCGCTTGGATACAAAGCAAAGACTAAACCAGATGACACATTACTAGTTCTCGGAGCCTCAGGAGGCGTTGGGCTAACAGCAGTACAATTAGGAAAATTGATGGGAGCTCGCGTTGTTGGGGTGGCACGTGGCACCCATAAAATGGAAATTGTGAAGAAAGAGGGGGCAGATTTCGTTTTAGACTCCGACGATCCCGATTTAGTTTCCCACTTAAAAAATCTTGGTGGTATCGATGTTGTTTATGATGCTGTCGGAGGAGAGCAATTTAAATCAGCGCTAAAATCATGCAATCCGGAAGCTCGTATAATTTTAATTGGGTTTGCAAGTGGTAATGTCCCCCTATTAAAAGCCAATCATCTATTAGTTAAAAATATAACTGTTCATGGATTTTATTGGGGTGGTTTTTTGCAATTTAAACCCAGCGCAGTAACAGAAAGTTTGAAGCAACTATTCGAGTGGTATAAATCTGACCGTATAAAGCCACATATCAGTCATAAATTTAACTTAGATCACGCCGAAGATGCGCTGAACACATTGAAACAACGAAAATCAACTGGAAAAGTTGTTGTGAAAATTCACGAAAGTTAAAAATTCAGTCGATTTTACCAATTTTTTACTAAAAATGGGTTGAAAATTTGAAAGAATTTACCAATATATACTTAACAGGGGATATCCTTGGTTTTGGAGGTTTTAATGGCAGATTTTGAAACAATACGGTCAGTGTCAGGCGCTCGAGCCAGTCAAATTGACGAGGGCTTAAAAGCCCATATGAATAAAGTATACGGCACAATGTCCGTAGGAATGATTATTACGGCACTAGCGGCATGGGCCATTTCAGGCTTAGCAACAACGACAGACCCAGCTCTTGCTGTAGGCCAGATGCAAAACGGAACAATGCTGACTGGTTTGGGAGCGACAATTTACACGTCACCTTTACGCTGGGTTATTATGCTTGCGCCTCTTGCAATGATTTTCGGGTTTGGCGCAGTTATGCGAAGATCCACAGCTCAAGCAGCACAGCTGTTTTTCTATGTCTTCGCTACATTGATTGGCGTGTCTCTGAGCTCAATTTTTATTTTTTATACAACGTTCTCGATTACTCAAACGTTCTTGGTAACATCGATCGCCTTCGCAGGTTTATCATTGTGGGGATATACGACAAAGAAAGATATTTCAGGTTGGGGTTCGTTCTTAATAATGGGGGTTATCGGTCTAATAGTCGCTATAATTGTAAACTACTTTTTGCAATCTAGCGGAATGACGATGATTATCTCTATGTTGGGGGTTCTCATATTCGCTGGACTGACTGCATATGATACCCAAAATATCAAAAATATGTATGTGGCTCACGCCCATCACGGAGATTCTGATTGGTTGGATAAGTCAGCCATCCACGGCGCACTAAGCTTATACCTGGACTTTTTGAATATGTTCTCGTTTTTGCTGATGTTCATGGGCAACTCAGAATAAAAAAAACGCCATTAAACTTCTTAATGGCGTGAATTTTATAACTTGAAGGCCGCTTGTATGCGGCCTTTTTATTTAAATAACTACTTAATTTTTCCCTCTTTATACTCAACATGTTTACGAGCAACGGGGTCATATTTACGAACAACCATCTTATCAGTCATCGTGCGAGCATTTTTCTTAGTCACATAAAAGTGGCCGGTCCCAGCGCTTGAATTAAGCCGGATCTTAATGGTTGTAGGTTTAGCCATAATTTTACTCCTGTATTAGGTCAGTTAATTGACCAAATAACATATATAAGAGTTGCTTTTTAACTAAGCCACGTCCCAAGTCAACACTTAGACAGTGAAAATTTACACTTTAATCGTCAAAATAAAAATAAAGTGCGGATGGCCTATAAGCCGGATTCTGTCCCAAGGTGTAAAACCTTGTGGATGATCATTCATCTAAAGTCTGTATTACTACAAACCCTATAGCTGCCTACCCGAACCTAACTCCAAAGCAAAGTAGAAAACCTTTGCAGGCTTTCTTGTAGGTCCCTATTCGGCATTGCTCCCGGTGGGGCTTGCCATGCAGGCTTTGTTACCAAAACCTCGGTGGGCTCTTACCCCACCCTTTCACCCTTACCCGAATTAACGGGCGGTTTACTTTCTGTTGCGCTTTCCATCGGGTTACCCCGCCCGGGTATTACCCGGCACCGCTGCTTTGAGGAGTCCGGACTTTCCTCGAGTATACTCGCGACCATCCAGCCATCCGCTGTACCTGCCATTATTTCGAATTTGATCATTCGTCAACATCAAAGGCATCTGCGAATTTTTGCATAGAAGCACAATCATATCCATCGAACGGACCTCTAAAGTTTGGTCGGCTACGATTTCTAAAAGTTTTTAAAATTTCTTCAAAACTAGCTTCTGGATTAAAACCAGCCCGCTCAGCGTGAGCTAAAAAAAATGTCTTATCACAATTCATTGGACTACTTGCTTCTGGGAATAATGCCAATCCACTATTGGAAAGTTCTTTCCAATTAAAACATTCACCGGGGTCAGATTTTCGAGATGGAGCAATATCCGAATGACCTAAAACATTTTTTGGGCTTATTTCGTATGATTTAGTCAGATGTTTTAAAAGACTTATCAACCTTTTCATCTGAGCCTTCGGATATATCTCGTTTCCCAAATTCACTAGTTCTATTCCAAGTGATCGAGAGTTAAGATCACGATAACCTCGCCAATATGATTTTCCAGCATGCCAAGCACGTTTATTTTCATTAACAAGTTGATAGCAAAGACCAGCCTGATCTATCAGATAGTGACATGAAACTTCATGGGCTGGATCACACAGTCTATCTAGGGAATTTTCAGTACTCATTGCTGTATAATGCAAAATAATAAAATCAATTTCAGTATCATCCCTGCGTAAACCATAATTAGGAGAGGGATATTTTATGAGTTCCATGAAAAAATATTAATTATTATCTTTTAATACGCTTCTGAAAGGCTTGGGATCCCAATAGCACGCAAAGCCATCCCCGTCAGGGTCAATACCTCTTGGATCTACTTTGGGGCCACCCCAAACAAGAAAGGCTTCTTGTGCTGCACTTTGCGAAGAATACTTTGCACAATTCCAATCAAACCGAGTCTTACTTGCAAACGGCCGAGAATATAATTGCGTGCCCACCGGATTTGTAGTTTTAATGGCATATTCCACAATGCTAGGAACGTTTGAACCAGGTCGCATGGGGATAGACTTAGGTTCAACCAAGACATATAGCGCGCGATTGTTTTCAATACGTTCAGCATCGCTTTCTATCGATTGACGTTCAGAAACAGCTTCAAAATCATTTTCATCAGACAATCTTGTGGTATCTAATTCTGCAATTTCCTGAGTAATCTCAGTAGTTGTTACTGTGTCTTCTTCAAGCACGTCACCCAATATTCCAGCTAAGATAGGATCTGTATTCGTTAAACTTTCTGAGGCAGGATCGGTATTTTGCTTGTTTGTAGATGGCGTTGTTCTTAAGTTCTGCAGATTTTTTTTTAAATTTTGTGCACCTTGAGTAATTCTCTGCGTATCAATATTCCGAACATTTTCTCTTAAATTTTGTGCGCTTTGTGTAATTTGCTGCGTATTAACTGTGGGTTCACAACCAGCAAAAATCATTGAGATGGCCAAAATGAAAAAGAATTTAGGAGTTTTCAACATTTAACTACCACCATTTTGATGGCTTGGAGGAGAATCCAGCAGATTGCTCTAAAGAGTGCGCAATATTAAGCATATCACCCTCTTCCCAAGGCCTACCTATTACCTGCAGGCCAAGCGGCAATCCTAATTTGTCGACTCCAGCAGGAACCGAGACACCAGGAAGACCAGCTAAATTTACTGTCACTGTGAATACATCATTTAAGTACATTTGTAGGGGATCTGCCTCTGACATTTCTCCTAAGCCAAAAGCTGCAGACGGTGTTGCTGGCGTCAAAATAGCGTCGATACCATTAGCAAAAACTTCATCAAAATCCTTTTTTATTAAAGCCCGAACCCGGCGAGCTCTATTATAGTATGCATCATAAAAACCAGCAGATAAAACGTAAGTTCCAATCATTACACGCCTTTTTACCTCTGGACCAAAGCCCTCCGCACGCGTCTTTTCATACAATTCGTTTATACCGTCTCCTGATGACAAGGCTGCTCTTCGGCCAAATCTAACGCCATCATAGCGCGCTAGGTTTGAAGAAGCCTCGGCTGGAGCAATAACATAATATGCAGGTAAAGCGTATTTCGTATGTGGTAATGAAATGTTCTCAATCTTAGCACCCGCCTGACGCAACATTTCAGTTCCATCTAACCATAATTTTTCTATTTCACTAGGCATCCCATCTAATCGGTACTCCTGGGGAATACCTATTCTTTTACCCTTAATGTCACCAGTCAACATAGCTTCAAAGTTTGGCACTTCTATGTTAACAGAAGTGCTATCTTTTGGATCATTTCCCGCCATAGCCTCCAACATAATTGCACCATCGCGGACTGTTTTGGTCATTGGACCTGCTTGATCCAAAGAACTAGCAAATGCAATTACCCCCCAGCGTGAGCAGCGCCCGTATGTCGGTTTAATTCCAACTATGCCAGTAAACGCCGCTGGCTGCCTAATTGATCCGCCAGTATCAGTACCGGTGGCTGCCAAGCATAAATCAGCTGCAACAGCGGCAGCTGAACCTCCCGATGAACCTCCGGGTGTCAATCCACGTTCATCAACCTTCCAGGGATTAATAGCATTTCCATACACAGAGGTTTCATTTGAACTACCCATTGCAAACTCATCCATGTTGAGCTTGCCCAACATCACGGTCCCATTATCAAGAAGGTTCTGACTAACCGTACTTTCATATTCGGGTTTGAAATCCTCTAAGATGCGGCTAGCTGCCTGGCTCTTAACACCCTTTGTACAAAAAATATCTTTTATACCTAACGGAATACCACACATGTCCGGCGCATTATCTTGTTTGAGTCGCTCATCTGCTCGCTTTGCTTGCTCTATAGCCAGTTCTGGGGTTTTATGAACAAAAGCACCTAATTCATCCGCTGCATCTATTGCGGATAAACAGCTATTTGTTAATTCAAGAGAGGATATTTCTTTCGATTTCAACTTATCTCGTGCCTCAGAAATTGTGAGATTGTTTAAGTTTGACATTACTCCACAACCTTCGGCACAGCGTAAAAACCTTCTCTGGATATGGGTGCATTTTTCAATACAGAAGTTTGCTTATTACCATCAGAAACAACATCACTACGACGAATTAACTTCTGTGGAGTGACTGATGTCATTGGTTCAATGCCATCGACTTCAACCTCATTTAACTGCTCAATAAAGCCTAAAATATCATTAAACTCCTTCGCAAGAGCTTCTAAATCTTGGCTTTCAACTTCAATGCGGGCGAGTTTCGCAACCTTAGCTGCTGTATTCGCATCAATTGACATACCGACACTCCATTTTTTTTAACCCGTTTAACGCTCCAGAGGGTAACCTGCAAGCATATGTCTTCTTAAAATTTCTATCATCCACGCTAGCATTATAGCATTCAAAATATGCCAAATAAAGTGGGTCCCTACTGACACTATTAAACAAAGTGGCTCATCAATAGTCCTAGCAAAAATAGATAAACTTAGAATAGTCGCACCAACAAACAATTCACGCGATAAATTTGTTTTAGATTTGTGTAACAAAGCCGAGTAAAAAAATATCAAAATAGCCACCGGCACATACTGCGCAGATGAACCTAAGAACTGAATACTGGATAAAATACTCACCACTAGAAACTGATATGGCAAAAACAATATTACGCCAGTAATACTCATCCTTTTTGACCAGACCAGGAACCTACGATTTGCAGCATAAATATAGGTCAATATGAAAATAAGGATTGGCGTAACATCTAAAATGGCTGCCCAAGTTTGTGCAAAAGTATGAAACAAAAAAGAACCACAGCCTATTGAAAATAAAAGAAAGGCTAATACCCTGCCCTCAACCAAATTCTTACATCGTATCCACATAATTATAGCGGCTAAAATGAAGGCAAAATTGGTGACTGCGTTTATTGGTTCGGCCCAGATACCGACATCGAGCCGCTCACAGTAAATATCAATTGATTGGGATAAGTACATCTAAACTCTTAAAAGTCTAATATTTGATTATTAGAAAATTCATACCCATTCTACGAATTCATCTAAATCGGCTCTTTGGGTTCTAAAGCTATTTGCTGGGTGACCCGTATCAGCAAAACCAAAAGATATAGCACATAACACATTACGGTCTTCTTCAATATTCAAAACTTCACGAACAATTGGTGCACGCCCAGCAATTGCAGCTTGCGGTATTGAAGAAACTCCTAGTGCCGCAGCTGCCAAAGTAAAAGCAGTAATGAAAGCTCCACAGTCCAAAACTCCATAAGCTCCAAGGTCCTTTGGTGCCGTTATAATAGCAACGTGAGGTGCTCCAAAAAATTCATAATTCTTTGCCATTTGTCGACCTGCGCCTTCTCTATCACCTTTTTGAACGCCGACTGCGTTATATAATTGCCATCCGCAAGTAGCCCGGCGGGTTTTATAAATACCAGCATAACGCTCAGGAAAATTTATATCTGGGGTTTCAAAGGTCTGCTTTGCAGAGGGAAGTAGCTTTTCGCAAAGTAACTCTTTAGTCTCTCGCCGGAGTAGGCTAACTTTCCAAGGTTGCGAATTACACCAAGATGGGACTTTTTGGGCAGTCTTAATTATTTGGTCGATCGTTTTTTGGTCAACTTCTTTTGTCAAAAAGGCCCTACAAGAAAAGCGACTATTCATAAGTTCATTAAAATCTTTAAGCTTTGGTGACATAACTATTTTCTCTCAAGTCCAGCTGGAAATAACATCTTTTTTATCTATTATGATCTCAGATTGTAGTTCCTTTGGCCTTTTATCATCAAAGCGAGGTGCCGCAGAAGCCATTAAATATCCATTTTCTCGAATCCAGATTTCTCTTGATTTAATATGGACTTCATTTTCAGCCTCTTCTGGGGTTAAAATTGGCGCAACACAGGCATCCAAACCAGAAAATAGGTCAATCCAGTAAGACTGTGTTTTTCCTTTAAATATATTACTTAGAAATTCAGTTTGTGCGTGCCACTTGCTACTATCAAACTGTGTTTCCATCAAAGGGTTTCCATCAAGCGACAAAGTTTCTAGAAATTGGTTGTAAAATTTTGGCTCTAAACATTGTACCGAAATATATTTCTGATCGGAACATTTGTAACACCGTGATAAGTGTGATCCATCTAATAAACTTAGCCCTCTTTTCATTCCGATTGAGCCTGTATCTTGCATTGACATTAGAAGGTTTAACATATGAGCTGACCCATCAACAATCGCCGCATCAACTACAGTTCCTTTTCCTGTTTTTTGTGCCTTAAATAGACCGGATAGAATTCCAATGACTAAATAAAGCGAGCCACCACCAATATCACCTACCAATGTTGGTATCGTTTGTGGTATGTCACCTGCCTGAGAAGCGTAATGAAGAGCCCCACTTAGTCCAATATAATTGAGATCGTGACCAGCTTGTTTAGACCGCGGACCTGTCTGACCCCAACCGGTCATTCTTCCGTAGACCAGTTGTTTATTGTCCTTTTTAAGATCTTTTGGACCAAGTTTTAAGCGCTCCATTACACCAGGTCGAAAACCTTCAATAAGAGCATCACTGTTTTTAATCAATTCTGAAGCTATCGCATGGTCACCAGAATTTTTCAAATCGAGAAATACTGATTTTTTTCCAGCATTTAATAGACTATTTTTCAGTGATTTTTCTCGCTGATTAAAGTTTTTTATAACTAGTACGTCTGCACCAAGTTCAGCCAAAAATCGGCCAGCGAAAGGTGCTGGACCTAAACCCTCAAATTCAACAATTTTGGTACCTGAAAGCAATATACTCTTTCTACCCTTTAATCTAATCAGTTAATTTTTATTACGAGTTTAGACGCAATCTACAAAGTTATAATCATCTAGGCGATATATTGATTACTAACACTGTTTACAGTTTAATTCCCACTGAGAAGCTGAGGAACAATAGTCACAATGGATGGTGCAAAATAAAGCATCGTTAGTCCAACAATTTGTATCAACACAAATGGGACAACTCCTCGATATATATGAGCCGTCGTAACAGATTTAGGAGAAACACCCCTTAAATAAAACAAAGCAAAGCCAAAGGGAGGGGTAAGAAAAGAGGTTTGAAGATTAATAGCAACCATAATTGTTACCCAAAGTGGATCAAAAGTCCCTCCATAAATTACTGGACCAACAATTGGAATCACGATGTAAATGATCTCTAGAAAATCCAAAACAAATCCCAAGATGAACAGCACGAGCATCACAATTAAAAATACGGTAACTTCACTATCAAATGATCTTAGAAATTGCTGGATATAGTGTTCGCCACCAAAAGAAATCACAACTAAATTCAAAAGCTGTGAGCCTATGAGAATAGCAAAGACCATTGTCGTTACTTTACTGGTTTCTTGTACGACTGACTTCATAACGCCAGCGGCATACAAAACCCAACAAGCGTAAACCAGTCCTACAACTGCAGTCAGATAAGCACCATAAGCTACAATAAAAGCAACCCAGCTTTCCACGGAAACTTGTTCTGTATTAATACGTAAATCAAAATTAATGCCTACAAGAAGCATTATTATAAGCGCGAACGTCGCAGTTAGAATGAACTTTCCAGACCGGTTAGTTTCTGTAAGCTTCCTATACGCTGCAAGCATGATAGCTCCGGCGGCTCCTAAAGCGGCGGCTGGAGTTGGATTGGTAATACCACCCAAAATAGAGCCCAAAACGGCCACTATGAGAACAAGTGGCGGAAAAACAACTCTAAAAATTTCATTATCCGCAAGCCGCGAAATAGCTGTTTTCGATGAGTATAAAACTAATATCACAGGTATAGTTAAAAGTGCCCACGTCATAGATGCAGAGGCGTCAGGTTTAATTAAAACAATATCGGACAGTAATAAAAGTACTGTTCCTAAAGCGCCCACAACTAAAAGTTTATGATCCAAATTCGGGGCCACACCTTTAGCAAATGACAGAAAAATACTAGTTAACACAAAAAGCACCATCACGCCTGTTCCAATAGGAGGCGCTGAAGCAATTTTTTCAGCGATCAGAGTGGATATTTCCTCATCGGACCGCTTGACACTTTCTGCAACGCCGCCTGATCCATCAATTGCTACTTGCTGTGCTATCGCTTTATCCCAAGCCTCCTGCCCGTGAAGCTCTATCATGGAAACTTGACACTCTTCAGAAACGTTTGTTCTCAAGCTTGCCTCTTGACCAATATCTGAATACGAGTCCACGTATATAGATTGGCTTCCTGACAACCCTCCCATATTCAACAAGATCGTTGCACCAATAATTCCCACGGGTACATAAACGAACCAGGTCAGAGACTGTTGGGCTGTGCCTGTTTTTGTATCAATAGCCTCACCAGCAACGGCAGGAGCTTTTGAAGGGTTTAACAATGCATATCCAAATGCATAGATAGCATACAAGAGAGCAAGCATGATGCCGGGAAGGAGCGCAGCTTGGAATAATGAACCAACAGAAACTACAGCAGGCTTACCAAGATAAGTTAGAGCGTCTGTGCAGCCCATGCTCTGAGCTCTCGCTTCTTGAGCAGCGGAATACAAATCACCTGTCAAAGTCCCCAACAAAACAATTACAATAGAAGGAGGTATAATTTGTCCCAACGTCCCAGAGGCAGCTATTACACCAGTGGAAAGCTCAGGCGAATAGCCATTTCTGAGCATTGTGGGCAGGGAGAGTAGGCCCATTGTTACCACGGTGGCTCCCACGATGCCAGTTGATGCTGCTAAGAAAGCCCCTACAACCACAACAGAAACAGCCAACCCACCAGGTAAGGGTCCAAAAACTCTTGCCATAGTAGTAAGTAAGTCATTCGCTATCTTGGACCTTTCTAAGGTGATGCCCATTAAAACAAACATCAAAACTGCGAGTAGAACTTCAATAGACTGACCAGCAAGAACACGTTCATTTATGCGGTTAACAATAAATGAAATATTTCTTTGTAAGGCGGTTTCCCAACCACCCTTAAAAAGTGGCTCTATAACTCTAGGTAAATCTGGATACCGAAAGATAGAAATCTGATCAAATTTTACTCCAGAAGCCAACAATTCCTTGTACATCTGGGATGTGGTGTCAATGGCTTGATGGACTAATATTCCAGAACTGTCCATCACTGCTATTATTCCAAAAGAAACAACTCCAGCACCCCCAATGGCAAATGCAACTGGAAATCCTGACAATATCCCTCCAAAAAGGCAGGCGAACACGATTATTAAACCAATTTCTACGCCATCAAGACCAAACAACATAACTACCGTTCCTAATTATTAGTTTCTACAACTTCAGTTAAATCTGGAAGTTGATCGACATCCCTATATTTGTTCTCACTTGATTGACCTTCTCGAAGTTCCTGAAATGATCGCATGAAAAATGCCCACGCATGAATAAAAATCATTCCCGCAAATGCTACCAAAAGTATCTTGAATAAAAAGTATCCAGTAAAACCGTTGGGTGAAAACCCTATAGTTTCCACATTCCACTTCAACACTCTGGATTTAGCAAGCAGCCGATCCAAAGCGTCTGAAGCAGACGGTTTTGGCACAATTAGATGCCTCCACAAAAAGTACCAACCGTACATCCAAATCAGAACAGCCATTGGAAGCATAAATACTATCGATCCAAACATATCGACTATTTTTTTTGTTCGAAATTTAGCACCTGCATAAAATAAATCCACGCGAACGTGCCCGCCTTGAACAAAGGTATACGTGGCACAGAGACTGACAACCAATGCGTTGTAGAGCTTCAATTCTTCCGCGTACCAACTTATATCATAGCTTAGAGGAATACCAAAACCGATTACGATATCAGGTCTCGTAAAAATCCGCTGCATTATAATTATCAAAACTTGCTGCAAGACCATAATAAGCCCAGCCCAAGCAAAAAAACGACCAACAGTGTTTGCAAAGCCTTCGAGTAACCTAATATTGCCCCACATAAACGCTGGTCGAAAAACACCCACAATAAATAGAGCTAGAAAAATTAATAAAACTGCAAAGAAAAATTCAACTGAGCCACCGTAATAGACAAACCTCATAATTGATTTTTTTTCGCTCCAATCCAACCACATACCAGGATTTGAGACTGCGTACCCAATGTTGTAAAACGAAAGCAGAAGGTTTTGAAAGAACCAAAGGAAGCCATCATACACAGCAGAAGCAGTGCTAGCTAAACTAATTGTTTGCTCATTTTCCATAGAAAAACTCAGAATTTGAAACCCCGGGATTAAAACAATCCCAGGGTAATCTTTTTTAAGATCCGCCTAAAACGCGAACACGCTGCTGCACGTAATAACCATCAGATTTACTGATCCACGCTGCAGAGTCTTTTAGTGAAGCTTCGAAACTAGCACGAGTTGTTCTGAACAACTCATCGTCCATATTCTCATCCATAATTTCAGCTGACGCCGCACCAAACGCATCCCATACTTCATCAGAGAATTGCAGAGCTTTAACACCTTGAGACTGCATTCTTTGAAGAGCTGCACCGTTTGCAGAAAATGTCTCAGCTAGCTGATAAAGAGTAGTCGCCATTGAAGCATATCGTATTATAGCCTGATGAGGTTCTGAAAGCGAATTCCATTTATCTAAATTCATATTCGCTGATAAAGCTGATCCTGGTTCATGAAAACCGGCTGTATAATATACTTTTGCTACTTCCCAAAAACCAGCTCGTTCGTCAGCCGCTGGACCAACCCACTCAAGACCATCAAGAGCACCTGATGAAAGTGCTTGATACAATTCGCCACCAGGAATGTTCTGAACTGACGCACCAAGTTTACCTAAAACTTTACCACCAAGGCCTGGCATACGGTATTTAAGACCGTTAAAGTCGTCAGGAGAAGTTATTTCTTTACGAAACCAACCGCCAGATTGTCCGCCTGAGTTACCAGCAAGTAAGCCTTTGAAGTTAAAAATCTGACCAATTTCGTCATGGATTTGCTCACCGCCACCATGATAGTACCAGTTAGTAACTTCCTGCGCTGTACCGCCAAATGGCACCGCTGTGTAATAAGCCAAAGCAGGGTGCTGACCGATGAAATAGTAGTCTGCTGAGTGGTACATATCTGCCTGACCAGAGGTCACAGCGTCAAAAACTTCCAATGCACCAACCAATTCACCCGGGGCTTTTCGATCGATTGTTAAAGTTCCGTCTGACATTTGTGAAACCATGTCAGCAAAATAACGCGCAGCGTCATCAAGAACAGCAAAGCCACGAGGCCATGATTGCACCATTGTTAACACAGTTCCATGTCCACCAGACACGGCGGGTGTTGCGAGGGCAGCGCCAGTTCCCGCTAATGCAGCACCTCTTAAAAAATTACGACGTTCCATAAAATGTCTCCCAGTCGTTAAAATAATTAATATGATTCCTATTGAATACAGGTCCTCTGTAATTAACCTAAAAACCGTCAACGGCAAGCGAAAACGTAATAAAGATGCGTTTAATTTGTGTAAGACGAAGTTTTGTGTCGCCTGCTTTAATTGAATTTTGGCAAAAAATATCTATTTAACCTGATAGGCAGATTTGTTAATGGTGAAAACGGCCGCAACTAGACTAAACGAACGCATAACCACCACCCTTTATCAGTTTATAAATAGGAATTTTTGAAAAAGATGATCCAGTACACATTAAAATGTGAAAAGGAACACACCTTCGACAGTTGGTTTCAATCGAGCTCTGCTTTTGAAAAACTCAAAGCTAATGAAATGATTGTATGTTCAATTTGTGGCAGTTCGAACATCGAAAAAGCAATAATGGCTCCAAGGGTAAATAAGAATACAAAACTCAGCATCAAAAAGAAAAATCACCCTGCAGAACAAGCAATTGCTGAAATCAAAAAACATGTGGAAGAAAATTCACATTATGTTGGAAAAGAATTTGCAAAAGAAGCGCGGGCAATGCACTTAGGAGACTTGCCGGAAAGGCCGATATATGGAGAAGCAAAAGCAGAAGAAGCTAAGTCACTGATTGATGATGGTATTCCCGTAACTCCATTGCCATTTACTCCTAACAGAAAAACTAATTAGCCTGAATACAACCTCTCTATCGATTGAAAATATGTTTCTATCAATCGCCCCTTTCTCTTCTCTTTGGCATTGAGACTTGTGCTATCTTTATTGGTGAAATACACCGTGTGCGTATGCCATCTTTAGGAAAATGCTATGCCTGTCTTGGTAATGAAATTTGGAGGCACCTCTGTAGCTTCTCTCGATGAAATCAAGAACGCTGCAAAACGTGTTGCTTCAGAGGTATCAGCAGGCCATTCGGTTATTGTGATAGTTTCTGCTATGGCAGGAAAAACAAACGAACTCGTTCAGTGGGCAAACGAGACTTCACCACTTCACGATGCCCGTGAATATGATGCAATTGTTTCGTCTGGCGAAAATGTAACTGCAGGACTAATGGCTCTTACTTTGCAGGAAATGGATATTCCAGCCCGCAGTTGGCAAGGTTGGCAAGTTCCTGTTAAAACATCGTCAGCGCACTCTTCGGCACGGATCGAAGAAATACCTACCAAAAATATAATGGACAAGTTTAGCGACGGAATGCGTGTTGCAGTAGTAGCAGGATTTCAAGGTTTAAGTGAAACAGGCCGCATCACAACTCTTGGGCGTGGTGGATCCGACACCACAGCCGTCGCTTTTGCTGCTGCCTTTGAGGCTATCAGGTGTGACATCTACACTGATGTAGATGGAATTTATACAACCGATCCTCGCATAACTGAAAAAGCTAGACGACTAAATAAAATTTCATTTGAAGAGATGCTTGAGCTGGCCTCTCTTGGAGCAAAAGTGTTACAGACGCGTTCTGTTGAATTAGCAATGCGTTTCAATGTAAAACTCAGAGTTCTTTCGAGTTTTGATGATAAAGAACCAAATATAGGAACACTTGTATGCAGTGAGGAGGAAATTATGGAATCAAATGTTGTTTCAGGTATTGCACATTCCAAAGATGAAGCGAAGATGACTTTAATTTCGGTAGCAGATCGCCCAGGCATCGCGGCCGCAATATTCGGGCCACTCTCAGAGGTAGGCGTAAATGTTGATATGATTATCCAAAATATTGCAGAAGAAGGACGGACCGATATGACGTTTTCATGTCCCACCGACCAAGTTTTGAAGGCAGAAAAAGCACTCAATGGTTCAAAGGATGATGGGGATATCAATTTTTCGCACCTTGTTGCAGATACCAACGTAGCCAAAATTTCTGCAGTCGGAATAGGTATGCGGAGCCAATCAGGTGTAGCCGCAAAAATGTTCCAAACGTTATCCAATGAAGGAATTAACATAAAAGTTATCGCAACGTCTGAAATAAAAATTTCCGTTTTGATTGATAGAAAATATATGGAACTAGCCGTCCAATCACTGCATGATGCATTTGACTTGGAAAAAGTTACTTAAATAGTTTCACTACAGCTAGTAAGACTTCTATATTGCGACTGGATGCCAATGCCAAATAAAATTGAAAGTGATAGCCGAAAGCTTCTGATACGCCTGCGTGATACCATGGCGGAGGAGGCAAAAGGGCAAGATCGCCTAGATAAAATAACTTTGCTTATTGGGTCAACCATAGGGACCGAAGTTTGCTCTATTTATTTACTGCGCGACTCAGAGACCTTAGAACTGTGCGCAACGCAAGGCCTTGAGATCGATGCTGTTCATCAAACTAGAATGCGAATTGGCGAGGGTTTAGTTGGAAAAGTAGCTAAAAGAAATAAAATAATAAATACTGCTGATGCGCCGTCATATCCTGGTTTTCGCTATATGCCAGAAACAGGTGAAGAAAGATTTTCGTCGTTTTTAGGTCTGCCAATCCAAAGATTAGGTGAGCTACTAGGCGTTTTGGTTGTACAGTCCAAAATAGCTCGGAAATTTACGACTGACGAAATTTACGCTTTAGAAGTCGTTGCAATGGTTTTGGCAGAAATGGCAGAACTGGGAGCATTTGTTAGTGAAGAAAGCGGATTAAAGGCTCTACATCAACAATCCATTCTTATTCGCGGATCAGTCGCCCAAGAGGGCGCAACAAAGGGTAATGTTTGGCTTCACGAGCCCCGGGTTGTTGTAACTAATCTTGTATCCGATGATCCTGAAGCAGAAGTCTCTCGCCTCGAAGAAGCTGTTCAAAAACTTAGGAACCATGTTGATGGAATGCTTGAGAAGAATAGGCAAATGGATAAAGAGCAAGCAGAAATTCTTGAAGCTTACAAAATGTTTGCAAATTCTCGCGGTTGGATGAAACGCATGGTAACTGACATAAATTCTGGCTTAAGTGCAGAAGCAGCAGTTGACAAAGAGCAGTCTTCTGCCAGGGCGAGGCTAGGACAGGCAACTGACCCTTACATGAGAGATAGACTTCATGACTTGGATGACTTATCAAATCGACTTCTGCGCATATTAACAGGACAAGGTAAAGAGACTGGCGCCTCAATGCCTCAGAACCCAATATTGGTAGCCAGCAACATAGGACCTGCAGAACTACTAGATTACGGCAGATCTTTAAAAGGCATTGTGCTTGAAGAAGGCTCAGTAGGAAGTCATGCAACGATCGTTGCGAGAGCCCTGGCGATTCCACTTGTTATCCATGCCCAAAATATCACTGCTGAAGCTTTAAATGGGGATGAAGTCCTAGTAGACGGGGAGCAAGGTCTTGTTCATCTTCGACCAGATGAAAGTGTAAGTTCAGCTTTTAAAGACAAAATTGCCATGGAGGCAAAGGCCCAGGAAAGATATTCGGCTATAAGACACTTGCCGGCAAATACCCTAGATCAAAGTAAAATTAACCTACTAATGAATGCTGGCTTAATGGCAGACTTGCCCAGCCTAGATAGTTCAGGTGCGGAGGGTGTCGGGCTTTTTCGAACGGAATTACAGTTTCTAATTCGAAACCAAATGCCAAAAAGATCCGAACTAAGCGCAATGTACAAGAGGGTCATGGATGCAGCTGGCGGAAAAACAGTGGTTTTTAGATCCTTAGATATTGGTTCAGATAAAGTGTTGTCCTACATGCCAAACGTGGAAGAGCCAAACCCTGCATTAGGTTGGCGGGCGATCAGAGTGGGCTTGGATAAACCTGGCGTTTTACGTATGCAACTTCAAGCACTATTACGTGCTGCAGAGGGTCGACCATTATCTGTTATGTTTCCATTTATAGCTCAAGCCAGCGAGTTTAATTTTGCAAAACTTGAGATGGAAAAAGTAAAAGATCGGGAGTTAAAATTAGGCCATAAAGTACCAAAAAAAATTAGTCTTGGCGCAATGCTAGAAACCCCTTCACTAGCTTATGAATCCCAAAGTTTTTTTCAAGAAGTTGATTTCTTGTCTATCGGGGGAAATGATTTGAAACAATTTTTTTTCGCAGCTGATAGAGAAAATGAGTTAGTACGGAAGCGTTACGATACTCTCAATCTGTCCTTTATAGACTTCTTACAAATGATTGTAGAAAAATGTAAAAAAAATAACACAAACTTATCTTTTTGCGGAGAGGATGCGGGCCGACCAGTTGAGGCACTTTGTTTGGCTGCAATAGGGATAAAAACTTTATCTATGAGGCCGGCGTCAATAGGCCCCGTTAAAAATATTCTACTAAGGAGTGATTTAGGAGAAGTCCGGAAATTAATCAACAATGCTAAAAACGATGGTGAAGCTTCTGTACGGAAGAAAATAGTAGAATATATGTCCGCTGGCTGAAATTAATTTTGCTATAAATTTCTATTCTACTACTGGACCCCGGTATGCCACTACCCTATAAAGGCGTTATGAATTTGAACCAAGATATCATATCACGAATTATTATCCCGGCACTCTAGCAGGAGGAGCCGGGTCAAGGTGATCGCAATTGCGCACCGCCTAATTTCGAAAATTTAAAAATATTTAAGGAATAGCGGCAATGACTGCTGAACCAACCGATTACAAAAACACTTTAAATTTACCTAAAACCGATTTTCCAATGAGAGCAGGTCTACCTAATCGCGAACCTGGATGGCTGGAAAAATGGGAAAAAATTGGCATCTACGAAAAACTCAGAAAGAACTCATCTCGTAAGCCATTTATTTTGCACGATGGTCCACCGTATGCAAACGGTAATCTTCACATTGGTCACGCTCTGAATAAAATCTTGAAGGATATGGTCGTAAGAAGTCAACAAATGATGGGGTATGACGCCAGATATATACCCGGGTGGGATTGCCACGGTTTGCCCATTGAATGGAAAATCGAAGAAAAATATCGAAAAAAAGGGAAAAATAAAGATGATGTTCCAGTAGTAGATTTTCGCCAAGAATGCCGGAAGTTTGCAGAAGGTTGGATAGATATCCAAAAAGAAGAATTTAAACGGTTGGGTATAACTGGGAACTGGAAAAATCCATATCTTACTATGGATTTTAAGGCCGAACGAACCATTGCTCAAGAGTTCATGAAGTTTTTGATGAACGGTACCTTATACCAAGGGTCCAAACCAGTTATGTGGTCGCCTGTTGAAAAGACGGCTTTGGCTGAGGCTGAAGTCGAGTACCACGATAAAGAAAGTTTTACTGTCTGGGTCAAATTCAAAGTAACAGATAGTGAAGATAAAGAGCTGAATAGCTCTGAAGTAGTAATATGGACTACTACTCCCTGGACTATTCCTTCGAACAAAGCCGTCGTTTTTGGTCCTGACATTAAATACGGTTTGTACGAGGTAACTGCACGACCCGATGAATGCTGGGCCAATATAGGCGATCGTTACATATTGGCCGACAATTTAGCTCAAGCCGTTATGGAGAAAGCTAGACTAGAAGACACTATGTACCGTCGAGTTCGAGACGTAACACCAGAAAACTTGGCAAATGTTAATTTGAAACATCCATTGTGTTCAGCAAAGGAAGCGAATGGAGAATGGGATGAGACCAGAGATTTCAGAGCTGCAGATTTTGTAACTGATACTGAAGGTACTGGATTTGTGCACTGTGCTCCATCTCACGGAATGGAGGAATATGAACTCTACCGGGAATTGGGGATGCTGGATGAGGTTATCACATATAACGTAAAAGACGACGGGGGTTTCAGAGATGACTTACCGTTTTTTGGTGGAAAGTATATCCTTAACCGAAAGGGTGGTGAAGGGGATGCTAATAAAGCTGTCATCGACAAACTAATAGAAGTTGGCGGACTGTTAGCTCGTGGGAAAATTAAACATAGTTATCCACATTCATGGCGCTCAAAAGCTCCCGTAATATACCGCAATACACCGCAATGGTTTGCGTCGATAGATCGAGCGGTTGGTGATAATAAAGATGAATTCGGAAGCACGATAAGAGAACGGGCGCTTAATTCTATTGATAAGTTGGTATCGTGGACTCCTCAGACTGGAAGGAACCGTCTGTATTCAATGATTGAGACGCGTCCTGATTGGGTATTGTCTAGACAGCGCGCGTGGGGTGTACCCCTTACTTGTTTTACCAAAAAAGGAGCGTTGCCAACAGACAGTGATTTTCTTTTAAAAAATGACGTCGTGAATGAGCGGATCGCAAAAGCTTTCGAAAACGAAGGAGCTGATGCTTGGTATCATGAAAATTCAAAAAAACGTTTTTTAGAGGGAATTGTAGATCCAACTGAGTATGATCAAGTATATGATATATTGGATGTTTGGTTTGATAGCGGCTCTACACATGCATTTGTTCTGAAAGAACGCGAAGATGGATCCGATGATGGACTTGCTGATTTATATTTAGAAGGAACTGATCAACATCGAGGTTGGTTTCATTCTTCAATGCTCCAGTCCTGCGGAACAAATGGCAGGGCACCATACAGAGGTGTCCTAACCCACGGTTTCACACTAGATGAGAAGGGCATGAAAATGTCCAAGTCTCTTGGAAACACAATAGCCCCAGAACAAGTTGTAAAACAATATGGGGCGGATATTTTGCGCCTTTGGGTTGCGCAGTCTGACTACACAGCAGACCTTCGTATTGGTCCAGAAATTTTAAAAGGGGTTTCAGATAGTTATCGACGGCTCCGTAATACTATGAGATTTATTCTAGGCTCACTTTCTGAAACATCAGAAAGTGAAAAAGTTGAACCCAAAGATATGCCAGAGCTTGAACAATGGATTTTACATCGCTTATCCGAACTCGATGAGCGCGTGCGAAAAGGCTACAGTGAATATGACTTTCAGGGTGTGTTTCAATCTGTCTTTACATTTGCGACGGTTGAGCTGTCCTCGTTCTATTTCGATATACGAAAAGATGTTCTTTACTGTGATGGGGATACTCTGGAAAGGCGATCTTCGCAGTCTGTTCTTGATCACATATTCCTTAGATTAACATCTTGGCTTGCTCCAGTTTTAGTATTTACAATGGAAGAGGTTTGGCTCGAAAGATATCCAGGTGATGATAGCTCTATTCATTTAACCGATATGCCCAACACACCAAAAGCATGGAGAAATGAAGAGTTGGCAAAAAAATGGGCCATTATTCGGCAAGCCAGAAGAGCTGTTACTGCTGCATTAGAAGTGCAACGAACTGAAAAAGTCATAGGCTCTAGCCTCGAAGCTTACCCCGTTATTCACTTAGAGGATCAAAAAACGTTTGAAATATTGGACAGTATTCCATTTGCTGACATATGTATAACTTCATCGATAAAACTATCTTTAGAAAATGCTCCTGAAACAGCTTTTTCTACGGAAGAGATAAAGGGCATTAAAATTGATTTTCAAAAAGCGTCAGGCGAAAAATGTCAACGTTGTTGGAAGATACTTCCAGAAGTGAGCTTACAAAATCCTGTTTGTGGTAGATGTAATAAAGCTCTACAGGGTCAAGATGACCTCTGAAATTAGGTCCGATAAAAGATTACACTTTCAAACGCTTCTTAGCAAAAAAATCTCTTAAAAGTTTTACTGCTTTTTCTTCACCTATGCCCGAATATATTTCTGGAACGTGGTGGGTTTGTTTATGATCAAAAACTCTTGCACCTTGCTGGACTCCACCAGATTTAGGATCTGATGCAGCAAAATAAATACGTCTTATTTTCGCGTTTGCAATTAGCCCGGCGCACATTGTGCAAGGCTCTAAAGTCACATAAATGTCACAATTTACCAGCCTCTCAGTTTTTAAGGTATTACACGCTTTCCGGATAGCTATAACTTCTGCATGTGCAGATGGGTCCATTCTTTCACGTGTTTCGTTTCCAGCACGCGCGATGATATTGCCAGAAGTTTCTACAATAACAGCACCAACTGGTACCTCTCCTCTTTCAAGAGCTTTGGCTGCTTCTTCAAGCGCATCATCCATATAACTTCTAAACATAATATTTTTTCGTATTTCTATCAGGGGTTTCCCGAACTGACTTTTTATCATAAGTCACAGATATGAATAATCAATCACCTAAAGGCAATCGTATTGCTAAAGTCTTATCCAGAGCAGGTATAGCAAGCCGTCGAGAAGCTGAAAAAATAATATTAGAAGGGCGTGTAAAAGTTAATGGTGAAATACTGACTTCACCAGCTTTTAATGTTCTTGATAGCGATGTTATCCTTATTGATGGTGACCCAATCGCTAAACCTGATGAAGAGCGATTATGGTGCTTTTACAAACCAGTCGGCGCTGTAACGACGGCCAAGGATGATAAAAACCGCAAAACAATTTATGACTATTTCCCAACGAACTTGCCACGTTTGATGCCAGTTGGCCGTTTAGATCTTAATTCTGAGGGATTATTACTTTTGACAAATAGTGGCGAATTAAAAAGAAAACTTGAGCTACCAAGCTCTGAACTTATTAGGCTTTATAGAGTTCGGGTCAAAGGGCATCCAAAAGAAGCTAGTTTAGATTTACTCAGATCTGGTATCTCTGTTGAAAAGGAATTCTTCAGACCCATGAAAGTTTCAGTAGACCGCCAACAAGGTGCTAACGCATGGCTAACGATTGGATTGAAGGAGGGTAAAAACCGCGAAATACGGCGCGCAATGAGCGAACTTGGATTACAAGTAAATCGACTTATAAGGATTGAGTATGGCCCATTTAAACTTGGAAGTTTAAAACGGGGTGAAATAAGTGAAATAAATAGTAAATCCGTCAGGCGCTCGCTCAAAACCGTCAACATCGATTTGGAAAAAGCAAATAATAATAAAAGAAACCAAAATAAATACTCAAAAGTTTCAAGAAAATTGAATTGAAAGTTATTTAACAAATGATCAAGGAAACCGTTTTTTTTAACAGATTTTAGTCGTGAATTAGCAGAGGAAATTATAAAATGAAAGCTGTCGTTCAAAGGGTTAAAAATGCAAATGTTTCTATCTCAGATCAAATTGTAGGTAAATGTGAAATTGGCGCGCTTATTCTAGTTTGTGCAATGCAAAATGATACCGTCAGTCAAGCAGAAAAACTCGCAAGCAAGATTACCAAAATCAGAATATATCAAGATGAAAACCACAAAATGAACCACTCTTTAATAAATATTAATGGATCAGCGTTAGTTATTAGCCAATTCACTTTAGCTGCTGATTTAAAGCGAGGTAACCGTCCTGGATTTTCCGAGGCGGCGAAACCAGAAATTGCAAAATATCTTTATAACCATTTCGTATCCTGCCTTAAGCAGCATGGAATATCTACTCAAACTGGAAAATTTGGAAGTGAGATGGAAGTAAGCCTTATAAACGATGGGCCAGTAACCATATGCCTGGATACAGATCAATTTTAGAATAAGGCGCCCTAAAATAAACCAGCACACACTAAATTTAAATTTATGTTGCAGAATTTGTGTATTTCTTTAACTCAGCTCGAGCAACCTGCCGACGATGTACGGCATCCGGTCCGTCTGCAAATCTAAGGGTTCTGATATGTGTCCACATATTTGCTAAATCAAAGTCTTGACTTATTCCCGCTGCACCGTGCAATTGCATAGCTTCATCTATTACTTTCCCAGCCATCAATGGAGCAATAACTTTGATTTTTGAAATCCATGGTTGAGCGGCACGAACACCGGCCGTATCCATCATATAAGCAGCTTTAAGGCACAACAATCGAGACATTTCTATATCCATACGAGCGTTCGCAATAATATCATAATTTCCCCCTAAATCTGTAAGCCTTTTCCCAAAGGCTTCACGAGATAAACCACGACGGCACATCATTTCCAAGGCTTTTTCAGCTTGTCCTATTGCTCGCATGCAGTGATGTATACGGCCAGGGCCAAGCCTACCCTGGGCAACCTCAAACCCCTTACCTTCACCAAGTACGATACTAGACGACGGAATGCGTACATCGGTAAATTTTAAATGCATATGTCCATGAGGGGCATCATCATTACCAAAAACCTGCATTGGTCTTAGAACTTCGATGCCTGGTGTTTTTGGATCAAGTAAAAACATGGTGTGGCGATTATGTTTGGATGCACTTGGGTCCGTGCATGCCAATAATATATATAATTGACATCGCGGATCTCCAGCTCCAGAAATCCACCATTTTTCGCCATTAAGCACCCAGCTTTCATCCTCTTTTACAGCGCTAAATAACAGCTGAGCAGCATCAGACGAAGCAGTATTTGGTTCTGTCATGACATAAGCTGAGCGAATTTTTCCATCTAACAAATCATAAAGCCATCGCTTCTTATGATCATTTGTTCCATAGCGCTCGAGAACTTCCATATTTCCAGTATCCGGAGCATTGCAATTAAAAACTTCGGCTGCGATGCTGACTTTTCCCATTTCTTCAGCCAAATAGGCATATTCTACGGTTGTTAAACCATATCCTTTTTCGCTGTCAGTTAACCAAAAATTCCACAATCCACGTTCACGAGCTTTTATCTTCAATTCATCTAGAATTCTAATCTGTCGCTCAGTGTGCTGAAATCTGTTTCCACTTGGATGTTTACCTACCTCTGCGTGAAACTCAGCATCCAGAGGCTCTATTTCATTACTTACCATTTCTCGAACAGCATCAACCAAGGGAGCTACTTTTTTTGTAATACCTAAATCCATTTTTTGATCCAATTAAGCTAATTTATAGTTTGCAAACTTTTCTCTCAGTGTAAGCTTTGACACTTTACCGGTAGCAGTTAATGGTAAAGCATCTAAAAACTCTATAGCATCTGGCAATTGCCACTTTGCAATATGCTCAAGAAGTAAATTATCAATTTCTTTCTTCGTAACACGAATATTTCCGTTTGACACGACTACAAGTAGTGGTCTTTCCTCCCATTTTGGATGAGAAACAGCAATGACAGCACAATTTGCAACTTCTGGATGGCCCATAACAATATTTTCTATATCAATCGAGCTAATCCATTCACCACCTGACTTTATCAAATCTTTCGCTCTATCCTGAATATTGAGAAACCCATCGGGCGTTATCGAGGCGATGTCACCTGTTCCAAACCATCCCTTTTCATCAAAAGCTTCTTCTGTAGCGGAGTCATTTTTATAATAACCAGAAATAATTGCGTTTCCCCGAACATGCAGCTCGCCTGAAGCTTTTCCATCATGCGGTAAAGAATTACCTTTGTCGTCGACAACTTTTAAATCAACTCCAAACACTCTGCGACCTTGATTGCATTTTTTTGATATTTTCTCATCTGAAGAAAGAAATTTAGTCATGGATTGAGGTAGGAAACCTTGGGTTCCAACCGGGCTCATTTCAGTCATTCCCCAAGCGTGACAAACTGTAATTCCCAGACTCTCGAATTCTTCAATCATTGATTTAGGGGCCGCAGAACCACCGATAACGACATTTTGGAATTGGGAGGGAGCCTTGCCCTGCTTGCGAATTTCACCAAGAAGCCCAAGCCATACTGTAGGCACCCCCCACGCAGAATTAACATTTTCATGATCCATTAACTTAAATAGTGAAGCACCATCCAAGTTTGGGCCTGGGAAAATCAATGACGTTCCTGTCAAAGGTGCGGCATAAGGAAGACCCCAAGCGTTAACATGAAATAATGGAACCACTGGTAAAACCTTTTTTCCGTTACCAAGATAAAGACCCATGTTTAATGAAATTGTAAGCGCATGAAGTACTGTAGACCGATGTGAATAAAGCGCCCCTTTGGGGTTTCCAGTAGTACCAGAGGTATAACAAAGACCCGCGGCCGTATTCTCTGGCAGCTCGGGCCAAACCATTTTCTCAGAACTTTCAGATAATAACTTTTCATAAGATAAATATTGATCAGATAGGTTAGACATACTTGCGCTGCTCGCCATAACAATAATTACCAAGTTTTTAGGTAGCTTTGAAGCAAGCTGTTCTATGATTGGAACAAAAGAAGTATCTACAAATAAAATAGTATCACCAGCATGCTCGATTATATAAAGCATTTGCTCAGCACTTAATCTGGGATTAATTGTATGGCATACAGCACCAACGCCACTTACAGCATAATATAATTCTAAATGCCGATAACCGTTCCACGCCAGAGTAGCGACCCTATCACCCTTTTTGACACCTAAATCCAAAAGGGCATTAGCTAATTTACAAACCCTAATCAGACAATCGCTGTAGGTATAACGATGTATGTCACCTTCTGTTCGTAGTGAAATAACCTCACTCAATGAATGATTTTCCGCAGCAAATTTTAATATCTCTATTATTGAAAGATCGCGATGCATCATCTGGCCAAGCATTATAATTTCCTCCAAAGATTAAGTGCTGTTTTGCTAAAAATTACTTTTATTAGACCACAAAATAAGCAAATTTTATGTTATATTAATTTAGTAGTGTCCAGAGGAATTTTTGGCTTTGAAAGACGGTTTCTGGTCACCCAATTAAGTTGAAGCTGGGCCCGTGTAATTGCAACATAAGTTAATCGCTTCCAAAGCGGTTGTCCCGATTCTATTCGCCCTGTACCTGCCGCTACGGCCAAGTCACTTGAAATAACTTGCACTTGCTCCCATTGAGACCCCTGAGATTTATGAATCGTAACGGCTGAACCATGTAAAAAAGTAGCCCCCATACGAGCTGCAAACGGTATAAATGGTTCCTCTGCATCAGGCTTTTCAATTTTTACAATCGACGCTGCTGAAACCTGTGGATCGTCTGAACCTAGAATATGAAGCTTCGAAAACCCTGGCTTCCTTCCAGGTCCTAAATAAATGACATGAGCCCCCTTAACGAGCCCTCGAGCCTCTAAATCTATTCTTTTTTTCCGATGTTTCATTGGTAATTCAATACCATCACAAATTAACGGTTCCCCCGGCACCAACTCAGTTTCGGTTATTGAATGGGCCTCCCTAAACGCATTAATCAAACGGACTCGGGTCGAGTTCCGCCAGACTAAAACCGGACTAAATGCCATTAAATCGATATTCACTCTTTGGCTATAAACAACTCTTTCATCTGAAATCGAAGCTTCTCTAACCATCTGATCAAAAGCAAAAAAATCGACATCTGGGTCGTGTAATTTATTAGCCAATTCCAGAATTGGGTTATCGTTTTTTTGGCGATGAATTTGGCTTAAAAAATGTTTTTCTTTGTCAGGAATTTTATCAAAGATCATATTACCAGATTGATTAATAGGCGCTAACTGGGCTGGATCGCCAAATAGAATCAAGTTAGAAAAAATTTCCTTTAAATCTTCGAATTGTTGATCATCAAGCATTGATGCTTCATCAACAAAACCCACATCCAAGGGCTCTTCTCGACGTTTCCAACCTTTTATAAAGTCTGATCCCTTTAAACCGGCAGAAGCTAAAGCCCCCGGTATCGATTTGTTAATATCATAAAATTCAAAGATGCGGTCCAAAATCGATTTTTCAAAATTTTCATTTTCAGGCCGAGCAGAGTTTCCAAGCAACCATTCAGCAATTTTTTCATATTCTGGATCATATATTGGAGTATATAGTATACGATGAAGAGTAGTCGCAGGAACTCCTTTACTCCTCAAAACGCTAGCCGCTTTATTCGTAGGAGCCAAGACAGATAGAGAGCGTTCAGTTCGCAGTTTTTTACTTTCATAATCGCCTGTTATAATATTTACACCTGAGGACTTTAAAGCCTCAAAAAGTTTTGCAATTAGAAGAGTTTTTCCTGTTCCAGCTTTTCCAATTATACTTAACAGGGAAGCTTGACGGCTAGGTTTTTTTGATAACTTTTTTTCGCTCAAGTCTATACCAGAAAGTTTTAGATTTGATACGACTTCGTTATAGGCTTTGGTTTGATCGCCAGAAAAATAAACTAAGTCAATTACCATAAACGATGGTTTATACTTTAGACCTGATTAAGGCCACTCAAATTTTCTCAATTTTAAGTCGACTGACCTACAGGAAAATATTCCAAATCACTTTTTAAAAGGGCCTCCGCGAAACAGAATACTCTTAAACCCAATTTTGTTAATAAAAAGGCTCTTTCTTTTATGTATTAATCAATTACTGCTTCTGCTAAAGTGCTTAGGCCTTTACGCGGTGACTGAATTAAAACTGCCATATTCCCTGGTTTGTGTTCGTTCCGGCGCATTTTCATATGAGCCTCTGGTATCTCATTCCAAGAAAATACTTCTGACATACAAGGATCCAGTCTTTTTTCGATCATTAACTGGTTAGCAGCGGAAGCCTGTTTAAGGTGTGCAAAGTGGCTTCCTTGGATTCTTTTTTGATTCATCCATACGTAACGCGCATCCATAGTCAGATTGTATCCAGTCGTTCCTGCACATATTACAACCATTCCACCTGTCTTACATACAAAAGTTGAAACAGGAAAAGTTGTTTCCCCAGGGTGTTCAAAGACCATGTCAACATTAACGCCCTTGCCAGTTATGTCCCAAATTGCTTTACCAAATTTTCTAACTTCAGAAAACCAATCTTTGAATTCAGGGCTATTTACTGTTGGAAGTTGTCCCCAACAATTAAAGTCCTTCCGATTAATAACCCCTTTAGCCCCAAGCTTAGTCACAAAATCTCTTTTATCTTCATCTGATATAACAGCAATAGCATTTGCCCCAGCAGTCTTTATCAATTGAATTGCGTAAGACCCCAGTCCACCTGAAGCTCCCCAAACCAAAACATTTTGACCTGGTTTCAAATCATGAGGCTGGTGACCAAACAACATTCTGTAAGCAGTTGCCAACGTCAAAGTATAACACGCGCTCTCTTCCCAACTGAGATGCTTTGGCCTTGGCATAAGCTGTTGGCTTTGAACGGCCGTAAACTGAGCAAAAGAACCATCTGGGGTTTCATAGCCCCAAATTCTCTGACTGTTCGAATACATTGGGTCGCCACCATTGCACTCTTCATCATCGCCATTATCTTGATTGCAATGTATCACAACTTCATCACCCACTTTCCAGCGCGTTACTTTATCACCTACGGCCCAAACAATGCCAGAAGCATCGGAACCCGCAATGTGATATTCAGCTTTGTGTACATCAAAAGGACTTATAGGCACACCTAGACCTGCCCAGACGCCATTGTAATTCACACCAGCCGCCATAACTAAAATTAAGACGTCATTACTGTCGAGCTTGGGAGTATCAACGGTCTCAATTTTAAAGGACTGGTCAGGCTCTCCATGTCTTTCACGCCGTATCGTCCAAGCTAACATCTTCGGAGGCACAAAGCCTAGAGGAGGAATTTCTCCGATTTGATATAAATCCTTTCCAGGACCGTTAGAGCGAATTAATGAATCGTTTGCATCCAAGGCCAATTGTCCCTCCATCAAATTGAATTACGGTGAAATAATCTGTCACCACAAGAGCACTATAATTTTATTTGTAATATTACAACTATTTAAGATCTTATATAGTAATTTTATTTCAACGGTAAATTAAAAAATACTTAAAATATTGTTTTCATGTATTATTTTTATTTAAGAGTAGCGCTCCTTAAATCTGAAAGATAAATAAAAATATTAATTTCACCTCTCTTTTTTGCTAAAAATTGACTTTTTTTTAAATTTTCTAAATAAAGAAACAATATAGTGAAATATTATTATCATGGAAAATTAAGTGACGAACGGAAAAAAAGACCAGCCTTGGTTAATAAGAACATATGCTGGCCACTCAACAGCAAAAGCTTCGAATGAACTTTATCTTTCAAACCTTGATAAGGGGCAAACTGGTTTATCTGTTGCATTCGATCTTCCAACGCAAACCGGATACGACAGTGATCACATATTAGCTCGAGGAGAAGTCGGCAAAGTTGGAGTGCCCATCAGTCATCTCGGCGATATGCGGACCCTTTTTAGTCAGATACCACTAGAGAACATGAACACCTCAATGACGATTAATGCAACCGCGCCCTGGTTGCTAGCACTTTACGTAGCTGTAGCTGAGGAACAGGGGGCAAATATTTCAGAACTCAAAGGTACTGTTCAAAACGATCTTGTTAAAGAATATTTGAGCCGAGGTACATATATTTGTCCTCCTAAACCCTCAATGAAGTTAATCGGAGACGTTGCCGAATATTGCTTCAATAATATTCCCAAATGGAATCCAATGAATATTTGCTCATACCATTTGCAAGAAGCTGGAGCGACACCGGAGCAAGAGTTAGCTTATGCTCTTGCAACAGCGATATCAGTTTTAGATGAACTAAAAACCCGAGTACCTAAAACCGAATTTCCAGAATTGTGTGGACGATTATCATTCTTTGTAAATGCTGGCATCAGATTTGTAACAGAAATGTGCAAGATGAGAGCATTCGTTGATCTATGGGATGAAATTTTAATAAAAAGGTATGGTGTTGAAGATCCTAAGTTTAGGCGCTTCAGGTATGGGGTCCAAGTAAACAGTCTGGGTTTAACCGAACAACAACCTGAAAATAATGTATACAGAATTTTAATCGAAATGCTCGCAGTTACATTATCTAAAAAGGCAAGAGCACGAGCAGTTCAGCTTCCTGCTTGGAATGAAGCTCTAGGTCTTCCAAGACCTTGGGACCAGCAATGGTCTATGAGAATGCAACAGATTATGGCTTTTGAGACAGATCTATTAGAGTACGAAGACTTATTTGATGGAAATCAAGTAGTGGATACGAAGGTAGAAAATCTGAAAGCAAGCGCACGTTTCGAGCTGGAAGCAATAGAGACGCAGGGCGGCGCCCTGAACTCGATAGAATATATGAAGTCACGGTTGGTGGAAAGTAACAGCGGGCGATTACAAAATATCGAAAGTAATCAAACGACAGTAGTTGGCGTCAATAAATTTACAAAAACAGAAAAATCACCACTAGTTTCAGGTGATGGCGGTATCATGATCGTTGATCCATTAGTTGAAAAAGATCAAATTGATCGGCTAAATCTTTGGCGAAGCAAAAGGGATGAAGAATTAGTCAGCCTAGCTCTTTTTAATTTAAGGAAAGCCGCGTTAGATGGTCAAAATATTATGCCAACTAGTATCGAGGCAGCTAAAGCAGGAGCAACAACGGGTGAATGGGCACAAGAAATGAGGAATATTTACGGCGAATATCGCGGTCCAACCGGAGTAGCATCCGGAATATCTAATAAAACAGAGGGCTTAGAAAAAATTCGTAGTGCCGTTGATGCCGTTAGCGATAAGTTAGGTGAGAGATTAAAATTTCTTATAGGAAAACCTGGGCTAGACGGACATTCAAATGGAGCTGAGCAAATTGCTTCTAGAGCTCGTGACTGTGGAATGAACATTGAATATCAAGGTATTCGGCTGACGCCGCAGGAACTTGTGGAGACTGTCAAAACGACAAAATCGCATGTAATCGGTCTGTCCATCTTATCCGGAAGTCACATACCGCTGGTTCAGGATATGATAAATTTATTGGCACAAGAAGGATTAACAAATATTCCTGTTGTAGTAGGCGGTATTATTCCTGAGGAAGATGAAATAAAGTTACTTAAAATGGGAATTTCGAAAGTTTATACACCTAAAGACTTTGAAATGAATACTATAATGATGGATATAGTAAACTTAGCTGAACCAAAAGAAATTGCCGCAGAATAAAGAATTTTTCTGTTTATAATTTATTTCAAATGGTAAATAAAACAAACTATTCAAAATCCAATTAATCACTTTAGTTAGAAAATCATCTTAAGCTTCACCAAATGGACATAAGACCTTTATCACAAGCCGACTATAAAGAATGGCGAAAACTTTGGGTATCTTACTTAGATTTCTACGAAACTTCCTTAAACGATGAAGTGATTGATAAAACCTTCAATCGATTTATTGACAAACGTCAAGCTAAACAAAATGCATTAGTTGCAGAGAAATCAAGTGTTTTAGTTGGTTTAGTACACTATATTTATCATCCTCATAATTGGAAAATTGAGGATGTTTGCTACCTGCAAGATTTGTTTGTTGCTCCAGAAAACCGGGGGCAACAAATTGCTAAGATGCTAATTGAAAAGGTTTATGAGGAAGCTGATAAATGTGAAACCCCGACAGTGTATTGGCTTACACAGGAATTTAATGCGCCTGCACGAAAACTTTATGATAAGATTGCTGATTTAACTCCATTTATAAAATATGCACGAAGGGACAAATAATGACACCTCATATAAATGCCGTCAAAGAAGATATTGCAGAAATAGTTTTAATGCCTGGCGATCCATACAGGGCAAAATGGGCCGCAGAAAATTTTTTAAAAAAGCCGCGATTAGTCAACCAAGTAAGAGGAATGCTTGGCTTTACAGGTCAATATAAAGATACAGAAGTAACTATTCACGGTTCAGGCATGGGAATGCCCTCTCTTTCCATATACGTTAATGAACTTATAAAAGAGTACGGTGCAAAAACTTTAATCAGAATAGGATCATGCGGAGGAATGCAAAAACACGTGAAAATTCGTGATATTATTTTAGCCCAAACAGCCTCATCAATACAAACACCTTCTTCAGCAATCTTTCGAGAATTAAACTTTGCACCTTGCGCAAACTTCGACCTACTCGCGGCAGCAGCTGAAGCCTCAAAAAAGAAGAAAAGCAAAACCCACATAGGTGGAATTTACTCTTCAGACGTATTTTATGATGAGAGACCAGATCTTAATGAACAGATGGTTAGACATGGAATCTTGGGGGTAGAAATGGAAGCGGCAGAGCTTTATAACTTAGCGGCTAGACACAGTTGTAGAGCCTTAGCTGTTTTAACAGTATCAGATCACCTGCAGACAGGCGAGGCACTCCCACCAGAAGATAGGCAGAGTTCGTTCGGGGATATGGTGGAAATTGCACTTGAGGCAGCATTTTCCACAAGTTAGTTAAAATTTTGGTATTAGTTTGTTTTTTCAACCATTAGCTTCTTGACTTCAGCTATTGCTAATGCCGGGTTTAGGCCTTTTGGACAAGTCTTTGCACAATTCATTATAGTGTGACAACGATACAACTTAAAAGGATCATCCAAGTCTTCAAGTCGCTCATCAGTTGCTTGATCTCTGCTATCAATAATCCAGCGATAGGCATGTAACAGCGCTGCTGGGCCTAAATATCTATCACTATTCCACCAGTAAGAAGGGCACGATGTTGAACACGAAGCGCACATCACACATTCGTAAAGTCCATCTAGCTTTTTTCTATCTTCTATAGATTGCTTCCACTCTTTAGCAGGCCTATTTGTTTTGGTTTCGAGCCACGGCATAATAGAAGCATGTTGAGCATAAAAATTTGTTAAGTCAGGGATTAAGTCTTTTATAACTGGCATATGGGGCAACGGATATATATTTACGTCGCCCTTTACTTCGTCGAGACCATAAATACACGCCAAAGTATTAATGCCATCAATGTTCATGGCACAAGATCCACATATACCCTCACGGCAAGAACGTCGGAAAGTCAGGGTCGGGTCAATCTCACTTTTGATCTTAATGAGCGCATCAAGTATCATCGGCCCGCAGTTATCCAAATCAACAAAATATGTATCAACCCGTGGATTTTCATCATCGTCCGGTGACCATCGATAGATTTTAAACTTCCTAATATTTGATGCATTTTCTGGTTTTGGCCAAGTTTTACCCGTCAAAACTCTAGAATTTTTTGGTAATCTCAACTGGACCATAGCCCAACTCCGTTCTTGCAAGCATTTAAAATCAATTTACCATTAACCATTTGGTGTTCTAAGCTTCCATTTTTCAAGTTAAAAAGTTCGTTCCTTGGGAGCAATCTTTTTCAATTCGATACCACCCTCTGTTTCATCAGACAGTGGATCACGTATTACGTCTCTGTAAGATAATTTTACCATAGATCCGTCTACTTTTGCCAGCGAGTGAACTCTCCATTTTTCGTCGTCTCTAACTGTAAAATCTTCATGCGCGTGCGCCCCACGGCTTTCTTTACGAGCCTCGGCTCCAGCGATAGTAGCCAAAGCGTTCGGCATCAGATTTGTTAGTTCTAAAGTTTCCATTAAGTCACTATTCCAGACTAGTGATCGGTCAGTAACATTTAAATCAGAGACCTTTTTTGCCAAGTTAACCATTTCATCCAGTCCTTGCGACATCGTTTCCGATGTTCTGAAAACTGCAGCATCCTTCTGCATTGTTTTCTGCATTTCTAGTCTCAACTCGGATGTAGGAACAGCTCCTTTTGCATGCCTAAAATGATCGAACCGATCTAAAGCGGATTCAACCGCATAAACATTAGTTGATGGGATTTTGCTATCTTTATCAATCACTTGTCCCGCCCGCAACCCAGCTGCTCTACCAAACACAACAAGATCAATAAGTGAATTTGATCCAAGTCTGTTTGCACCATGCACCGAAGCGCAACCAGCTTCACCGACAGCCATTAAACCGGGAACTATTGCATTTTGATCATCTGCACTAGGATTTATAACTTCGCCCCAGTAATTGGTCGGAATACCTCCCATATTATAATGAACAGTAGGCAACACAGGTATAGGCTCTTTGTTTACATCTACACCAGCAAAAATTTTCGCACTTTCTGAGATGCCAGGAAGGCGCTCCGCGAGCGCCTCAGGAGGAAGGTGACTTAAATTTAGATGAATATGATCACTCTCCCCACCAACACCTCTTCCTTCTCTAATTTCCATAGTCATACAACGCGAGACATAATCTCTAGGCGCTAAGTCCTTGTAATGAGGAGCGTAGCGTTCCATAAAACGCTCTCCTTCTGAATTTGTAAGGTATCCACCTTCACCTCGAGCTCCCTCCGTAATCAGACAACCAGAACCATAAATTCCAGTTGGATGAAATTGAACAAACTCCATATCTTGCAACGGAAGACCTGCACGAGCTACCATGCCACCACCATCACCGGTGCAGGTGTGAGCAGAAGTTGCGCTGAAATAGGCCCTACCGTAACCACCCGTCGCCAAAACAACCATTTTGGCATTAAAAACGTGTACTGTTCCATCATCGAGTTTCCAGCAAACAACACCAGTACAAACACCATCATCTGAAAACATAAGGTCTAGCGCAAAATATTCGATGTAAAACTCGGCTTCATTCTTTAGAGACTGACCGTAAAGCGTATGCAAAATTGCGTGGCCAGTTCTGTCCGCAGCAGCGCAGGTCCTTTGTACTGGAGGGCCCTCTCCGAACTCAGTTGTATGACCGCCAAACGGCCGTTGGTAAATTTTTCCTTCTTCAGTACGACTGAATGGCACTCCATAATGCTCCAGTTCGTAAACGGCTTTTGGGGCTTCTCGCGCCAGATACTCCATAGCGTCAGTATCGCCCAGCCAATCAGACCCTTTTACAGTATCATACATATGCCATTGCCAGTGATCTGGGCCCATATTTGACAAAGAAGCAGCTATGCCTCCCTGAGCAGCTACTGTGTGAGACCGTGTCGGAAACACCTTGGTAACGCAAGCTGTCTTAAGCCCTTGTTCAGCCATCCCTAAAGTTGCTCGCAGACCAGCGCCACCTGCACCAACAACCACTACATCATAGTCGTGCGTTTCGTAGGAATAAGCTAACATTAATTCACCTTTACAGCGCTATTCTTGCAATCGAGTATAAACCAACACCTATCAGGCAGTAGCTAAGAACCTTAACGAAAATTGTAGCTATCATGAAACCACCACCGCGAACATAGTCTTCAATTAGGGTTTGAGCGCCTGATTGGAAATGCTGTAGCCCAATAATTAACGTAAGTGCGACAATCAGCGCAGGAACTGGCTTAGAAAAATGCTCAACCACAGTTTTATGATCTTCGCCGATGACTGATCCAAAAGTAAAAATAAATACAGGGATCAAAAAGAAAAGGGCAATAGAAGATAGCTTCATCGCAAAATGATGATTAATTAACGATTTTGAGTAACCCATTTTAATCCACAAATCCTATAATTAGACGAGCCTCTTTAGCTCACCACAAAATGACAACTGTTGTAATAGTTAATAGAAAAGAACCTAAGATTACAGCCCAGCCGAGATATTCAGCGGTCTTCAAATCTAAACCAATTGCTCTGTCCCAAATTAAATGCCGCAAACCACCCAAGAGATGATACCAAACGGCCCAAAGAGAGGATATTAAAATCAGTGTTCCGAACCAACTATTAATGATCCCGTCAACCACTTCAAAATATTGCGGAGAAGTGGCCGCCGAAAACAGCCACCAAACGATTAGAAAAACACAAACAATCAAGGCGTTTCCCGTAATCCGTATTAATATTGAAGTTATCGAGGTTAACTGAGGCCTATATATCGACAAATGTGGCGAGAGAGGTCGATTACCTCGATCTGCATTATTCATTGAAAACACCCTTAAATTTTATCGTGATTAATAAAAGTAATAGAACAATATTTTCGTTTTGCTAGTCTGTTTTAACTTCACTGTATAAAAAATGAAATTAAATTACCCTTCCTACAATTCAACCACCATAATCTTTGGTTCATTGAAGTTCTCTGTTGTTAGCTTCTGATTGGAATAAGATTAACTATACCAGCGCGACCCAAATTAGCCTGACGCCAGTTATTGTGAGAAGAATATAGGTAAAAAGAAAAAATAGCTCCTCAGAGATCAAATAATGCGCTTTTACCCCTATCCAAACTCCTAGCAGAGCAAAGGGTGACAAAATCATATCCAAAACAAGAGTATCGATTGTAAACAAACCTAGAAAAGTATAAGGTATCGCCTTGGCCAAGTTCACTGCCCAGAACACTATAACAGTCGTCGCTTGATATTCAGTTTTCGAAGGTTTCTTTGATAAAAGATAAATTGCCGCCGGTGGACCTCCAGCGTGGCTAATGAAACTTGTAAAGCCAGCAAAGCATCCCAAAAAAATTCCGTAAAGGTCTCGCAGTGGATGAACAGATTTTTCGATAACATTCCACTTTTGCAAAGATTGCCAAATAACAAAAGATAGACAAATAACCCCTATCAATATTCTAAAAAAATCAGCACTTACATTGGAGTAAAGTAAGGTACCTAGGATTACTCCGGGTATACTACCAATTATAAGTATCCAAGACTCCCGGGACCTCCATTTTTTCCAATATGGCTTTAAACTTCCAAGATCCATCAAAATTAAAAGTGGCAACATTATTCCAATAGCCGTTCCTGGCTCAATAATTGTTGCAAGAATTGCAGCCGAAGCAAAAGCTGCACCAGATCCAAATCCTCCCTTGCTAATCCCTGCAAAAACCGTCGCAAGAGCGGCGATTACTATAAATTCAAAGTTCAAGTACATCATTTACGATTTATATACGAAATTTTTATTTAACACTTAAATAATACAATGTTATAAAGATATTTTTGGAATAATGTACGGATTGCGATGACAGGCTTGCAGAATTTGTAATAAGCGATTAGCACCCAAATCAGAAGACAATTTTAGGAGTGAATCTGATGACCAGACCAAAAATAGCTCTAATAGGAGCAGGCCAAATTGGTGGAACTTTAGCCCACTTGACTGCAATAAAGGAATTGGGTGACGTAATTCTCTTTGACATAGCGGAGGGTATACCAGAAGGGAAAGCGCTGGATATTGCGCAGTCTGGACCTTCAGAGGGTTTTGATGCTCAATTGAAAGGAACCCAGTCTTACTCCGATATTGCGGGAGCAGATGTATGCATAGTCACCGCTGGCGTAGCCCGAAAGCCTGGCATGAGCCGTGACGATTTGATTGGTATTAATCTAAAAGTTATGAAATCTGTTGGTGAAGGTATCAGAGATTACGCACCGAACGCTTTTGTAATCTGCATTACCAATCCTTTGGACGCTATGGTTTGGGCTTTACGTGAATTTTCTGGCCTTCCCCACAGTAAAGTGTGTGGTATGGCCGGCGTTCTCGATAGTGCAAGGTTTAGACATTTTCTAGCTGAAGAGTTTAAAGTTTCGATGAAGGATGTTACAGCTTTTGTGCTTGGTGGACATGGCGATACAATGGTTCCCCTCGCCCGTTACTCTACAGTTGCAGGAATACCATTACCCGACTTAATTGAAATGGGGTGGACTACAAAAGAGAAGTTAGACGGTATAATTCAAAGAACACGCGATGGTGGTGCTGAAATTGTTGGTCTTTTGAAGACTGGTTCGGCTTTCTATGCACCGGCAACTTCAGCAATTGAAATGGCCGAAGCCTATCTTAAAGACCAAAAACGCGTTTTACCATGCGCTGCATATTGCGAAAATCAATTTGGCCTCAATGGTATGTATGTTGGCGTTCCAACTATTATTGGAGCCGGCGGTGTAGAAAAAATAGTCGAGATTAATTTAAGCAAAGATGAACAAATTATGTTTGATAAATCGGTTGAAGCTGTAAATGGCCTTGTGAAAGTTTGCAGAGAAATTGATGGAACACTTGGCTGATCTCATAAGAAAATCAACCAAACCAGCTTGGTTTTTTTGATTACTAATTTAAAGCAATTTATCAGAATAAAGGTTATAACTATATTTTGTGATCACTAATTTTTTTTATGTGATCACAAAAATACCATTTTGTGGAATTTCTTATACAATCGGAAGAAACTTCTTCTCTTTATGTTATTCATTATGCCATTGATTCAATAACTCACCAACACAAGGCTAAATAATGAACATCCACGAATATCAAGCCAAAGGCTTGCTCAGAAATTATGGTGCGCGTGTTTCAGACGGCCGCATCGTGATAAAATCTGAAGATGCAAAGACCGCGGCTGGCGAACTCGACGGCCCAGTCTGGGTTGTGAAAGCTCAAATTCACGCTGGAGGGCGGGGCAAAGGCACTTTTAAAGAAAAAGACGCGGGAGAAAGTGGTGGAGTAAGAATTGCTAATTCTGTTGAAGAAGCAGCAGACGAAGCAAGAAAGATGCTTGGCCGCACACTCGTAACACATCAAACGGGCCCTGCCGGAAAACAAGTAAATCGAGTTTACATAGAACAGGGCGCCGAAATTGAGCGAGAACTGTATCTTGCCCTTTTGGTGGACAGAGTAACTTCCAGGATATCTTTTGTGTGCTCAACAGAGGGTGGAATGGACATTGAGGAGGTTGCTGCCACCAGCCCTGAAAAAATTCTTTCTTTTTCTGTTGACCCGGCAACCGGATATCAAGCTTTCCATGGTAGGAAAATCGCTTTTGCTCTAGGACTGGAAAATTACCAAGTTAAAGAATGCGTAAAACTCATGGGGCAACTTTTCCAAGCGTTTGTAGAAAAAGACATGGAAATGTTAGAGATTAATCCGTTAATCGTTTCAAAAAAAGGCAATCTTACAGTCTTAGATGCTAAGGTAGGCTTTGATAGTAATGCGATCTATAGGCACCAAGATATAGCTGACTTAAGGGATACCACAGAAGAAGATCCTAAAGAATTGGAAGCCAGCAAATACGACTTGAATTATATAGCTTTAGATGGCGAAATTGGATGTATGGTGAATGGTGCCGGGCTTGCTATGGCAACTATGGACATCATTAAACTATATGGCGCTGAGCCAGCTAATTTTTTAGATGTTGGAGGCGGCGCTACAACAGAGAAAGTCACAGAGGCCTTCAAAATAATTACATCTGATCTTAAAGTTAAAGGTATATTAGTCAATATTTTTGGTGGGATCATGCGATGTGATGTGATCGCCGAAGGAGTAGTTGCTGCTGTCAAAGAGGTTGGTTTGCAAGTTCCCTTAGTTGTTCGTCTGGAAGGGACAAACGTTGAAAAAGGAAAAGACATAATAAACAACTCTGGGCTGGATGTCATTGCTGCAAACGACTTAAAAGACGGGGCAGAAAAAATTGTAAGAGCAGTGAAAGGTTGAGTAATGGCTGTATTAATTGACGAAAAAACTAAAGTAATATGTCAAGGCTTTACTGGTTCACAAGGAACATTTCATTCTGAGCAAGCTATAGCTTATGGAACAAAAATGGTTGGAGGGGTAACTCCTGGAAAAGGCGGTAGCAATCATTTAGGTTTGCCTGTATTCAATTCTGTGCACGAGGCAAAACATGCAACCAGCGCAGATGCATCGGTCATATATGTTCCTCCCCCCTTCGCAGCAGACTCTATTTTAGAAGCTATAGACGCTCAAATGGGTTTAATTGTTTGCATTACTGAGGGTATACCTGTTCAGGATATGCTGAAAGTGAAAAGAGCACTCGAAAATTCAACTTCTATTCTTATTGGACCGAACTGTCCGGGAGTAATAACCCCAGACGCTTGTAAAATAGGCATTATGCCTGGCCATATCCATAAGAGAGGATCTGTTGGAGTAGTATCAAGGTCAGGCACCTTAACTTACGAAGCTGTAAAGCAAACTTCTGACGTCGGCTTAGGACAATCGTCTTGTGTTGGAATTGGAGGAGACCCTGTTAAAGGGACAGAACACATAGATGTTCTTGAATGGTTTTTGAAAGATGATGAAACAGAAAGTATTATTATGATAGGAGAAATAGGTGGCTCTGCGGAAGAAGAAGCCGCCCAGTTCCTAAAAGATGAAGCAAAAAAAGGGCGTAGCAAACCAACAGCTGGTTTTATCGCCGGTAGAACTGCCCCACCCGGCAGAAGAATGGGACACGCTGGCGCAATAGTAGCAGGCGGCAAGGGTGGCGCTGAAGATAAAATCGAAGCCATGCAGTCAGCAGGCATAATTGTAGCAGAGAGCCCTGGTAGTTTAGGTGAAGCAGTGTTGAAGGCGATTGGTTGATTGAAAAGAATATAACAAAAATTTTGTTTAAACCAAAAATTTAAAAATTAGGCGAAACCATGAATGATCACTCCCCTAACTCGGAATTAAAAGCCTCATCTTTTATGCAAGGGCATAATGCCGAATATTTAGAACATTTATACGCACAATATGCCCAAGATCCGCAAGCATTGGATGAAACCTGGCAACAATTTTTCAAGTCGATGGGCGATGATGAAGTAAGCATTAAAAAAGATGCAGAAGGTCCAAGTTGGGGAAGACGAGATTGGCCACCAGAGCCAAACGATGACCTTACAGCTGCATTAGATGGGCAATGGGCTCAAAGCGAAGAAACTAACAAGATTGCTGAAAAGATAAGCCAGATTGCTGAAGAAAAAAATGTCGAAATATCTAATGATGCAATTCAACGAGCGGTTCTAGATAGCGTTCGAGCACTAATGCTAATTCGGGCTTATCGAATACGCGGCCATCTTGCTGCAGATTTGGACCCTCTTGGAATGCGAGACACATCGGAAGCAAGAAATTCATTAGACGCCAAAAGCTATGGATTTTTGGAAACAGATTTAGACCGTCCAATTTTTATTGATAATGTTTTAGGTCTCCAAATTGCATCAATGAGACAAATTGTTGAAATAGTACGAAGAACTTATTGTGGTACTTTTGCTTTGCAATACATGCATATTTCTGATCCCGAGCAATCAGCTTGGCTTAAAGAGCGGATTGAAGGTTATGGAAAAGAAATAAAATTTACTCGTGAGGGGCGAAAGGCCATCTTGAATAAATTAGTTGAAGCAGAGGGCTTTGAAAAATTTCTGCACGTTAAATATATGGGCACAAAACGCTTTGGGTTAGATGGTGGTGAAAGCCTTATCCCTGCAATGGAACAAATTATAAAGCGTGGCGGCGCACTTGGTGTTCAAGAAATAGTAATAGGTATGCCCCATAGAGGCCGATTATCAGTGCTTGCAAATGTTATGAGCAAACCGTATCGGGCGATATTTAATGAGTTCCAAGGAGGATCCTCTAAACCAGACGCGGTAGATGGATCCGGTGATGTAAAATACCATCTTGGAGCATCATCAGATCGAGAATTTGACGGTAATAATGTTCATTTATCCTTAACTGCAAATCCGAGCCATTTGGAAGCTGTAAACCCTGTTGTTGTTGGTAAAGTGAGAGCAAAGCAAGAACAATTAAAAGATAACAAGCGAACCTCAGTTATGCCTGTACTGTTACATGGTGATGCCGCTTTTGCTGGTCAGGGTGTAGTGGCTGAGTGTTTTGGCTTATCAGGTTTAGTTGGGCATAAAGCAGGCGGTACAATGCATATTGTGGTCAATAACCAGATTGGCTTCACAACTGCTCCGCACTTCAGCCGATCATCACCTTACCCAACTGACATAGCTTTAATGGTTGAAGCCCCTATATTCCACGTAAACGGAGATGATCCAGAAGCTGTTGTCCATGCGGCCAAAGTCGCGACGGAATATAGACAAAAATTTCATAAGGATGTTGTTTTAGATATAATATGTTACCGGCGGTTTGGGCATAATGAAGGGGATGAACCAATGTTCACAAATCCTCTTATGTACAAGCACATCAAAAAGCAAAAAACATCACTTTCAATTTATACCGAAAGACTGGTTAACGACGGTTTGATACCTGAAGGTGAAATCGAAGACATGAAAGCTTCTTTTCAGGCAAAAATGAACGCTGAATTTGAGGCCGGTCGAGATTACAAACCAAATAAGGCTGATTGGCTTGATGGACGTTGGTCACATTTAGATAGAAATAAAGAAGACTATCAAAGGGGGAAAACAGCTATTAGCGAAGAGACATTCTCTGACATTGGTAAAGCCTTGTCTCAGCCGCCAAAAGATTACGACTTGCATAAAACTGTTTCCAGGCTTTCAGACACTAAAGGCAAAATGTTTGAGGCTGGTAAAGGTTTTGATTGGGCAACAGCTGAAGCTCTGGCTTTTGGGTCACTTCTAACAGAAGGCTTTCCTGTTCGATTATCAGGGCAAGATAGCACAAGAGGTACATTTAGTCAGAGGCATTCTGGACTAATCAATCAATCAACTGAAGAGCGTTACTATCCGCTTAATAACATAAGAAAAGGGCAAGCCAAATATGAAGTAATAGATTCCATGTTATCTGAATATGCAGTCTTGGGGTTTGAATACGGTTACTCTCTAGCTGAACCAAATGCTTTGATTTTATGGGAAGCACAATTTGGTGATTTTGCTAATGGCGCCCAGATAATGTTTGATCAATTTATTAGCTCTGGTGAAAGCAAATGGCTCCGAATGTCTGGACTGACAATGTTACTACCCCATGGGTTTGAAGGGCAAGGTCCTGAGCATAGTTCTGCAAGATTAGAGCGTTTTTTGCAAATGTGTGGCCAAGATAATTGGATCGTAGCCAATTGCTCCACACCGGCCAATTACTTTCATATATTGAGAAGGCAAGTACATCGAGATTTTCGAAAACCACTTGTTTTAATGACTCCCAAATCACTTCTAAGGCATAAGCTCTGCACATCTAAAGTTGATGATTTCACAAATGGCTCATCCTTCCATCGTGTTTTATGGGATGATGCGCAAAAGGGAAACTCAAGCGCCAAGTTGGTCAAAGATAAAGATATCAAGCGTGTGGTTATGTGCTCAGGAAAAGTCTATTTCGATTTATTAGAAGAAAGAGACGCACGAGAAATAAACGATATCTATCTACTTCGGTTTGAGCAATTTTATCCTTTTCCAGCAATGTCAGCAGTTAAAGAACTTGAGAGGTTCAAAAATGCAGAGATGATCTGGTGCCAAGAGGAACCCAAAAACCAAGGTGCATGGTCTTTTATGGAGCCAAATATTGAGTGGGTTCTAAGTAGGATGAAAGCTAAGTCCAAAAGACCAATTTTTGTTGGTAGGCCAGCGAGTGCTTCTCCGGCTACAGGACTGGCAAGTCAACACAAAGAACAACAAAAATTGATTGTTGATGAGGCTCTAAATTTAAAGGAAATCAAATAATGACCGATGTACGAGTTCCTACTCTTGGTGAAAGCGTAACAGAAGCAACAGTTGCAACTTGGTTCAAGCAGCCTGGTGATAAAATAAATATGGATGAAATGCTCTGCGAACTTGAAACTGACAAAGTAACAGTTGAAGTGCCAAGCCCTGTCGCTGGGGTCATGGGTGAGATAGTAGCCCAGGAGGGGAGTGTTGTTAATATGGATGCATTGCTCACAACAATCAGTGAGGGCGACATTGAAAAATCAGAAAATAAGAAAAAACTGGCTACAAAAAAAGATAACAATGTTTTCGAACCCAATACAGGAGCAAAATCTATTAATCAAAACCCCAATATCGAGAACGCTCCTTCTGCGAAAAAGTTGATGGCTGAAAATAAAATTTCAGCCGATGCAATTGAAGGATCTGGAAAAGATGGCCGGATAATGAAAAATGATGTCCTGAAAGCTCTACAGTCTGCTGCGATTGAGACAACAGAAAAGAGCTCAATCTCGCGCGCTCCAAGTTCAGTAGAAGACGCTGATCGAGAAGAGCGGGTCAAAATGACCCGGCTAAGACAAACGATAGCAAAACGTCTAAAAGATAGTCAAAATACAGCCGCAATGTTAACAACTTACAATGAAGTAGACATGACAGAGGTTATGTCTTTGAGAAGTGAATTTAAAGAATTATTTGAAAAAAAACATGGCACTAAACTAGGGTTTATGTCATTTTTTACAAAGGCTTGCTGCCATGCTCTAAATGAAGTTCCCGAAGTGAATGCAGAAATTGATGGAACTGACGTAATATATAAAAATTATGTACACATGGGAATTGCTGCGGGGACTCCTACTGGATTGGTCGTTCCAGTCATTCGAAACGCCGACAGCATGTCTTTCGCAGAAATCGAAAAATCTATCTCTGAGAAGGGAAAGCGAGCAAGAGATGGCAAGCTGAGTATTGATGAAATGCAAGGTGGGACGTTCACTATTTCAAATGGCGGAGTTTACGGATCTCTTATGTCTTCACCAATTTTAAATCCTCCGCAATCTGGTATTTTGGGAATGCATAAAATCCAAGACCGCCCTATGGCAATAAACGGCGAAGTAGTAATTCGACCCATGATGTATCTAGCATTGAGTTACGACCATAGGATTGTCGATGGAAAAGGCGCAGTAACATTCTTAGTTAGAGTAAAAGAAGCATTAGAGGACCCACGGCGACTTCTAATGGATCTTTGATTAGGTGCAGGAAAGGGAAATGAGATGTCGAAATATGATGTTATAGTCATAGGGAGTGGACCGGGAGGTTATGTTGCATCTATTCGTTGCGCTCAACTGGGTCTTAAAACAGCCTGTGTGGAAGGTCGTGATACTCTCGGCGGAACATGTTTAAATATAGGCTGTATCCCATCCAAAGCATTGTTACATGCCAGTCACCAACTTCATGAGGCTGAACATAATTTTGAGAAAATGGGATTAATAGCAAAGCCGCCGTCTGTAGATTGGGCTAAAATGCAAAATTATAAAACTGAAACGATTGAAGCAAATACCAAAGGCATCGAGTTTTTATTCAAAAAAAATAAAATAGATCATTTAAAAGGTTGGGCCTCAATATCCGCTCCAGGAAAAGTTCAAATAAACGATACAACTTACGACGCTAATAATATAATTATCGCTTCAGGGTCAGAACCAAGTACTATTCCCAACGTCGAAATCGACGAAAAGATAATAGTGTCATCAACTGGAGCGTTATCATTATCCAAAATACCAAAAACAATGACAGTTATCGGTGCGGGCGTTATTGGGTTGGAACTCGGCTCCGTTTATGCGCGTCTTGGTACAAAAGTTACGATTATTGAGTACCTAGATTATATAACACCTGGTATGGATACAGAGGTGCAAAAAACCTTCCAGAGAATTCTAAAAAAACAAGGTATTTCCTTTATTATGGGAGCCGCCGTGCAGTCCGCTAGTAAATCCAAATCTGGGGGAAAAGTAAAATATAAGCTAAATAAAGATGAAAGTTTGCATGAATTAGATGGAGATATCGTTTTAGTCGCAACCGGGAGAAAACCGAGCACTAATGGCCTAGGAATAGATAAGTTGAATATTGAATTAACCGAGCGTGGCCAAATCAAAATTGATAATGAGTGGCAAACAATGGTACCAAATATTTACGCAATTGGTGATGTTGTTGAAGGTCCAATGTTGGCTCATAAAGCAGAAGATGAGGGCATTGCAGTAGCAGAACAAATTGCTGGTAAAAATGGACATATTAATTATCAAGTAATCCCAAGCGTTATTTATACTTCTCCAGAAGTTGCGTCTGTGGGACTAACTGAACTGCAAGCCAAAGAAAATGACTACTCCGTGAAAATTGGTAAATTTATGTTTATGGGAAACGGCAGAGCGAAGGCAAATTTCGCCGCAGATGGCTTTGTAAAAATTATAGCTGATAAAGACAGCGACCGGATCCTAGGAGCACACATCATTGGTCCAGCAGCTGGAGACCTTATCCATGAGCTATGCATAGCAATGGAGTTTGGGGCATCTGCTCAAGATGTGGCCCTTACTTGCCACGCCCATCCAACCTATTCAGAAGCAGTTCGAGAAGCCGCGTTGGCCTGTGGTAGTGGAGCAATTCACGCCTAAAAAGAAAAATATTCTTTTGGTCGCAAAAAGCTTGTTTAGCTAGGTTCTGGCTCCATACTGCCGCTTGGTTTTGCTTTGGGCTTTGTTTTAGGGATAGCTGTAACAGAAGGTGCTGATGCACTACCATCATCCTTACCCTCATCATCAGAGTGTGGAGGATCGCCATTCATAACTTTTTTTATTTCTTCACCAGTCAAGGTCTCATATTCAAGCAACCCTAAAGCTAAACGATCCCACTCTTTTTTCTTTTTTGTTAATATTTTAAAAGCAGTATCATAGCCCTTTTGAATAAAGCTCTTAACCTCTTCTTCTATCAACTCTTTCGTATTTGCCGACACTGAGAATCCGGCTGTATTGCCTTGGTAACCTTCATGAGCTTCGGTGTAATCAATATTTCCAACCTTGTCAGACATACCCCAACGAAGAACCATAGCTCTAGCTAAACCTGAAGCTTGTTGAATGTCTCCAGCTGGCCCATTGGATACATTATCTGCACCGTATTTTATTATTTCAGCGGCTTTACCAGCCATGGTCATCGCCAACTTTTCTTCACATTCAGATTTATGCCAATTTAAACGATCAATTTCAGGAAGTGACACGACCATTCCTAAAGCACCCCCACGAGGGATAATTGTGGCTTTGTATACCGGATCACACTGAGGCAATGCTAACCCCACAACCGCATGCCCAGCTTCATGATATGCTGTTTTTTCTTTTTGCTCTTGGGTCAAGACCATAGAGCGCCTTTCGGACCCCATCATTACTTTATCTTTTGCATTTTCGAAATCGATCATTGTTATAACTGACCTACCGATCCGCGCTGCCATCAAAGCCGCTTCATTTACTAGATTTGCCAAATCAGCACCCGAAAAGCCGGGCGTCCCTCTGGCTATTAATCTAAGATCGACATCCGGTCCCAATGGGGTTTTTTTCGCATGCACATTAAGAATTTTTTCACGGCCTTTAATATCCGGATTTGGCACATTAACCGTACGATCAAATCGCCCCGGTCGCAGTAATGCTGGATCTAAAACGTCTCGTCGGTTTGTAGCAGCCAATATAATTACACCTTCGTTGACCTCAAACCCGTCCATTTCAACCAGAAGCTGATTAAGGGTTTGTTCGCGCTCATCGTTTCCGCCACCGTATCCACTTCCACGGTTGCGTCCCACGGCGTCGATTTCATCTATGAATACAATACACGGAGCGTTCTTTTTCGCCTGCTCAAACATGTCACGCACACGAGAAGCGCCTACACCAACAAACATCTCAACAAAATCCGAACCAGAAATTGTAAAGAACGGAACGCCAGCCTCTCCTGCTATTGCTCTAGCTAACAAAGTCTTACCAGTACCAGGTGGTCCAACTAACAAAGCGCCAGTAGGAATTTTACCTCCAAGTTTACTGAATTTTTGTGGATTTCTCAGAAACTCAACAATCTCTTCAAGTTCTTCTTTAGCTTCGTCTATACCCGCCACATCGTCAAAGGTAACTCTGCCTTGTTTTTCGGTTAACAGCTTTGCTTTGGATTTGCCAAATCCCATCGCTCCACCTCTACCACCACCTTGCATTCGGTTCATGAAATAGATCCAAACACCGATCAGTAAAAGGAATGGAAAAACAGTCATTAAAAAGGATTGAAGCCCAGACGTTTCCTGTTGTTCAGCTCTGATTGCAACATCGTTTGCAATCAATAAATTGGTAACATCAGCATCACCAGGTCGAATAGTAAACTGTTCTCTATTATCGGGCCCCGTAAACCGCACTTTTTCCCCGTCCAGGGTCACCGCTCTGATTTCTCCTCCAGTCACGTTGTTAACAAACTCTGAGAAAGGCACTTCACGGCTTTGCATACTACTGCTGCCTGTGCTGAATACGTTGAATAATACAACAATTAAAAGGAACAGAACTACCCAAAATGCTACGTTTCGATTATTACCCAAGGAATATCTCCAGAATTGTCTAGTTTGGTTTGCTTACTTATAAATATAGAAAGTCATACGCAAGGTTCAATGGTTGTGAAGAAAATCATTAAACTTTATTCCACAAAATGACAAATACTCGGAACTGTCACTATCAAGCGTTGGGACAATCAACAGTTTTTCTTTTACAAAAATACCTGGTTGAATAATTCTTGATCGGAAGGGCATCGTCGATCTTTGTTGTTTTGATAACTGTTTATTGCCGTCAATCCCAATAGCAGTAATGTACCCATCTTTAATTTCCCTTTCAACTTTCCAAATATTTCGCCATACTAATCCGGACGTACAACTTATGGCATTTCCCTTTACAGATTGATACTCGATTGTGATCCGAATTTTGCCAGCATTATAATAAAATATAGAACCTCCCAAAACGACTGTTTTCTTTTCATTTATATTTTTCAAGACATCCAAAATAGCTTTAAATCTTGGACGGTAATGAACATTCCCATTCCACATTACAACAGCAGAAATTAAGCGAAGTTTAAATTCTTCCGGCAACAAGACAAAGCTATTATACTCCCACAATAAATCAGTAATCTCTTGTTTTCCAATCGATTTGAAGTGAATAGGCAACATGTGGTTTAAAGCCTCGTGGGCTCTTCGCATATGGTCTGCGCTCAATTCGATACGGTTCTCAGAAAAACCTTTCGACTTTAATATTGTCCATGTTTTGCGCTGAGAAATTCGTTCAAAATCTTCGTTCGAATTAGAGGGGTCACTTACCCAAGTTATATTCTTTTCCTTAAGATACTGTTGCAAACTTTCCCTTGAGGTATGAATTAATGGTCTTAATATATAGTAACCTTCAGATCTTCTAAAACTCACAGGCATACCTTTCAAACCTTCAATTCCGGATCCCCTCTTCAAATTCATAAAAAAAGTTTCAACCTGATCATTCTGGGTATGGCCCACTAAAACAAAATTTATATTTTTGCGCCATTTATCAATTATCCTATATCGGGCTGAGCGAGCTAAGTCAGATAAGTTACCCTTCAGCTTCTCTTCATGGTCCCATCCAACTATTTCATGATTTATGCCTAGCTTCTTGCAATGACCTGCGACTAGTTCTGCCTCAATTAACGACTCAGAACGAAGCTTGTGATCTACAGTAACACAACGCAGTTTGATTTTGTTTTTTACTGCCCAGTCCTTACAAAGATAGAGCATAGCTAAACTATCACTCCCCCCAGAAACAGCTAAACCAAGCTCAACAAACCCATACTTTTTTTTGAGATCTGAAAGTGTTTGAAATACCTGTGTCGTAATTTTAACACTTAAGGACACTGCAGTTCCGACATCATTTTCTCGGCCTCAAGACTGTAATCAGAACCTGGGAAGCGCATAAGAACTTGCGCTAAAGTTTGGCATCCGGCATCAGTTTGCCCCAAATTTACAAGAGCATTCCCCAACAAGGTCAGCGCTTCTGGGGCAACTGGCGAGTCTTCGTATAATGAAAAGCTATTTAGATATGCTCTTGCTGCTTTTTTGATTTCCCCAAGCCCCTCATATGCGTTTCCTCTGCCTATAATGATAGCTGCGCTCAGTGGACTATCAGGGTAGTTTTCCAGAAATCGCTCAAATAGCAATAAGGAGTCTTCAAAGCGCTCTTCTAACAATGCATTTTGTGCATTTTCAAAATCTGCTTTTTCTCCAATTGCTAATTCTGGCCCAGAATTTTCTTCAACGTTAATTTCTGACGATATTTCTAAGTCACCTCCCAGGGTTGTAGCATAATCAATTTTACTAAGGTCTCCCCCTTCTAATTCCACCAACCGATACTCAAGGTCGCGAACCCTATTGGTGCCATCTCTTACAATGTTATTGACTCTGAACTCTAAATTTTCTGTTTCAGAAGTTAAACGCCTCAACTCTTGTTCCATTCCATCAAGTCTTTCTAATACAGAGGCTTCGTTAGACGATATCATCGAAGAAGTTTGTGTTGTAGACAACTCCCGCCTTAGTTTCAGAACTTCAACGTAAAGAATATTAAGGTCTTGCCTTACATCAGCTAATGTCTTGTTGTTGTCTTGAGCATAAATAATTGTCGGTGCAAAAAGTAATGCGCAAATTAAAGCAACCGACCTTATCATCTTAAACTCCAATTAAAAATTTAGGTTAGAAACTACTGAAACAGCTCGCCTATTCTCACTGTAGCAATTTTCGTTGCTGCAAAGTTCTACTGGTCGCTCTTTTCCAAAGCTCACTGTTTGAATACGAGAGCTCTCTATTCCTCTAGATACCAAAAATTCACGAGCAGAGTTAGCTCTTCGAGCTCCAAGCGCAAGATTATATTCTCTTGTACCCCTTTCATCTGCATGCCCCTCAATAATAATTTTGTAATCAACGTTTGCTTGCAACCATTTGACTTGGCCCAACAATATGTCCTTACCTGACTGATCTAAATCTGATTGATCGATGGAAAATAGTACACGATCGCCAACATTATTTTTAAAAAAAGCTATCGAACTTGGGTTACTGACGTTACCTTCGAATTTAGAACTAGAGCTGTTCAACATACCATTTGTTGAGAATGGGGTCGATGCATTTTGTGAACATCCACCTAAAAATATGATCAAAATCGCGCACAAATATAAACTAAATTTTGTCATTATTAGCCTCTCAAATTCAGTGATAACATGAAATACTAACCCTGCAAATAATGTTATTTTCCAAGTGGTGACCAAGACGGATCAGATCCTCCGTCTCTTGTCTTAACTTTTTTTAAATTTCTTCCTGAAACATCAACCGAATAAAGAGCTGAAACGCCTGTCTCGCCCTGTGTTTCTCTGGTAAACATAATAACTCTGCCGTTTGGAGACCAAGTTGGACCTTCATCGAGGAAAGATGCTGTTAACAACCTTTCCTTAGAACCGTCAACACGCATGACACCAATATGGAAACGCCCCCGGCTTTGTTTGGTAAAAGCTATCCGGTCACCCCGTGGCGACCAAACAGGAGTTCCGTAGCGACCATCCCCAGAGCTAATTCTTTTCGCACCACCTCCAAGGGAGGACATCACATATAACTGCTGAGTTCCTGATCTATCACTTTCAAATACAATTTCAGATCCATCTGGGGAAAAGCTGGGTGCAGTCTCAATGGATGGCGCTGATGTTAATCTAGCGCTGGAGGAGTTTCTTAGGTTCATGACGTAAATGTCCGTATTACCACCCTGCTCTAAAGAGTAAACGACAGATTGCCCATCTGGAGAGAACCGTGGGGCGAAACTCATTGTTCCTTTTCGGTTTTTCAAAACAGTTCGCTTCGAGGTGGCGACATTTATTACATATATCTGGGGGGTTCCAGTTTCATAGCTAGTATATAATACTCGTTCTCCTGTGGGCGAGAACCGAGGAGCTAATACAATATAGGAACCATCGGTCAAATGTTTCGAATTCGCACCGTCAAAGTCCATAATAGCCAAACGTTTTTTTCGAGAACCTTTTTTTCCAGTTTCAGCAACATAAACAACACGGCTGTCAAAATATCCCTGCTCGCCAGTTATTCGGGAATAAACCTCATCAGCTACTTTATGAGCAACACGCCGCCATCCCTGTTTTGTAGAATTAAACTGAAGACCTTTTCCAAGTTCGTTATTCGAAAAAACATCAAAAAGCCTAAATTTTACCGACAGCTTTTCACCGGAAACAAGAACTGAGCCAGTCAAAAGAGCTTGCACTTTTATTGCTTTCCAATCTGAGTATTGGATAGGGGAATTAAATTTATCTATGCCCGATATATAAGATGACTTGGGTACTTCTCTAAATAACCCCGAACCTAATAAGTCATTTTTAACTAACTCTGTTATTTTATTTGCTAATTCATTCGACGCACCTGTTTCGCCGATAAATGTAGGCGCAGCATAAGGTAACGGTTCGATTACGCCTTCTGTTATTGTGATGCGCAGAGGCGCAGATTGAACAAATGTTGATAAACTAATAAAAAAAATTACTAAGAATGTTTTCAAAACCAATTCCTTATTTTCTACCTAATAATTTTAATCTTAATTAGTTGGTTGGATCAAATACCACTTCTATTTCCCGCCAACGCTCATATTTATTTGGTGGTAACTTATAGCCGTTTTTTCCACAACTTATAATTGCTATTTTTGCTCTTCTGAAAGCCACCTCTTGAGCACCCTCGTCACCACCTGATATTTCAACAACCTTAATAGAGTTTGGATTAACTCGTCCATTTCTATCAAGGGACATAAATATAGTTAATTTCACATCCTCGGCCAATGAGCCAGGGTCCCTAAACCAACATGTTTGTATTGCTGTTTGTAAATTACCCGTTTCAGTTTCTGTTAAAGGCTTACTTAGCGAGTTTTGTGCAGACGACGATTGAATTGCATCTGAAACGACCGACTCTATTACCTTACTTTCTGATTTGATCTCAAAATTTGGTTTAGATATGTAGCGCGGACGGCTTTTAGGCCTCAGTGATGAAACTATAATATCAGTTGAGGCTTTTATATTATCTTTCACAACGGCTAAATCATCTACAGAACCTTTAGCAATCTCTAATTCTTGGGAAAGATTAATTTCAGGTTGCGTCATTTTATTTGGCTTTGAAGTTTTGCTGGGCTTATTCAATTTAGTGGATTCATTTTGAACATCGGGTATTTTATTTGCTATTTCTGAAACTGGAGACTTCAATTCTTTAGATATTTCAGGAGGCCTTTGTTTCAGAGCTAATTCCATTTCAGGTTTTTTAATTTCTGGCTCTATAGGTTCATCAAGAACAACTTCGGGGCCTTCTGATTTTAAAACCTTACTTTCCTCATTAAATTTAAAATTTAATTTATCATTATTTTCATTCATTGGAATAAATTTACTTGCGTCTTCAGATACTGAAGGTGAAATATTCGATGCAGTAAGATCAATAAAATCCTGTTCAGAAATTAAAGAAACAGTCGAATAATCAACTGGTTCTATATCATTTTGAAAAACAGGACCTATAAATAATCCCGTTAAAAGAACCAAATGTGCAAAACCAGATATATAATGCCCAAATTGCATAACCTTTTTACTCTTCAGAAACGTCGTTTAAGGCTGGGCCTCCAATATCCGTGACTAATCCTATATCCTGAAAACCGCCGGCATTCAAAGCGCCCATAATTTGCATAACGAACTCATATTGAACTGCTCCATCAGCCCGCAAAAAAATACGATTACTTGCACGTTCAGCAGCAACACCTTGAAGACGAGTAATCAATTGTTCCCTCGGTATAGTACTCGTTTGCAAAACAATTTCCCCTTCCTTTGTTATCGTAATGGTTAAGGGCTCTTCATTTTCTGTTTCTAATGCATTAGCTGCACTTTTTGGCAATTCAACATCGACTCCAACAGTTAACATGGGAGCTGCTACCATAAAAATAATTAAAAGAACTAACATTACATCGACAAAAGGTGTCACGTTTATCTCAGACATAGGAACTGATCTTCGACTATATCTTCGTCTAGACTGCTTAAGGTTTTTCAAATTAGCAGTGGCACTCATATTAACTATCCAATTGACGGCTCAATATTGTTGAGAACTCATCAGCAAAACTTTCATATCCAGCCACGATTCTATCACAGTCAGAATTAAGCTTGTTATAAAAAACTACAGCTGGAATAGCCGCTAGTAGGCCAAGACCTGTGGCCAACAAGGCCTCAGCAATCCCAGGGGCAACAACAGCTAAGTTTGTATTTTGCTGTTGGGCAATTTCAATAAAGGCATTCATTATGCCCCAAACTGTACCAAACAAGCCCACAAATGGCGCCGTTGAGCCAACAGTTGCCAAAACAATCAATCCTGATTGTAATTTTTCAGCCTCTCTCGAGACGGCTACATCCATTGATCTATCGACGCGTGATTGAATGCCAGCTATTAAACCACCATCCGCACGCTGTGACTGCTCCCATTCCTTCATACCCGCTACAAAAATTTTCGCCGCTCGCCCCCGTGGGTTCTGCCCAAGCTGTTGATATAATTCGTCCAAAGGCTCACCAGACCAAAAAGCTCGGTCAAATCTTGTAGCATCCCTTCTAGCTGAATTGAAAATTAGATGTCTTTGAATAATAATGGACCATGCCCAAAAAGACGCACCAATCAGCAATAAAATAACAATTTTAACCGTAATTGTTGCTCGAGCGAAGAGAGCCCAAAATGAAAAATCCATTTCTGGAGTTGCTACTATAGCTGTTAATATTAATGCTTCTGATATCATGGGCAATTTCCTCACGATTATAAAACCGGCACCCTGTTAACATGAGAAAAGGGACCGAGTATAGTTTTATGTCATTAATGTTTTAATCTTTTCTGGTAATCGTTCGACTTTACCGGAAGTTGAAGTGCATGTTACACATACTTCTGCATTAAATATAACTTCTTCTTCGCGAAAAATATTTTGGTAGAAATACGCTCTGACCGGGGAAACAACTTTTATCTTTGTTTCGACTTTAAGCATATCATCGAAATGTGCCGGCCGTAGGTAATCTGCTTTAAGTTTTGTCACTACAAAAATGGCTTTTTCCTCATTCCGCATTTTGATTTGATCAATTCCAAGATTGCGGATCCACTCGCTTCGGGCTCTTTCTATAAATCGCAAATAATTAGCATAGTATACAACTCCTCCTAAATCCGTATCTTCATAATAAACTCGGATATTCATTGAATGATTTTTCATACTTAATTCTTTCTAAACAAATCTATTCTGGCCTGCGCTCTTAAGGCATGACTTTTATCAGTTGAAACTATTGGCATCGTCGGATCATAAACTGCTCTGATAGTATCACCTATTATCGGATTGATTATAACCGCGCCATTATTTGTAATTGAAGTGGGAGATTTTTCTTTAAATGCATCATCGGACCAAAGTAAAAACATCTGAACAACTTGGTTCAAACATAACACTTCAGCAGATACTGAGGCTAAGTTGTCGTCCATGCAAATAAACGTGAAAACTGCTTTGATACCGCCAGCGGTATCAAACCTGAAAAACCTATATTGATTTGCTTGAATAGATTTTAAGCGTTCAACCAAATTGCCCAGATGCGGAATAATTCTGTCTAAATCCTTTACTTCGAGCAACTCTTCCCAAGATAAAAAGAAAAAAAACATTGCATTTGATCCCAACTCAGGATCAGTTTCCACTAATTCGTGGTTAGCCAAATCAACTATTGATTGAATAACTGATTTTAAAGTTACAAGAGTTTCATCCTGCACACCGAAAACAACTGGGGCGATGGGTCTTCCCCATCTAGCAAAAATATACTTTCCATCTGATCGAGTAAAATAAGTTTCTATTGAGCCTTTATGTTTTTTCAAAATTCTTACCAAAAATACTTAATTTCAATTTACTCAAACATATTTCCTTGCGACTTGGGTGGTTGCATCCCAAGGTGCTTCCAACCGTTATTCGCAAGCATGCGGCCGCGGGGTGTTCTCTGAATCAATCCCATTTGCAACAGGTAAGGTTCAATAACTTCTTCCAATGCATCCCTACTTTCAGATATCGCCGCACATAAAGTCTCAATTCCAACAGGTCCGCCAGAATACTGTTCTGCTATTAATTTTAAGTACCTTCGATCTGCACCATCAAGGCCTAAATTATCTACTCCAAGGCGACTTAAAGCGTGGTCAGCTATTTTTTTGTTTAAAACACCATCACCCTCAACCAATACAAAATCAACCACTCGTCTTAGAAGACGCCCAGCTATTCTCGGGGTACCTCTAGCTCGCCGTGCAATTTCTCTTGCCCCATTTTCATCGGAAGCAACACCAAGTTTCTCTGTATTCAATTTGACAATTTCATAAAGTTCTTCGTCAGAATAGTACTGCAGCCTAATTGGTATTCCAAACCGGTCACGCAGTGGCGTCGTAAGAAGCCCCAATCTGGTTGTTGCCCCAACTAGCGTGAATGGCTGAAGTTCAATCCGAACTGTTCTTGCTGCTGGACCTTCTCCAATTACAAGATCTAATTCAAAATCCTCCAGCGCTGGGTATAAAATCTCTTCGACGACTGGGTTCAGTCTGTGAATTTCATCAATAAACAAAACATCGTTAGTCTCTAAATTGGTTAAAATTGCCGCCAAATCACCTGCTTTTGCTAAAACTGGGCCAGAACTCATTTTAAAATTTACACCCAGTTCCCTACTGATTATTTGAGCAAGAGTAGTTTTACCTAATCCTGGGGGTCCAAAAAATAGGGTATGATCCATAGCATCATTGCGCCGCCTTGCACTTTCAATAAAAACACGGAGGTTAGAACGAGCTTCTGACTGTCCTATAAATTCGCTAATCGATTTTGGCCTTAGAGCTCTATCACTATCATCAGGTATTGGCTCTTCTCGAAGTAAGGGATTAATTTCGCTCATTATTATCCTTTTGGGCTAAGCATTTTGAGTGAGTCCCGGATTAATTCTTCAGTGCTTAAATCAGAATTTTCATGAAGCACTTTCGCTACCGCAGTAGCAGAGTCGCCTGGTGTGTAACCAAGATTTTGCAATGCTGATAAAGCATCAGCTTGCGCATTTTTGTTTGACATAGCTAAATCTTTAGATGCTTGATTATCAATAACTTCAACAACGTCATCATCATCTATAACCTTTTCGCCCCTACTAACTTCGATAGGTACGATCGACATAACATGGGCTGCTTTGTCTTTCAGTTCATTCACTACTCTTTGAGCAGTCTTTGGACCTATACCCTTAGCAGACTTGATTGAAGTCCAGTCACCTAGTGCGATGGCTCGACTAACTCCATCTTCTCCCAAAGCACTTAAAATGGCCAAAGAGGCCTTGGCACCGACCCCTTGAACAGAAATTAGCAACCGATACCATTCTTTTTCTACCTGCGATACAAACCCAAAGAGCTGCATTAAGTCTTCTCTAACAAGTAAGTCGGTATAAATTGTTGTAAACTCTCCATTGGTTGGTATGTCGGCAAGTGTCCGTTCTGAGCAAAAGACTAGATATCCAACACCATTAACATCTAACAAAAAATGATCTTGTGCTTTATAATCTACACGACCACGCAATCTGCCAATCATAATCACACCTTCTCTAGGGCTTGCTGAAAACGATTATTCGATACTGCATGATATGAGTGACAAATTGCAATAGCCAGAGCGTCTGCTGAGTCTGGTCCATTTAATTTAACGCCGGGAAGCTGAAGCTGAACCATATGCGCTATTTGTTGTTTGTCTGCATGTCCAACGCCAACGACGGTCTTCTTCACTTTGTTAGGAGCATATTCTGACACAGCAAGGCCAAATTTCCTCGGAACTAATAAAGCGATAGCTCTTGCTTGGGCCAGTTTAAGTGAGTTCACGCCATCTTTATTAACGAAAGTATTTTCTACTGCTGCATGCGTCGGCAGCCATTTTTGTAGTATTTGTTCCATTTGATCAAACAAACAAAGTAGCCTTGTAGCCAAATCCTCACCCTGAGATTTACAAACACCATTTGCTATGTGAGTTAGTTTGTTTCCTTTTACGTCAATTATTCCCCAGCCCATATTTCTTAAGCCTGGATCAATTCCTAAAACCCGCATTTATTACTGCCTTTATTACCTAAAAAAAAGAGTAGCACGAAACGTGAACAAAATCCAATGCCTTTATTATCCAATACGTCGTTAATCGGGTTTTTACAGCCTGATTTTTAAATGAGGCTATTTTCAGATTATTTCCAAAACAAATAACTCTTTCAAAAATTTGTAAAGGTCAAATAAAAGTAAGTGTTACCCATTCACCAATATCAATGCGGTCAAGGACCTTTAGATTATTTTGATGATAAACCTCAATTATTTCAGAAGCTTGCACATCTAAAATTCCTGACACAATCGCATGCCCACCACTTTTTAAATAATTCCTAATTGAAGGAGCCAAATCAATTAAAGGTGGTTTCAAAATATTTGCAAATATTAGGTCAAAAGGTGCATTGGACTTGATTAGCTCATTCTCAAAACCCATGGCTTCTAGACAATCAATGCGATTTTGCAACTTGTTAGCCTTCAAATTTGCCAAAGCAACTTCTACTGCAACTTGGTCCACATCACTCGCAATAATCTTAGAGGAAGAAACCTTTCCTACAGCCATAGCAAGCACTGCCGTACCACAGCCTATATCAATGACATTATCCAACCTTTTGTTCTTCGAAATGAGACTATCTAAAGCTAAAAGGCAACCTTTTGTTGTCCCATGATGCCCAGTACCAAAGGCCATTGATGCCTCAATAAGCAATCCAACTCGATCCTGTGGTAATTTTTCTGCATCGTGGTCACCAAAAACGAAAAACCGACCAGCTTCAACAGGGCTCAACTCTCGTTTTACTTTCGAAACCCAATCTGTTTCAGGTATTTCAGATATGACAATTCCAGTTGCTTCAAAAGCGTTTTCCAATATTAGAATTGACACTTCGTCTGGTTCATCATCAAAATAAGCACCTACTTCCCATTCACTAGAACCATCCTCCAACTCAAATACCCCCACCCCCATGGGTGCTGGATTAAGTTTTTCAAAAGCAACACCCAAGCCTTCAGCTCGTTTTCTATCTTTCACTTTTGTAATTGCCGAATAGGTTACCAATCTTCACTCCCCATTTTTATATTTTGAATATGTTTTCAGTGCTAGCAAGGTTTCATTCCCGATATCAGGAAATCTAGGAACCAATAAAGCCAATGTAAACGATAAGAAAGCTAACAAGGCTGCAACCATAAAAACAATAGCCGGTGAAATCAGCCATAATAGTCCTAATAGAACTGGAAGGAATACAGCAGCGATATGATTTATAGTAAACGCAACAGCTGCAGTTGGAGCAATATCTTCAGGAGCAGAAATCTTTTGGAAATAAGTCTTAAGAGCCATTCGCAGACCAAAAAACAAATGATCTAGAACAAACAATGTCGCTGCCAACACAACCCCCCAATCAAACAAATAAATTCCACCGTAAGCCACAAAAACGAATACTAAGCCCAAATACTCAATTATTAGAGCACGTCGCTCTCCAAAGTGAGCTATAAAATGGCCAAAAAGCGGTGCTACAAAAATGTTTATTGCCAAATTAATTAGTAAAAGTGCCGTCAACTGATGCACCTCAAAACCAAACTTTTCAACCATCATAAAACCTGCAAAGACAACAAATATTTGTCTTCGCGCGCCGGATAAAAATTGCAAAGCATAATATAACCAGTAACGACGACGCAGCACCAATTTCGTTATTTGTTTTGTTTCAGTTTTAAAGGTTGGAAAAAATAATAAGCACAATATTGCTATTAAAGCTGTTAAACCACCTGACGTTAGATAAATAAAATTGAATGAAAGTTCTAATTTTTGCCAACCAATAATTATTCCGAGATAAACAATAAGCGTTGCTATAGAGCCCGCCCCAACTAGCCAACCTATGATCTGAGGAGCCTTTTCTTTTGGGAGCCATTGTAACTGTAATGATTGATTGACGGTTTCAAAGTAATGGAACCCAAATGAACTTATAAGAGTAATAATCAGCAACCCAGATACAGAAGGAAAGTAAGCAGTCAAAGCAGTTGCGACACCAAGTAAAGCAAGAGAAATTAGTCCAAGAGTTTGCTCCCTTAAAAACATGATGATTAAAATTACACCTATCGCTAAAAACCCAGGAACTTCCCTAACTGTGTGCAGCAAACCAATGTCTGAGCCATCAAAATCAGCTATCTGAATAACAAAGTTGTTTAATAGCGCTGACCACACAGAAAATGCGATCGGCATCGCCACAGCCATTATGAACAGAAGAGAAATTGGCCTCCGCCAAAAAGGCAATTCGCTCACCTCAAAGATTGAAACCAAACGAGCCATCAGCAAAACCTGTCAACAGAAGTAGTGTAAATTAAAAAGCTAGTAAAAGCTTTGAGGGTCGATGTCGATGGATAATCGCAAATCTCCCTTAAGCGAAACAGTAGCCACCCAATTTCGAATTGCGTCTTGGAGCCCTGAGGTCCTTGGGGATTTAACTAAAAAACGTATCCGGTGGCGACCTTTAATCCTTGAAATCGGTGCAGGAGCGGGGCCGTAGATTTTAGCTGCCAATATATCGAGAGGATGGGTATTTTTTTTTAGCTGATTGGCTAAAGACATGGCCTTGTCAAGACTATTTGAAGATATAACTATTCCCACCAATTTTCCAAATGGAGGCATACAGGCTAGCTCGCGCTGTTTAGCTTCTGATACCCAAAAATCGTCATCATCGCCTTTTATAATTGCTTCAACTACAGGATGCTCAGGCTGATAGGTTTGGATTAAGGCCATTCCTTTATTATCTGTTCGCCCGGCTCTTCCAGAAACTTGCCTAACCAATTGATAAGTACGCTCGGCTGCTCTCAAATCTGATCCCTGCAGACCAATATCGATATCAATTACCCCAACCAACCTCAATTTTGGAAAGTTATGCCCTTTAGCCACCAATTGAGTACCAATAATTATATCTATATTTCCTTCAGAAATTTTTTGAATTTCAGCTTTAAGAGATTTGGCTGATCCGTATAAATCAGAAGACAAAACTGATATTTTAGCGTTGGGAAATTTTCGTTGAGCCTCTTCAGCCAATCGTTCCACTCCAGGACCAATTACCGCTAATTTTCCCTCAATCCCACATGAAGGGCATTTATCAGGCATTACCTTGGTATGACCACATTGATGACACATAAGGCGTTTAATGAAACGATGCTCAACCATCCTTGCATCACATTCATCGCACGATATTTGGTTCCCACAGGTTCTACAAACTGTAGTTGGGGAATAACCCCTTCTATTTAAAAATAAAAGAGATTGCTCGTTATTATTGAGGCATTCTGTAACAGATTCTTTTAAACTGACGGAAATCCATTCATCAGACTTCAATTTTTCTTTTCGCAAATCTATAGCTAACAAGCTCGGTAGAGTTGCCTGCCCATATCGTTCATTAATGTAAACGTGTTTATACTTACCATTTTTCGCATTCACCCAACTCTCAAGGCTTGGAGTTGCCGAAGCAAGAATTACCATCGAACCTTCGATCGAAGATCTCAAAACAGCCATATCTCGAGCATTATAAATAACGCCATCCTCTTGTTTATATGATTGGTCGTGCTCTTCATCTACAATAATTAAACCTAGGTTAATAAAAGGTAAAAATAAAGCTGAGCGTGCACCAATAACTAACTTGGCGCCTCCGCTTGATACCATTTTCCAAACCCGTCTTCTTTCAGCAAGGGTCACTCCTGAGTGCCATTCTGCTGGTTTTTCACCAAATCTGTTTTTAACACGATTAAAAAACTCTGAAGTAAGAGCAATCTCTGGAAGAAGAACTAAAACCTGCTGTCCATTTTTCAAAGCATTGGCTACCGCCTCAAGGTAAACCTCCGTTTTACCTGAGCCTGTCACTCCTTGCAAAAGAATTGCGGTAAAATTATTTTGCTTTTGGACATGTCTTATTTCTTTATCAGCATTAATTTGGCTTGAATTTAGCTTTTTGGGTTTAAAGTCGGGATCAAGCGCTGGATAAGGGCTATCGCGCTCAATACGTTGTTCATCAAGTATACCAGCACGAGCTGCCGCTGTAATCACAGCACTGCTAACTCCAGAAATACTAACTATTTCTTTAGCGGTAAGTTTACTTCTTTTATTTTTTGACAAAGCAGAAATCAAAAGGTCACGCTGGGGCGTTTTTTTAAAATCAGTGTAATTTGAAACTAACGAAAAAACTTTCAGCGTAACAGATGGTTTGGTCAAGTCTGGAACACGTGTACATAGACGTAAAATAAGGTTTATAGGTGTGATTGTGTAATCCGAAACAACTTCTAAAAATCGTCTCATGGTGTAGGACATGGTTGGAACATTAATCACGCTCGTCGCACTACGCAATTTTGAGCGTTCATAATTGCCTTCGCCAGCCCCCCAAACAACACCTATAACTTTCCTTTTGCCCAAAGGAAGAATTAAAAAAGAGCCGACTTTACAACCACCCTCAGGAGCCAAGTAATCTAAGAAACGTGCAAATGGCTCCGTCGTAACAACAGCAATGACGTCATTTTCATTATAAAATTCCTGCGCTTTCAAATTAACCTCAAATTAATTTAACGATAATGCAGCAAAAGACTTTAATAGAGAACAATCTTGCATTAATCACTTGATATAACGAAGACACTTAACATTGGCCAATCCCAAAAGGATAATTATTATGAAATTTTTCGTAGATACCGCTGAAATTGATGAAATTAAAGAACTTAACGAATTGGGGATGGTAGATGGAGTGACAACTAACCCATCATTAATACGGAAGTCTGGAAGAGATATAATAGAGGTTACTCAGGAAATTTGTGAGATAGTATCTGGTCCTGTAAGTGCAGAAGTTACAGCTACAGAATCCAAACAGATGATAGCCGAAGGCGTAAAATTAGCTCAAATAGCAGATAACATAGCAGTCAAAGTTCCGCTAACTTGGGATGGATTGAAAGCATGCAAAGCCTTGTCTGATTTAGGGCACATGGTAAATGTCACTCTTTGCTTTTCACCAAACCAAGCGTTACTCGCTGCCAAGGCAGGTGCAACGTTCATATCTCCCTTTATTGGAAGGCTCGATGATATCAATTTAGATGGGCTAGATCTAATCGGAGACATTCGATTAATTTATGACAACTATGGCTACGAAACCCAAATTCTTGCTGCCTCAATTCGAACAATTAACCATGTAACTCAAAGCGCTTTAATTGGGGCAGATGTAATGACAGCACCACCTGCAGTAATAAAATCCTTAGTGTCGCACCCTCTGACTGACAAGGGGTTAGCTGCCTTTTTATCCGACATAGAAAAAACAGGACAAAAAATAATTTAAAAAATGATATGAAAAAAATATTAAATGAGTGGTAAACAATGGACAATAAACTTCGTGAAGAAATCCTAATGCAAGCCCACGAAATTTTGAATGACGAAATATTACTAAGAGCACTTATAGAAGCTAGCGATAAAAACTTGGGTAATAAAATAGTAGACCTTCGAAGCGTAGCTTTGCAAAAAATGGACGGCGAATTAAAAAAATTAAAGAGGTCCAATCAACAGGTTATTGCCACAGCATATGAAAATTTGGTTGGTATGAAGCAAGTTCACCAGGCCGTGTTGAAGTCGCTAGAACAAAATAATTTTAATGAATTCGTCAAGAACTTAAATACGGAAGTTTGTGAGATTTTGAAGGTTGATTGCATTAGACTGGGGTTCGAAACTCATTCTTTACTTGAAAATAACTTAAAACCGGGAGAAAAATTGGTAAAACTTCAAGATGTATTTCCTGCTAACTTCGTTGATACTTATATCTCTCAAGGCAAAAATAACGGTAAAGACGATATTGTACTGAGACCCACCCCCAAAGGCTCTGAACAGTTATATGGAAAGCTTTCTAAAAATTTAAAATCAGAAGGTTGTATAAAACTAAGAATTGGCAGCGAAAATATCATAGGTATTCTGGCGTTGGCGAGCAAAGAAAAAGAAAAATTTACTGCAAAACAAGGCATTGAGCTTCTAAAATTTATGGGGAGCGTGTTTGAGCTCAGAATAAGCCATTGGTTAAACTAGAAGTCATATCTCCAGCTCAATTAAACTTGGTGGATGATTGGCTTGGTGTGAAATCTGCCTTGGAGGGTTCATCTTCTAACACCTTAGTAGCGTACAGGCGAGACGTTCTAGATTTTCTTTCTTTTCTAACAATACATAGTGGTAATAAAAATGGGGCTAGCCAGCTTGATTCAATAGATCAGGTCTCTATGAGATCCTGGATAGCGGAAAATCGCAGATCAGGGAAAACCTCTAGATCGATTGCGAGACAACTTTCGTCAGTAAAATCTTTTTACAAATGGTTTGCAAAAAGACGCGGGATTGACCCGACCATGGTATTAATCACTAAAGCTCCAAAATTTCAAAAAAAATTGCCTCGAGCACTTTCAAAGGAAGCTGCCAAAGAAATCTCACAAAGTATCGATTTAACCGATAACGAGCCATGGGTAATAGCTAGAGACACCGCAGTAATATTGTTGCTATACGGTTGTGGCCTGCGAATTTCAGAAGCACTTAGTTTGAAGTATAGTGAAATGCCATTGACAGATACTTTAAAAATTCAAGGCAAAGGCGACAAGTTTAGGATTATACCAATCTTACAAATAGCTAGAGAGGCTGTCGAAAACTATCTCAATACGTTACCATTTACTTTGAATGGTAACGATAATATCTTTAGAGGCGTCAGGGGCGGAAGCTTAAACCCGAGGTCAATACAATTAGTTATGAAATTGATACGTGAAAAACTAGGTATAGCCTCAAATGCAACGCCTCACTCATTGCGGCACAGCTTCGCAACTCATCTTTTAACATCTGGTGCGGACCTTCGTTCAATACAAGAGTTATTGGGACATTCTAGCCTTTCTACAACTCAAATTTATACGTCTGTGGATTCTTCCCGCTTGATGGAAGTCTATTCAAAAACACACCCAAAAGCTAATTCGAACAGTCATCTAACCTAAGTTTTGATCTGGATATTAAAAGTTAATGAAAAAAAAATCACCGAAACAAAGTTTTACAGCCTTACTAGTCCACCTTTTTACGGCAACGGGAGCTGTTTTTGCAATGCTGGCAATGCTTGCAGCAGCAGACGGGAAATGGAGCATGATGTTTTTGTGGCTTGTAGTTGCGTTTGCCGTTGATGGAATAGATGGGCCATTAGCTCGGCATTTTGATGTCAAAAAATATGCCCCTCGCTTTGATGGAAATTTATTGGATTTAATAATAGATTATCTAACTTACGTTTTCATCCCAGCATTTGCACTGTTTAAATCAGGCCTCCTGCCTGGATGGACTGGTTGGTTTGTGATTATAATAATAACCTTTTCGTCAGCGATGTACTTTTGTGATGGTAATATGAAAACAAAAGACAATAGCTTTCAAGGCTTCCCAGGATGCTGGAACATGGTAATACTTGTCTTGTTTGCTATAAAACCAAGTTTTTGGTTAATAATTGCAATAGTTGCTGTTTTGGCCTTGTCGATGTTTCTACAAATAAAATTTATCCACCCAGTAAGAACTGTAAGGTGGAGAATTATAAGTTTGCCCATAGCATTATTATGGACTGGTTTTGGAGCATGGGCAGCTTGGGTGAATTTTGATCCCAACAGTGTGGCAATCTATGGCCTTATTTTATGTTCATCATATTTAGTGTTGGCAGGTGCACTGCAACAAGTCTTACCGAGCGGTAAAAATAGATAGTACACAATCAATGAATCTTTTTATTAATTTTATATCTAAAACTACTTGTGGACCTTGTATCTCCTGCAGGTTTAACTATTATATGCACCTAGAAAATTGAGGATGAAAAATGTCTTGGACTGACGATCGTGTTGAAATATTGACTAAAATGTGGGCTGAAGGAAATTCAGCAAGTCAGATAGCCAAAGAACTTGGAGGTGTCACACGCAACGCAGTCATCGGAAAGGTTCACCGCTTAGGTTTATCTAACAGAGCGACAACGAGCACTACAAATAAAACAGAGTCAAAAACGAAGTCAGCTCCTAAAGGTAACTTAAAAGCCAAACAGAAAGTGCGCAAAGTCGAAACTACAGAACCAAAACCAGATAATGTTACTTCACTTCGGCGGCAGATAATTCCCGCTGGCCAACCTCTTCCACCTCAGCCATCAGCGAACGAAATAAGCCCTGAAGCATTAGCTCGTGTAAGTGAGATAGAAAAAAAGGCGAAAAAATTGAGCCTATTAGAGTTAACCGAAAAAACTTGTAAATGGCCAGTTGGAGATCCTGCTACAGAGGATTTTTGGTTTTGCGGCCTAGCAACTCAATCAGGAAAACCTTATTGCGAGGCGCATGTGGGTGTAGCTTTTCAGCCTATGAATAGTCGACGCGACCGTCGTAGGTCCTAGACCATATTTTAATTTATAGAAATTTATATTGTTACCTCATATCCGGTTTCTTCAGGTTCATCGTCCACCATTTCTGATGGAAACCCAGCAGCTCGAATATCTAGGCCCGTAGTTTCTTCAAGTCGCTTTATAATGTTGGGTGACAGTTCTCTGGCACCGAACCTTTCTATTCCATCCTCAAATATCGAAATCAATAAGGGGTTCAATTCTAAAGGAATTTTTGCTCTATCTGCAACTGATTGAAACAAACCTATGTCTTTAGCAACTAGATCCATTGTGAAAGAAATATCTCTACTTCCATTTAAAATGACTTGGCTTTCAGTTTCATTAACAAATGAGTTTCCAGAAGAGATGGAAAAAGCTTTGTAAGCTACGCGTAAATCCATTCCTGCGCCTTTTGCGACTGTTAATGCTTCAGCACAAGAAACAAGGTTTGCAGTTGCAAGATAATTTGTAATGACCTTTAATATGCTCGCAGAGCCTAAATCTCCAGTGTGTAAAACCCTACGGCCCATTTTTGTTAAGAGCGGTAGGATGTACTCAAAAGTTGCTCGCTCACACCCAGAAAAGATACTTATATTCCCCGTATCAGCTCTATGGCAACCACCCGACACAGGGCAATCAACAGCAGCACCACCCTTTTCCTCTACTAAAGCTCCTAATCGCCTAACCTCAGCCTCATCAGTAGTTGACATTTCAAGCCAAACTTTTTCTGCAGTTACAAAATCAAGCATCTGTTGCATTACTTCATTAGATGCACTTGGACTAGGCAAACACGTTATTATGACATTACATGCCTCCATAATATTTTGTGGGTTTTTTCCATCACTCGCTCCTCTCGATACAAGATCATCCACTAAGTTTGCATCAAGATCATGAACTGAGAGTTTTACCCCATTTCGTAAGAGGCTTCCTGATAATTTACCACCAACATTTCCTAAACCAATAAATCCAACATGCATATTTTATTCCCTTTTTTTAGAATTTTTTTCATTCTATTTTAAAAAAAAAACTTAACACGCCAGAACACGACACTCATTTGGGTAAAATATGTTTTACGTTACAGCTTTTAAAACAATCTCTCGATAAATACTTTTCATCTCAGGCACAGATATTTTTCCTCCTTTTTTATACCAAGTATGTACTTCCTTGAGCATTCCTATAATCGCCAAGCTGGTTACTTTAGTATTTTCACATGAAAATAAATTTTTATTTACTCCCACGGTTAAAATTTCGCTAAGTATGCGTTCATATTTATTTCTAAGCTTTTCAATTTTTTGAAAATTATCCGGATTTAAATTTCGAAGTTCCATGTAGGCTATAAAAACTTCTTCCGGCCGATTAAGGTGATATTCGATATGAAAATCAACAAAAAACTCTAATAGTTTATCCGGTTTTTGAGGTAATTTTTGCTTATGCCAAGTTTGCAATAAGTTTTCCATATGGTTTATTAACAAATCAGCTAAGATCGTCTGTTTATCCGGAAAATAGTTATATAAAGCCCCAGCTTGCAAACCAACTTTGGAAGCAATTTGCCTCATGGAAACAGCTGCATAACCTCTCTCAGCGAACAGATGTAAAGCAATCTCACTAATTTTAGGCTTTGTAAGCTTTGCGTAAGATCCTGAAGTTCGAGCCATCTCCAGATATTAACTGAACAATTGTTCAAAAAAAACCCTGAATATAACAAAAGGTAGCGGATCTTATAGATTGCAAGGGATGTGATCTCAATATACACCAACCGCACTAACGGCATTGAGAAGGATCGGAAATGACTAAACCCTTAAGGCTTGGTATTGCCGGGTTAGGCACTGTTGGCATTGGCGTAATTAAGATAATCCAAAATAAAAAATCCCTTCTGGAAGAGCGAACGGGAAGAAAAATTTTAATTTCCGCTATAACAGCAAAATCCAAGACTAAAAAAAGAGGTCTGGATTTATCTTCATATCATTGGGAAAAAGATCCTATCTCTCTTGCGAACAGAGATGACATTGACGTTTTCATCGAACTTATTGGTGGTCATGACGGGGTTGCCAAAGAAGCTGTCGAGGTCGCTATAAATAAAGGGAAAGATGTTGTTACGGCTAATAAAGCTCTTTTAGCTCATCACGGCCACGAGTTAGCTTTAAAAGCAGAAAAAAGTGGCTCAATTTTACGATTTGAAGCGGCCGTTGCCGGTGGTATCCCAGTTATTAAGTCCTTAACAGAAGGCTTAGCTGGTAACTCTATCAACAGAATTATAGGCGTTATGAACGGGACCTGTAACTATATCTTAACCCGCATGGAGTCTTCAGGGCTAAGTTATGAGGAAGTATTTTCAGAAGCTAATAAATTGGGTTATTTGGAGGCAGACCCCAATTTGGATATTGGTGGAATAGATGCCGCCCACAAACTTTCCATACTTTCATCAATTGCTTTCGGAACAGAGGTGAATTTCGATGGAGTTGAATTGGATGGCATAGATAAAATAACGATTAATGATATTCATCAAGCCGCAGACATGGGATTTCGAATAAAATTATTAGGCGTCAGTCAAATGACCAGTATCGGATTAGAGCAGAGAATGAGCCCGTGCCTTGTTCCCAGCACCTCACCTTTAGGCCAACTCGAAGGCGGGACTAACATGGTAGTGATTGAAGGTGACCAAGTCGGTCAAATTATGCTTCGTGGCGCTGGTGCGGGTGAAGGGCCAACTGCCAGTGCTGTTCTATCTGACGTGGCAGACCTTGCTCGCGGGATCAGGTTGGCAACTTTTGGCCAGCCAGCAATAACACTTAAAAAGACTGCATCTTCAAAATCACAAACACCCGCCCCATATTATCTGCGAATGCTTCTTCATGATGAACCAGGCGCGCTTGCTAAAATAACTAAAATTTTAAGTCAATTTAACGTCTCAATTGATCGCATGCGCCAGTATGGTCATGAAGATGAAAATGCGCCTGTTTTGATCGTGACGCATGAGATCAAACATGAAGATTTAATGAAGGCGATTCAAGAATTACCAAATACTAAGGTTTTAAAAGCTCAACCAGTGGCAATTAGAGTAGAAGCAGTATGAGAAATATAAAGTTGGGACAGAAATTATGAGTGATAAAATAGATTTTAATGATCGTATGTTGTCATTGGGTTTGGCTCGGGTTTCTGAAGCGGCCGCGATTGCGTCTGCGGACTTAATCGGGCGAGGTGACGAAAAAGCAGCAGATCAAGCAGCAGTAAATGCAATGCGCGATCAATTAAATAAATTAGATATTTCCGGTTTTGTTGTCATTGGCGAGGGAGAAAGGGATGAAGCGCCCATGCTTTACATTGGTGAGGAAGTAGGAACTGGAAATGGTCCCGGGGTAGATATAGCCCTTGACCCGCTTGAAGGCACAACCCTAACAGCAAAAGATATGCCCAACGCATTAACCGTTATTGCTATGGGACCCCGCGGATCAATGCTACATGCGCCCGATGTTTACATGGAAAAACTTGCAATTGGGCCAGGGTATAAAACTGATGTAGTTACTTTAGATATGTCCCCGCGAGAACGTATTCTCTCATTGGCTAAAGCCAAAAAATGTAATTCAAAAGACATAACAGTATGCGTATTGGATAGGCCACGCCATCAAACGATTATTGAAGACGTACGTTCTACAGGAGCTGCTATTCGCCTTATTACCGATGGCGACGTGGCTGGGGTTATGCATTGCGCAGAACCCAATACAACTGGAATTGATATGTACATGGGAATTGGTGGGGCACCGGAAGGAGTACTTGCTGCCGCTGCTTTGAAATGCATGGGTGGACAAATCTACGGGCGGCTTATCTTTCGCAACGAAGACGAAAAAGCTCGAGCCATCAAAGTAGGAATAACCAATTTTGACCGCATTTACTCTAAGGATGAAATGGTTACGCAGGATGTTATTTTCGCAGCAACCGGAGTCACAGGAGGCTCTTTGCTTCCTGCGATAAAAAGAGAAGTGGGCTTCATCACCACGGAAACTATTCTTATGCGTTCAAAAACAGGATCAATACGTCGAATGATTTACAGAAATCCAACGAAATAAATTGACTTGAGCTATCTTGGTATAGAAAAATCTATCTTAGGAAAGCAATGGATTGGTCCTAGTGCTGAGCAAGAAAGAAATCAGGAAAAACTTTTTCAAGAAACGGGTTTACCCATTGCGCTATGCGCTGTTCTAAGCCGCTTAAATGTAAGTGCAAACTCTTTAGAAAAATATCTCGAACCAACCCTACGAGAGTTAATGCCAGAACCGGCTAAATTAAAAGATATGACGAAAGCTGCAGAGAGAATTTTGATTGCGGCAAAAACTGGTGAAAAAGTTGCGATATTTGCAGATTATGATGTGGACGGCGGATGCTCAGCAGCACTTTTGATAGATTGGTTTCGATTTTTTAATGTTGAATGTACCCTTTATGTACCTGATAGGATTAAAGAAGGTTTTGGGCCTAATATAAAGGCGTTACAACTTTTAGAAAGCGCGAACTCACTGATTATCTGTGTTGATTGTGGAACTCTAAGCCATGAGGCAATCGAAACCATACAGACTTCCGATTTAGTGGTCTTGGATCATCATTTAGCAAGTGAAACATTGCCTAAATGTCATGCTGTTGTGAATCCAAATAGGCAAGATGAATTAGGCAATTTAAGCCATTTATGTGCTGCTGCAGTTGTTTTTCTATGCTTGGTAGAAACGCGCCGCCTTCAAAGAGTAAATGAGGAAAAATCGCCTGATTTATTAGAAATGTTAGATTTGGTTGCACTTGCTACTGTCGCTGATGTTGCTCCCTTAATCGGGGTAAATAGAGCTTTCGTAAGACAAGGTTTAAAAATTTTAACACGCAGAAAAAGGATAGGGCTTGCAGCTTTGTCAGACCAGATAAAGATTGATCAAGAGCTTTCCGCTTACCATCTTGGATTTTTATTGGGGCCTCGCATAAACGCCGGAGGAAGAATAGGAAAACCAGACTTGGGCGCTCAATTACTGATTTCACAAGATCTTGAGGCCGCCAAAGCAATGGCCGAACGCTTGGATCAACTGAATTTTGAACGTCGCAATCTTGAAAATCAAATCAAAGAAGCCGCACTGGAACAGGCAATTAATCGAAAAACTGTCGGCTCACTTGCGTGGGCTGCAGGAGACTCTTGGCACCCTGGCGTTGTAGGAATAGTCGCTTCACGCTTGAAAGAAGCAACCAATCTACCCTCTGTGGTTATTGGATTTGATGGAGTAATCGGAAAGGGTTCTGGCAGATCCATTTCTGGGGTGGACCTGGGCTTTGCCATTCAAAAATTGATGGGCGAAGGATTATTACTTACTGGGGGTGGGCACAAAATGGCCGTAGGGCTCAGCTTGGCCAAAGAAAACTTAGAAAAAGCGATGTCTCGCCTCACTGAAATCATAGAGCAACAGAGTACAACAATAGACAGCTCACCGAAAGTAAATATAGATACTTTACTATTACCCAGCGCAGCAACATTGGAGCTTGTTGAACTATTAAATTCTGCAGGACCATATGGCCCAGGCGCTAAAGCACCAACATTTGTTTTTGCAAACATGCAAATTACTTTTTTAAAAAGAATAGGAACTTCCCATTTGCGACTTAAGTTTAGCGATGATACTGGATCGTTAGATGCGATTTGCTTCAATGCATTTGATAATGAGATTGGAAGCACTCTTGAGAACCATGGTGGGAACTCAATACACCTTTGTGGAAAACTTGATATAAACTACTGGCGCGGTCGAAAAAGTGTTCAATTGCGCCTAGAAGATGCGCAGTTTTCTAATGTTTGATACTTAAGAACAAAAATTTTTAAAATTTTATTTTTTTTGACTTGCGCCTTTTTAGTTCATTGCATAAAACCCGATCAAAACGTGTGGCCCGTTCGTCTATCGGTTAGGACGCCAGGTTTTCAACCTGGAAAGACGAGTTCGATTCTCGTACGGGCTACCAAATTTCTTAATTATCCTTTATAAAAGACAAGTATCTGGTCATCACAACTTCGCCAGGACTGTTTTCAATTATACTAATATTTCTTATAAGTAGCGTCTATGAATTTAGTCAGTTAGGTATGTATTTCGCGCATAGCGGCAATACTGATTTATCTGAAGTAAAAAAAAAAAAATAAACTAAGTACTTAAGCATATCAAAACAGGAGAAAGATATGCTTAAAAAAATATATAAAGCTATGGTTCTAAGCCGAACAGCAAGTGCAGCCAATGATGCTTTAAGAACACTTTCAGACAGTCAACTAAACGACATAGGATTATCCAGGGCAAGTTTTGTAAGTGAAATTGTTAACAGTGTTCGCGCAGATTTAGACAACGCCGAAAATAGAATGTCTACGCGGGACATGATTAGCGTACTTATCAATCCTAATTTAGCTGGGTCTGTTTAAACGGGCCCATTTAAATTTATTTGTGCCTTGAACTAAAAATTCGGAACTAAAAGCTGTTATTTCTTTTCTTCGAGCTTTAAACATTTTGGGCATTGCGTATGTTCACTGGCACTGAACTCTTGCCCACACTTATCACACTCAATATCTTTTACTCTACGCATTTTACTCTCCGATGAAAAAAATATAGTACGAATAATAATTTTTTCAAATTTATCGCTTAATATATAACAACCACTAACTATTAGGAGAGACTTAGATGGAAAATTCTAGCGCTCAAAATAGAAAAATTATTTTAATTCGCGGCTTACAAATGTTGGTATTTGGGTTGCTATTAAACTTGGGACTGACCGTGATTAGTTTTTTAGCTTTTATTCAATTTTTTTGGCTCCTCACCACAAAAGAAAAGAACCCATTTATCGCAAATCTGGCATCTAATCTTAAGAACTGGTTTGGTCAAGCAATACAATTTATGTTATCAGCCAGTGACTATAAACCTTTTCCCTGGTCAAAAATATAATTTAAACAACTTATTGAATATTAAATTTCTCAAATTTTACCAGCTTTAATGGGAATATTAATTGAACGGGCAACTTAAAGGTCTATTAATAACTACATGTGGCGTGTTACTCGTTGTACCTGACTCTTTATTTGTCAGGTTAATTTCTGCTGAGCCAATGGTGACAGCATTTTGGCGAAGCTTAATTTCTGGTATTTTCGCACTTTTTATTGTCGTGTTTCTCTATGGAGTACAAGGTTTTAGAGATGTTTTTAAAGCTGGAATCCCCAGCTCAATCTATGCAGTTTTAATAGCAAGCACAGCTCCCGCATTTGTTTTAGCGGTTACAAATACCAGCGTAGCAAATGTCGTCTTTATATTAGCCTCTATGCCAGTTTTTGCCACTCTTTTTAGCCGCATCTTTTTAGCTGAGCCAATAAAAATTTTAATGGTCCTTACAATGGCGTTAGTAGCAATTGGATTATGTTTCATCACTTACGGTTCTACAACAATTCAAATTGCATCATGGAAAGGTGACATTTGGGCGGTCTATGTTTCAGTTGCTTTCGCAGCGGCGTTGACAGCCGTCCGTGCAGCACGAACAATTTCTATGATCCCTGCGATTCCATTTGGATACATTGGAGGTGCGTTAGTTTTATCTTTCTTTATTTCACCATTCGAAGTTCAGGCAAAAGATTGGAACCTAATTTTGATGCATGGAACTATCATCGGGGCTTCCTCATGCTTACTTACACTAGGACCACGTTTCATCAGTTCCTCAGAAGTTTCGTTACTCGTTTTGTTAGAATCTGTGTTGGCCCCAATTTTAGTTTGGTTCGTTTTGGGTGAATACCCAGGCCAATATGCTATTCTTGGCGGATGCATAGTTATCAGCGCTTTATCTTTTTTCAATCTTTTTAATTTGTACAAATTAAAGAAAGTTTAAAATTATGAGTTTTTCAATAATTCAATAATCGGTCGGTGCTCCGCCCTCAGATTTTCTACGTGCAATAAAACTTTCTAACTCTTCTTTGATGCCTTGATCTAAATGTGGTGCCTCAAATTCGTTTAAAATCATTTTATATTTTTTGTGCGCGCGCTCCGCGGTCCAGATACCTCCAGCTGCCTCCCAGGCCTCAAAATTTCGCCAATCAGAAAGAAATGGCTGATAAAAAGCTTCTGAATAACGATCTTGAGTGTGTTGAATACCAAAAAAGTGCCCATCGTTTCCAACCTCTTTGATAGCATCAACCGCTATATCTTCTGTTTTTGTTGCTGTGAGCATGGGGTCAAAATACCGTTGAATTTGTTGTATAATTTCACAATCCATTATAAATTTTTCTGGACTAGCAATTAGTCCACCCTCTAACCAACCTGCAGCATGATAAACCAAATTAGTGCCCGACTGCACCGCGGCCCACAAGCTATTAGATGTTTCCCAAATTGATTGACCATCTGGAATATTAGCAGCACAGACGCCCGACGATCGCATCGGCAAGCCATAATATCTAGCAAGTTGACCCGTCATTTGAGTGGCCCGCATATATTCTGGAGTTCCAAAAGCAGGCGCGCCAGATTTCATATCAACATTTGAGGTAAAAGTTCCAATCACACATGCTGCCCCAGGTCGAATATATTGAGCCAAAGCAACCACACATAAGGCTTCTGCTATCGATTGCGCAACTGCCCCAGCCATTGTCACAGGAGCCATGGCCCCTGCTAAAGTAAAAGGCGTTACAATTAGAGCCTGGTTTTTTTCAGCTAGTCTCATCCAGCCATCTAACATAGGCTCATCATGTTTAAGAGGAGATGTAGAATTTATGTTCGTGAACATTTTAGGGCTTGCCTCAAATTCATCATGGGTCAGATTACCTGCAATGCGGACCATTTCCATCACATCTTCGACCCGCTCTTTGCCCAAACTATAGGCATGAGCCACCTTGTCCGATAAAATCAACTTATCAAAGACGGCATCTAAATGACGTGTACTTGGGTGCAAATCGACAGGTTCTACCGGGTAGCCACCAAGAAAATGAATACAATTGAAATATTGGCTCAACTTACAAAAGTTAGTAAACATTTCACGCGAACCAGGTATTTTTTTATTAATTTCCATATCCCAGTAGGCAGGTGGAGAAGATACATTACCAAATAAAATATAGGGGCCACCTACAGTGATCTTTCTCTTTACGTTACGGGGAGTAATATCAAACGTCGGTGGAGCTTTCGCTATCATTTCCATTACAAAGTGTCGGTCCATACGAACATTTTGTTCATTAATTTTGCATCCTGCCTTTTTCAATATTGTCAGTGCCTTTTCATTGAGGAATTCTACACCAATTTCCTCCAAAATACGCATCGCACCTTCGTGAATTGCCATAATACCATCATCATTTAATGGCTCTGTCGGGGCATCACTGTTAATTGGCAAATGCCATGGCATTTGTTCTATGGAAGCTGAGCCACGCCTTGAAGCGTTACCAGCTCTGCCGCCTTCCCTTCTACGCTTATGAGCCTGTTTACTCATCCACTGACCTCCTAAAAGAATGGAAGCACTTTAAATAAAATTATATCCCGCCTTTTCCCGACTTTTAACGTCGCAATCAAACAGAATTTTTTGATAATATATCAGGAAGATCAGCTATTGAGGGTAATACTATGTCAGCATATTTTTTAAGTTGTTTTTCAGTAGCCATTCCTGTCAAAACGGCAACTCTCACCATCCCAGCTGCATTTGCAGCTTCTAAATCATGTAAACTATCTCCAACCATCGCTATTTCATTTGGTTTTAAATATGTTTTTTCTGCAAAAGCTAGCAAAGGTTCGGGGGCCGGTTTGGAGCCATAGCCAGTATCACTACCTGCTACAAAGTCTAATATATCAAATATACCTGCTGCTGATAAATGAGCCTTTGCTCCTTTTTCAGCATCATTTGTCATTACACCAAGTGAAAATCCCTTTAATTTGAGTTTCTGAAAATACTCTCGTAAGGGAACTACTTCGTACTGAGGAGTTTCAATGACAATTTCCATTAGGTAACTTTCGAGATAATCAAAATCCCAAGTTGGCACCTTGCTATGGATGGCAGCTGTCACTTGCCTATGCGTTCCAGCTATTACGATGCTCTGAGGTAAAAGTTTTCCCGTAAGTAGATTGAAATCTATAGACTTGGCTAATTCACTGATGCTCACATTAGATTGTTCAGAAATTTCAGCCAATACTCTTGATGTCCAAGAATTCCAAGTTCTATCAAAATCAAATAAAGTGCCGTCTTTATCAAACAAAAGACCTTTTATTTCTGAAAATTCCTTGATCACGTCCAACTAACCTCTCGACCACCATCTAGTGATGATCTTATTATGCCTATTTGAGAAGGGTCTATACTCAGAAATTTACTGCAAGAAAGAACCCAATTATCATCCATCAAAACAAAGTCTAATATCGAAATAAGGAATTCATGACTTAAAGTATTCGAACGCAAATCATTTTGAGATGCACCAGTCGCACCCATAAACACCTGTATCAAGTCGTCCTCAGATAACACCCAAGTTAATACTTCAAGTGCCCTTGTTTCTGCTATTTCTTTATCCATAAATTAGGCTTCTTATTCTGCTCTAAAGTGAAATTACACTTGCTTTAAGAAAATTGTCCAGAAAAGTTAGAGACTTCATCAAAAATTGGTGTCTTGCTCTAGGTTAAATTTCACGCTTTAACAATGATATCGCTGACGGAGAAAACAAATGGACTATCATTCAATTTATAAAAGCTGGCAAGTAGACCCAGAGAGTTTTTGGATGGAAGCAGCCGAAAATATAGATTGGGCGCAAAAACCAACATTTGCTCTAAATGATAGCAATGCACCTATATTTGAATGGTATACTGATAGTTATGTAAATACTTGCTTCAACGCAGTAGATAGGCATGTCGAGAATGGTCGGGGTGATCAAACTGCTATTATTTATGATAGCCCTATCACGGAAAAGAAACAGCATATTACTTATGCGCAACTACTAGAAAAAACGAGTGTTTTAGCGGGCGCTCTCATCAACAAAGGAATTACAAAAGGGGACAGAGTAATCATCTATATGCCGATGTTTCCAGAGGCCCTTGTTGCCATGTTAGCATGCGCACGAATTGGAGCAATTCATTCTGTTGTATTTGGTGGCTTTGCTTCCAACGAACTTGCTGTAAGAATTGATGATGCTAAACCAAAGACTATTTTGGCCGCATCATGCGGTATCGAGCCAGGAAGAATTATTGAGTATAAGCCATTAATAGATGTTGCGATTGAGCTTTCCAAGCACAAGCCCGAAAGTGTTGTGATATTGCAGCGGCCGGAAGCTGTAGCAAGTTTAATACAAAATAGGGATTTTGACTGGGATGAGTTCCAATTAAATGTAGAACCCGCTAGTTGTGTTATGGTTGAGGGAAATCACCCCGCATATATTTTGTATACATCTGGAACAACTGGGGCACCAAAAGGAGTCGTTAGACCAACCGCTGGACACCTAGTGGCACTGCATTGGAGCATGAAGAATATATACAATGTTGACCCGGGGGACGTTTTCTGGGCTGCTTCTGATGTTGGCTGGGTGGTTGGCCATAGTTACATTTGCTACGCACCCTTAATTCACGGAAATACTACTGTATTATTTGAAGGTAAGCCTGTCGGCACTCCAGATGCAGGAACATTTTGGCGGGTAATAAGCGAACATAAAGTGAAAGCATTTTTTACTGCTCCAACAGCATTCCGAGCAATAAAACGGGAAGATCCCGAGGGTAAGTTTAAATCGCAGTATGATTTAAGCTGTTTGCAGGCACTATTTCTTGCAGGAGAGCGCGCGGACCCTGATACGATAAATTGGGCTCAAAACTTGTTGGGTGTACCAGTTATTGACCATTGGTGGCAGACCGAAACAGGATGGACAATCGTTGGCAACCCAACGGGCATTGAAGCCCTGCCAATTAAGGTGGGAAGTCCATCAGTGCCAATGCCAGGGTACGATGTAAAAATTTTAGATAATAATGGAAATGAATTACCCAATGGTCAATTAGGAGCAGTGGCTATCAAATTGCCACTGCCACCAGGAAGTTTACCAACGCTTTGGAACGCTGAAGAACGATTTAAAAAGTCTTACCTTTCTACATTTCCCGGCTTTTATGAAACCGGTGATGCTGGATTGATAGACGATGATGGATACCTTTACATAATGGCTCGAACAGATGACGTCATAAATGTCGCAGGTCATCGTTTATCAACAGGAGCAATGGAAGAAGCTTTATCTAATCACGCAGATGTAGCCGAATGCGCTGTTATAGGAGTTTCAGATCAACTTAAAGGACAAGTTCCTTTGGGATTCTTATGTTTAACTAAGGGCGTTAACCGACCCGACCAAGAAATCGTCAATGAGTGTATTAAATTGGTACGTAACCAAATTGGACCCGTAGCATCATTTAAATTAGCAGCAGTAGTTCCCCGCTTGCCAAAAACGCGATCAGGAAAAATTTTACGGGGCACGATGGTAAAAATTGCTGATAGTCAGGAATTCAAGTTGCCAGCAACAATTGACGATCCAACAATTTTAGACGAAATCAAAGTTTCATTACAGTCTCTTGGATATGCAAAATAACTATTTAATCTTTTTCTATCTCAATTGAATTGTTCTGAGATTAACCTTTCTTCCAAACCGTGGCCCGGATCAAAAAGTATTTGGTGCTGAATATCATCAGCACTGCTAATATTAACCTGTGCTACGTTTTTTACACTCCTACTGTCAGCATCTGCCATAATGGGTCTTTTTTCTGGCTCTAATACTACCACCTCGACCCTTGATCTTTTAGGTATCAAAGCGCCACGCCATCTCCGTGGACGAAAAGCATTCAGCGCAGTAAGAGCCAAAACATCGGAACCAATTGGCAAAATTGGACCAGTTGCTGAATAGTTATACGCAGTACTTCCAGCAGGTGTAGACAATAACACACCATCGCTAATTAACTCCGACATACGGGTCTTTCCATCGACTGAAATCGATAACTTAGCTGCCTGTGGCCCAGCACGTAACAAGCTAACTTCATTGATCGCTAGAGCAGTTTTCACAACACCATCGGTGGTGATCGCTTCCATTCTTAATGGGTTTAGCTTTTCTTCTACTGAGATTTCTAGTCGTTGAATTAGACCTTTTTCATCATAAGCATTCATAAGAAAACCAACTGTTCCACGGTTCATTCCATAAACTGGTGCTGACAAATCTTGAGTATTATGAAGGGTTTGCAACATGAAGCCATCGCCACCAAGCGCAACAATTACATCTGCTTCTTCCAAAGCACAGTTGCCATAAAGCTTAATAAGCCTTTCCATAGCTTCAGTGGCAATTTTTTCTTCACTGGATGTAAAAGCAATTTTTTGACCCATTTGACTTAATCTTTTTGAAATCCATTTACCTGTTTAAACAAGCATAAGTTTGCGAAAAGTACCAGTGATGACATGCTATTTTCTTGCACTAATTTATTTTTAGGCTTTTTTACTAGTAATGTATGATGTAAGGGACCTTCTTGCAGACCTTCGACTCGGGAGATTTTTTGATGTTGGATCAACTTAACAACAATAGTGGTTTTTTTACTAACACTTTGGCAGAGAGCGATGCTGAATTATTTGCATCAATCTCTTCAGAACTAGGCCGTCAGCGGAATGAGATTGAGTTAATTGCATCCGAAAATATCGTTTCGGCAGCTGTTATGGAAGCACAGGGTAGTGCTCTAACAAATAAATATGCTGAAGGTTATCCTGGGCGCAGATACTATGGTGGCTGTCAGTATGTTGATGTTGCTGAAAACCTCGCCATTGAGCGTGCCTGCAAATTATTCAACTGCGATTTCGCGAATGTCCAGCCAAATTCCGGAAGTCAGGCTAATCAAGGCGTATTTACAGCATTAGTTAAACCTGGAGATACAATTTTAGGGATGTCACTGGACGCAGGGGGTCACCTTACACACGGTGCAAAACCAAACCAATCAGGGAAATGGTTTAATGCAGTACAATATGGTGTTAGAAAACAAGATAATCTAATCGACTATGATCAAATCGAGGAACTGGCAAAAGAACATAAACCAAAATTAATTATCGCAGGCGGGTCAGCAATACCGAGAACAATAGATTTTGCGAAGATCAGAAGCATCGCTGATAGTGTAGGGGCTTACGTTTTAGCAGATGTAGCACACTTCGCCGGACTAATAGCTGCTGGGGAATATCCATCGCCGTTTCCACATTGCCACGTCGCAACTACAACAACACATAAAACACTCCGTGGCCCACGGGGAGGCATGATCCTAACAAATGATGCGGACTTAGCAAAAAAATTTAATTCCGCTATATTCCCGGGTATTCAAGGTGGCCCATTAATGCATGTCATAGCAGCTAAGGCCGTCGCCTTTGGAGAAGCACTAAAGCCAGACTTCAAGCATTATATTAAACAAGTAATTAAGAATGCTCAGGCATTGTCAGACGAGCTGATAAAGGGCGGACTAGACACCGTAACGCATGGCACTGACACACATGTTTTATTAGTCGATTTACGACCGAAGGGTGTTAAAGGGAATGCAAGTGAAAAGGCTCTGGAACGAGCCTACATTACTTGCAACAAAAATGGTGTACCTTTTGACCCCGAAAAGCCAGCTGTAACATCGGGTATCAGATTGGGATCGCCCGCAGGAACAACGCGTGGCTTTGACGAAGATGACTTTCGCCAAATCGCCCGTTGGATTATTGAAGTTGTTGACGGTTTGGCCTTAAATGGTGAAGAAGGAAACCATGCTGTTGAGGAGAAGGTTAGGTCCGAGGTCGCAGTGCTTTGTGCTAAATATCCCCTTTACCCAAATCTCTAGAATTATCGTAAAAGGGGATCCTCACAATCCCTTTTTCTCCACAACCTATAAAAAGTTATTCCGCTCCTTACCAACTACGTCTGTTAGGCGATCAATTCCTTTTCTTGATAAAATCGCGCTCAGCTCCTTGTTAATCTCAGAAATCAAACCTAAGCCACGATATACCAGACCCGTATAGAGCTGAACAGCTGACGCGCCGGCGAGTATTTTTTGATATGCATCGGTTGCAGTTGAGACACCTCCGACTCCAATTAGCGGTATATTATTATCTAAACGTTCTGATAAATGTGCCAGTACCCAGGTAGATTTGGAAAATAATGGCTTACCTGACAGGCCACCTTTTTCATTTTTTATTCTACTTTTAATACCTTGACGATCTAAAGTTGTATTAGTAGCCACAATTGCATCAATATTCACTTTGAGTGCGATTTCCGCGATATCATCAATTTGATTTAAAGAAAGATCTGGAGAAATTTTTAGAAAAATAGGAACTTTAACTTTGAGATTATCACGACACTCCATGACTTGATCTAACAAAATTTTCAAAGAATCTTTTTCTTGAAGATCCCTTAAATTTTCAGTGTTAGGACTACTTACGTTAATTGTTGCGAAATCAACAAAAGGTCCACAACACTTCAAAACTTTTACGTAATCTTTTATTCTATCTTCACTATTTTTATTTGCGCCCAGGTTGATGCCAACGATGCCTTTTGCTGATCGTCTCGCTAATCGTGCCGATGCCATTTCCATGCCTAAATTGTTAAAACCAAACCTATTAATAACTGCTTGATCTTCTGGTAAACGAAACAATCTGGGCTTAGGGTTTCCTGGTTGTGGTTTGGGCGTTATTGCACCCACTTCGATGAAACCGAAACCACACCTGAGCAAGGGATCCACTGCCTCTGCATTTTTATCAAATCCAGCTGCTAAACCAATGGGGTTATCAATTTTCAAACCACATATTGATGTTTTTAAGTTATCAAAAACCAAGGTCTCAGACTTTGAAGCTAACCCTAAATTCAGAGCTTTAATGGCGATGTTATGAGAAAATTCAGGGTTTGAAAGCCTTAATAATTTTAACCCAGCATTTTCAAAAAAACTCATTAAAAGATATCCGGAAATTTATGGGTACCTTTTATTTTTGGTATCTCGATTTTAGATATAATGTCTTCAAATAATAATTGGCGATAAAGATGAGGAAATAAATCTCCTCCTCTTGATATTTCCCACTTCAGATCTTGTTTCAAATTATCCGCATCACACGAAACAAGAACCAGATTTTTTTCGCCTTTAAAATGCTTTGCCGCTGTTTCTTGTACTTGACTAGCCTTAGAAAAATGAATGAAACCGTCTGCCATATCAATGGGTGCACCGTCAGTTTTACCTGATGCTTTAAATTGTAGCCACTCGTCTTTCCTGAAAAGCTTAAAGATTAACATGCTTGCCAAATGACGAACTTTAATAAAAAGGTCAAGTTTTGCTTCAAAAAACAAATTTAATACGCTTAGAATAATTCCTAAATTGATTTTTCTAAGCTTGGGTAACGTAATGTTAGGGTTACTCCACGAACAACAAATGAAATAAGCAAAGCCAACCAAAGCCCAATATTTCCAAAATGCGGCACCAACAAAATCAAAGCTAAAATGTAAAAAATCAAGCTAATAAACATCATATTACGCATATCTTTAGTTTTCATTGCTCCCACAAAAATTCCATCCAACATATATGCCGACACTCCTAAGATTGGGACTAAAACTATGAAGACAATATAGCTCTTAGCTTCCGATCGGACGTCTTCAGCTGTAGTCATTACATCAATTAAAGATGAGCCAGTTAAAAAGAAGATGATTGCCATTATGCAGCACAATAAAAATGCAAGTTTTGATGTAACTTTCACACTTTTTCGCAAAACAGTTCGGTCCTTTCTACCAAATGCTTGGCCAACCAATGTTTCAGCAGCAAACGCAAAGCCATCAAGGCCATGGGCTGCAATATGAAGAAACTGAAGCAATATCTGATTGGCCGCTAATTTTACATCTCCAAATTTCCCTCCATATAGAAGAAAGGAAACAAAAATTACTTCCAACATTATCGAGCGAAGTAGTATATCAAGGTTGATTAAAAGCATATTTTTTAATCGCTCGGTTGAAAATATTGCTTGGAGGCTTGGCCACGAATTATCTTTGAAGCGGTCGTAACAAAGGAAAAGTCCCAGAATTAACGCTGAGATTTCAGCAATGACTGTTGCAATTGCAACACCTTCAACTCCCCAATTAAATCCCAATACAAACCAAATATCTAATAAAATATTTACTCCATTCATAAAAAACTGAAGGATAAGAACGCTCTTCGTTCTTTCTAGTGCTATTAACCAACCAACTATACCATATAAACTAATCGCAGCAGGTGCACTCCAGACCCTTATAGAAACGTATTTGTTTGCTAATTCCTCTACTTGGATAGAGGCTGGAGAAAACCAAAACCCGATTGCCACTAATGGCGTTCTTAGTAGAAATATAAGAAGGCCTGCGGAAAATCCTAAAATTAACGCTCTAAGTAAATATGACCGAATTTCACTTTCATCTTCAGACCCAACAGCTTGTGCTACAAGACCTGTTGTACCCATTCTAAGAAAGCCAAAAAGCCAGTAAAATGAAGTTATGATAATTGCACCAACGCCAACAGCTGCCACTGGGGCAGCTTTCCCCAGTTGGCCAACTACAGCTGTGTCAACTGCTCCTAATATTGGAACTGTTATATTGGATAGCACAATTGGTATTGCTATCGCGAGAACTCTTTTGTTTGTGATATCTTGTTTCAAAAACTCTACGATTCAATTTTTTACTGGCATCAAAAAGTGTCCAGTTCCTTGAGCAAATAATTTATTGCGGTTATCTTGCCAGGCCTCAACATGCACTGATGAATATCGTCTTCCAGCTCTATTAACTGTAGCACGAGCATATGCATCTCTGGGAAGACCACTTCTTAAATAATCAACAGAAAAATCAATCGTCTTAGGGAGAGAAATGTCCCCTAAATCTTTTGGAGAACCAGTTGAGGGATCAGGATCTTCAATTTGACGCCAGATTTGCATCCAACTAAGCTCAATAATCGCACTTATTTCTAAAAATGCTGCAATCGAACCCCCATGTAGCGCAGGAAGACTAGGATTGCCGATCAAATTTTCGTTAAAAGGTAGTATAGCCGTGATTTCATCACCTCTTCTATCAAAGCCAACGCCTAAAAAAGATATATAAGGAATGCTTTCAATTAACTTTGATAAAGCTTCATTTCTTCTTTTTTTAATCAAAGCCACCGGTTCTGGAGAAAGTTTTACCATAGGCTAGTTCCCCGTCACAAACGCACCCGCCGCCATAGCAACCGGTTTTTTTTCGTTATCATCCAAAGCAACTGCCCTCACAAAGGCAACGTTTTTAGTCAAATTATAGCATGTAGCGATAGCTTTAATTCTTTGATTAGGTGCAGCCGGTCGCATGTAGTCAACTCTTAAATCAATTGTTGCTGTTGGACCCACCTGATCTGGATGTGACATTGCTGCTGCACCACAACACGTATCTAAAAGCGCAAATACAGCACCTCCATGGATAACTTTAGTTTGAGGATCGCCGATCAACCTACTATCGTAGGGCATACTCATACCAACCTCACCATCTCTTATAAAATCAATTCCCATACCCAAACTTTGTGAGTGCGGCAAAATAGCAAAAAAATCTCGAACTGCTTTTTTTTTCTTTTCTATCATATTTTTTTTCATAAACTAATTAACTAGAGCGTCTTATAAGCGATTTGAACAAACAGACCAGTTGCTTTAACAAAAGATATAACGATTTATAAGCAAAGGCACGGTATATATGAGCGATGTTAGACTTACGTTCAAAGAAATGTGCTCAAAGTTTGAAGTCACACCTAGAACTCTTAGATATTATGAATATATCGAGCTATTATCTCCTGAAAGACAGGGTCGCTCGCGTTTTTATGGAGCTCGAGAATGCGCCCGCATGACCTTAATATTGCGCGGGCGAAACTTTGGCTTCCAACTTGAAGAATTAAGACAATGGTTATTAATTTATGATCAAGACGGAACTGAAGCCCAGATGGAAGTCTTTCTTAAAATGGCCGAACGTAAATTGAAAGAACTCAAAGAACAACAGATACAATTGGCCGAAACTCTTGAAGAACTAGAAAATTTAAGGAAAATAACCTCAAAAACCTTACATCCAAAAAAATGACGTAAAGTTCCTTTACGTCAACGTTAACTTATTCAAAAATATTTTGTAATGATTGGCCTGATTTGCTTTTAGGAGGCTGTTTTGCATCAAGATTTTTGGAATATTAGAGAAATGTGTGACCAGTTTAATGTAACTCCGAGAACTTTGCGTTTTTATGAGTCTAAAGAACTTCTTTTTCCCACGCGTCAGGGTCACAAAAGATTGTTTACAAAAAAATGCAGGGGTAGATTAAAACTTATTCTAAGAGGAAAGCGGTTTGGGTTTTCACTCGAAGACATCCGTCAACTGTTGGAAATGTACGATATGGGTGACAAACAACAAACCCAACTTTTGCGCACCTACGAATTAGCAAAAAATAAACTTAACGATCTAGAAGAGCAGCGCGATGAAATAGAAGAGACAATCAAAGAGCTAGAGCAACAAATACATTGGGGTAAAGAGCTTATCAGCTCAATGGGTTTAGAAAAAAGAATATAAGAGGATAAATATATGTCAGTTTATAAAGCACCACTCCGAGACATGGAATTTATTTTCAACGATGTCTTAGAAGTACATAATTCGAAAATTCCAGGATATAAAGATTTAGATAATGAATTTCTTACAAGTATTCTTAACGAAGCAGGTAAGATCTGTTCTGATATTCTTTTTCCTTTGAACCAGGTCGGAGATACCCAAGGCTGCTTGCTAGAAAATGGCATAGTCAGAACCCCAAGAGGCTTCAAAGAAGCATTTGATAAAATTAGAGCAGATGGCTGGACAACTGTTGATTGTGATACCGAATATGGTGGACAAGGATTGCCCTACATTCTCGGTACTGCCATTGGAGAAATGATGGCTTCTTCTAATATGGCTTTTGGCATGTATCATGGCCTTACACATGGCGCCTATTCTGCAATCCACACACACGGTACGGATCAACAAAAATCAAAATATTTACCAAAACTTGTTACCTGCGAGTGGACAGGGACAATGAACTTAACCGAACCTCAGTGTGGAACAGACTTGGGATTGATGCGAACTAAAGCTGAACCTCTGGAAGATGGTACTTATAAAATTACTGGCCAAAAAATATTTATATCAGCAGGAGATCACGATTTATCGGAAAATATAATTCATTTGGTCTTAGCCAAAATACCAGGTGGGCCTGACGGTATAAAAGGTATTTCTATGTTCATAGTTCCTAAGGTGTTAGTGGAAGAAGATGGATCCCTAGGAGAGCGAAATAAATTATCTGTAGGAAAAATAGAAGATAAAATGGGCATTCACGGAAACTCTACCTGTGTTATGAATTACGATGGTGCTTCAGGGTTTTTAATCGGTGATGAACACAAGGGAATGCGAGCTATGTTCACAATGATGAATGAAGCCAGGTTAGGCGTAGGTTTGCAGGGTTATTCACAAGCAGAGGTAGCTCTTCAAAATGCAATCGCCTATTCCCAAGACCGTCTTCAAGGCAAAAATTTTTTAGGGAAAAGTGACCAAAAGGGCTCCGCAGATCCAATAATTGTTCATCCAGATATTAGAAGAAGCCTTATGGACCAAAAAAGCTTTGTTGAAGGTGCCCGTGCATTCACCTTTTGGGGTGCTCAGTTAATTGATGAAACTTCACGTTCAGATGGAAATTCTACCAATGGCCTAATAAGCTTACTTACCCCAGTTATTAAAGGTTTTCTCACAGACAAGGGCTTTGAAATGACTGTCCAAGCACAACAAATTTTTGGAGGGCATGGCTATATAGAAGAATGGGGTATGTCCCAATACGTACGCGACGCACGAATTGCTATGATTTATGAGGGCGCTAATGGCATCCAAGCTTTAGATTTAGTTGGCAGAAAACTGCCACAAGATAACGGGAAATATATTTTAGAATTTTTCGCACTACTTGCTAAATTTATTAAAGAAAATGAGAGCCAAGATGGAAATTTTCAACTTGATTTTCTTAAACCTCTTTCAAAAGGAGTTTCTGATTTACAATCTGCGGGTGAATACTTTCTAAAAAATGGTCAAAAAAACCCTTTGAATGTATTAGCCGGATCAAATGATTTTATGCACCTTTTCGGCTACGTTTGCCTTGGTTACATGTGGGCTCGTATGGCTAGGTCAGCGCTAAATTGTTTATCAGCCAATCAGGATGACGCAGCGTTTTATAAGACAAAGCTAAAAACCGGCAGATACTATATGCGCAGGCATTTACCTGCCACTTCACTTCATTTAGCCCGAATAATATCTGGAGCAGAATGTGTAATGGCTGTAGAACCAGGCGAATTTTAATTAAAGGAAAATTAGATGAGTTTATCTAACTGGATGACCGAAGAACATCAAATGTTGGAAACTATGACAGCTAAGTTTATCGCCGATGAATGGCGGCCTCAGTTTGAACGATGGCGAAAGCAAGGTGAAATGGATCGCTCAACTTGGCAGCAGGCAGCTGAACTTGGCTTACTTTGTCCTTCAATTCCAGAAGAATATGGCGGCGTTAGTGGAGATTTTGGACATGAAGCGGTGATTTTAATGGCGGCAAGTCGTGCAAACCTGGCTAGTTGGGGACATGGCATCCATTCTGGAATTGTTGCTCATTATGTTCTCGCTTACGGAACGGAGGAGCAAAAAAAACGATGGCTGCCTAAGATGGTAAGCGGCGAATTGGTGGGGGCTTTGGCTATGACCGAACCAGCGGGGGGATCGGATGTACAATCGTTAAAAACCCGTGCGCTAAAAGAAGGTAATTCTTATAGATTAAATGGCCAGAAAACATTCATTACCAATGGTCAACACGCTAATTTAGTGATTGTCGCAGCTAAAACAAATCCATCTGAAAAGTCTAAAGGTACTTCGTTAGTTGTCGTCGAAACAGATAACGCAGAGGGTTTTTCTAGAGGTAGGAATTTAGAGAAAGTTGGTATGCACTCTAATGACACTTCTGAGCTTTTTTTTGAGAATGTGGAGATACCACCAGAAAATATTTTAGGAGGCGACGAAGGGCAAGGCTTTTACCAGATGATGGCTCAACTTCCTCAAGAAAGGTTGATAATTGGGTGTGGCGCAGTCGGCGCTATGGAAGGCGCTGTTGCCAGAACAATAGAATATTGCAATGAAAGAGAAGCCTTTGGTGGACCCATTATGCAATTCCAAAACACACGGTTTAAGCTAGCTGAATGTCAAACAAAGACAGTTGTAGCACGTGCATTTTTGGATAACTGTATTGCAGAACATTTGCTAGGAAATTTAACAGTGGAAAAAGCAGCCATGGCTAAATACTGGCTTTCTGATACGCAAGGGGAAGTTCTAGACGAATGTCTACAATTACACGGCGGTTACGGTTATATGCAAGAATATGATATCGCAGAGATGTGGACTGACGGACGAGTTCAGCGGATCTATGGAGGAACGAATGAGGTTATGAAAGAATTAATCTCAAGGAAATTTAGTAAAGCAAGATTTTAAGCTGGAGATGTTATGAAATTATATTGTTTTGGAGAAAGTGGCCATTCATATAAAGCTGCACTTGCGTTGCAGTTTGCAAAAATAGACTGGACCCCTGTATTTGTGGATTTTTTCAATGGTGAAGCACGAAGTGACGAATATAGAAGTCAAATAAATGAAATGGGCGAAGTTCCTGTCTTAGTAGATGGCGATACCAAGTTAACCCAATCTGGCGTGATACAAACTTACCTGCACAGTAAAACAGGAAAACATGGCGGTACAAATGAAAATGAAAAACTTGAGATACTAAGATGGGTTCTATGGGACAATCATAAATTTTCTTCTGTTGTGGGTAATACTAGATTTTTAATGAACTTTCTCCCGCAGGAGAAAAGACCCCAACCTGTAATCGACTTTAATCTTGCTCGATTAAAAGGGTCATACAGCATACTTGAAGGAGCTCTAACTGATAAAAACTTTCTAGTCGGTGATAGTATAACTCACGCCGACATGACTTGCTGCTCTTATCTTTATTACCCAGAGTTCTTTGGTTTTGAGCGCAGTGAGTGGCCAAACATAGACCGATGGCTTGAAAATATATCAAAAATAACTGGCTGGCAGCATCCCTATGATTTGATGCCAGGAAACCCATCAGAACGAGCTTGAGAGAAAAAAATGAAAGAAGTCTATATATATGATTCAATTCGGACACCACGAGGCAAAGGCCGCAAAGATGGCGCTTTACATGAAGTAAGTGCACTAAGCCTTTCCGTTACCGCTTTAGATGCAATTGCAACCCGTAATGGCCTAGAAGGTCATGCAATAGAAGACGTGATTTGGGGAAATGTTACCCAGGTAGGCGAACAGGGAGCTTGTCTGGCCAGAACTGCAGTCCTAGCTTCCCAACTGGACGAATCCATTCCAGGACTCTCTATAAACCGGTTTTGCGCCTCTGGTTTGGAGTCGGTAAACTTAGCGGCCAATCAAATAGCTGGAGGTTCAGGCGATAGCTATATTTCAGGTGGAGTAGAAAGTATGAGCCGTACCCCAATGATGAGCGACGGGGGTGCAGTTGGTGTCGATCCATCATTCACGTTTGATAATTATTTTGTTCCACAAGGGATTGGCGCTGACATAATTGCTACTGAACACGGGTTCGACCGGGATTCAGTTGATGAATATGCTGTAGAAAGCCAAAAACGCGCCAAAATAGCGTGGAACGAAAATTACTTCTCAAGTTCTATTGTACCCGTAAGAGATATTAATGGCCTACTGATTTTAGATAAAGATGAATACATGAGACCTACTACGGATATGCAAACGTTAGGTGCGCTTAAACCCGCATTTAAAGAGCAAGGGGAATTAATGCCTGGCTTCGACAAAGTGGCAATGATGAAATATCCTCATCTAGAAAAAATCAACCATGTTCACCATGCAGGAAACAGCTCAGGAATTGTAGACGGCTCAGCAGCTATTTTGCTTGGAAATAAAGAGTTTGGGGAAAAATGGGGATTAAAAGCTCGAGCAAAAATTAAAGGTACTGCAAAAATAGGAACAGATCCAACAATTATGTTGACCGGCCCTATCAATGCTACAGAGAAAGTTCTAAAAGATAATAACCTCCTCATAAAAGATATTGATCTTTTTGAAGTAAACGAGGCTTTTGCCTCAGTGGCTCTTCTATTTTTACAAGCGTTTGATGTCGATAGTGCTAACGTAAACCCTAATGGTGGTGCAATAGCCATGGGACACCCTTTGGGTGCAACCGGAACGATGATTTTAGGTACATTGCTAGATGAACTTGAAAGAACTGATAAAGAGCTTGGCCTTGCAACTCTTTGCGTGGCGTCTGGAATGGGCGCTGCAACGGTGATTGAGCGGGTATAAGGAAGTTTTAAAAAATGAATTCTGATTTCTCGATAGTTATTGATAGTCAAGCAATAGCCACAATAACATGGAATTGCGAAAAAAAATCAATGAATGTGCTAAGTTTTGACGCCTTAGAAACACTAGAAAAATTAATTGACCAAGTTATAGACGATAAGAATATAGTTGCCTGCATATTGACTAGCGGTAAAAAAGATTTTGCAGCAGGAATGGACCTGAATGTTCTTGCTCAGCTCAAAGAAAGTGCTGGAGAAAATCCAGCTGAAGGAGTTTTTAATGGCGTGATGAAAATGCACTCTGTTTTGAGAAAAATTGAGCTAGCAGGCATGGATCCAAAAACGCAAAAAGGCGGTAAACCGATCGTTTCTGTATTACCAGGCACTGCCTTAGGTATTGGTTTGGAAATTCCTTTATCTACCCACAGGATATTTTCAGCAAACAACCCAAAATCAAAAATAGGGCTACCAGAAATTCTTGTAGGTCTTTTCCCAGGAGCCGGTGGAACAACTAGATTAGTAAGAAAGCTTGGGGCAATGACCGCCTCTACATATCTTTTAGAGGGAAAAACCGTAACACCAGGGAAAGCCCAAAAAGTAGGAATTATTGACGAAGTTAATGACGACCCAATGATGGCTGCTCGTGACTGGGTCCTCGCAGCTAAAGAAAGCGATATAGTTAAACCCTGGGACCAAAAAGGATATAAAATTCCAGGTGGCACACCTTATACCCCAAATGGCTTTATGACTTTTGTTGGTGCCTCAGCAATGGTCAATGGAAAAACGCAAGGAGCCTTCCCAGCGGCAAAAGCATTATTGAGTGCAGTGTATGAAGGAGCTCTTGTACCTTTTGATTTAGCGTTAAAAGTAGAAGCTCGCTGGTTTACTAATGTTATAATGAATCCATCCTCTACAGCCATGATAAGAAGTCTTTTCCTGAACAAGACCGCTTTGGAGAAAGGAGCTGTTAGACCTAAGACAATAACCGATCAATCCGTTAAAAAACTAGGGGTCCTTGGCGCAGGAATGATGGGAGCGGGAATTGCCCTAGTTTCTGCTCAGGCAGGGATTGACGTTGTTCTCATAGATCAAACGCAGGAATCCGCAGAAAATGGGAAAAACTTTGCAGCGAACCACCTAAACAAGGGCATTAAGTTAGGCAAAACATCACAAGACCAAAAAGAAAGTATATTATCAAAAATCTTACCCACCACAAATTTAAATGCACTTTCAGAGGCTGATCTTATTATTGAAGCAGTTTTTGAAGATCCAAAGGTTAAAAGTGACATAACCAAAGAGGTAGAACGTGCAATTTCCACAGAATGTATATTTGCGTCAAATACATCAACGCTACCAATAAATGATCTTGCCAAAGCATCATCCAGGCCAGACCAGTTCATTGGTATACACTTTTTTAGTCCTGTCGAGAAAATGCGCTTAGTAGAAATAATTCGTGGAAAACAAACGAATGATACCGCTGTTGCAAAAGCATTGGATTTCGTAAGACAAATCAAGAAAACACCAATAGTCGTCAATGATGCAAGGTTTTTTTATGCTAATAGGTGCATTATTCCTTACATTAATGAAGGTATTAGGATGGTGTCCGAGGGCATACCTCCATCTATGGTTAATAATGCCGCACAGATGCTTGGCTTCCCAGTAGGACCAATTCAACTTGTCGATGAGACTTCAATTGACTTAGGCGCCAAAATAGCCAGAGCAACAAAAGCCGCAATGGGTCAAAACTATCCAGACGACTGTGTGGATGAGGTCATCTTTTGGATGGAAAAAATCGGTCGGTTAGGTCGCAAATCAAAAGCTGGTTTTTTCGACTATGATGATAAAGGCAAAAGAACAGGTTATTGGTCAGGGTTAAAGGAAAAATACCCGTATTCTACAAACCAACCAAGCCTTTTAGATGTGCAACACAGATTAATGTTTGTTCAAGTTTTGGAAGCGGTAAGAGCCCTCGAGGAGGGAGTCTTAATGGATATACGCGAAGGAGATGTTGGAGCAATCTTAGGTTGGGGTTTTGCTCCATGGTCAGGCGGTCCACTGAGCTGGTTAGATATTTTGGGAACTGCCTACGCAACCGAAAGATGTGAGGAGCTTTGCTCCATTTACGGGAATAGGTTTAAGCCCCCTTCCCTACTCATTGAAATGGGCAAAACTGGAGAGGAATTTTATAGCCGGTTCGCAACATAATGAAATTCATAGTATTTTGATCAAAGTTCGTTTTAGGCTTTTGGAAATGTTTAACGAACTTCCATAAATTCTTCTGTGAAATTTTTATTGAATATAACTCAAGGACTTCACATTATATTTGATTTTATATTATGTTTTAAGTGTAAAAAATTTGAAGATGGAGAATTTCATGGGCTGGATGTCTGATGAAGTGGGACTTGAGAAAAACGAAGCGAATTATGTGCCATTGACACCATTATCGCACTTACGACGAGCAGCCACTGTTTTTTCAGATAGAACTGCAGTAATTTATGGCTCTCATAGAAAAACTTATTTGCAATACTTCCAACGTTGCACCCAACTTGCCAGCGCACTTACCAAAATTGGAATACAGCCTGGTGACGTAGTAGCAACTGTTTTACCTAATATTCCCGCCCAAGCAGAAGCGCATTTTGGAATACCAGCCTGTGGAGCAGTTTTAAACACCATAAATACTCGTTTAGACACTGGTACTATTTCGTATATATTTGAACATGGTGGAGCCAAAGTAGTTTTTGCAGATTCACAATTTCTCTCGGTCATTGAAGAAGCTATAGAAAATCTTTCTGGACCCCGTCCAACTTTAATTGAAGTCCCTGATGAAGCGGCCGGCTTTCATGCAACAGGAAGATATGAAACATATGAAAAATTTTTACAAAGCGGAGAATTAGATTTTTGCTGGATTATGCCCAGCGATGAATGGGAAAGCTTAGCACTTAATTATACTTCTGGCACTACAGGAAAGCCTAAAGGCGTAGTATATCATCACAGAGGAGCATATTTGATGACGATGGGGACCGTCGTCAGCTGGAGAATGACTTTGAACCCAGTTTTTATGACCATTGTACCATTATTTCATTGTAATGGCTGGAACCACACTTGGATGATGCCAGTTTTGGGAGGTTCACTAGTATGTTGTCGAGATATTTCGTCTAAAGTGATATATGACGCAATAGCTGATGAAGGAGTTCAATATTTTGGAGGTGCACCAATTGTTTTGAACATGATAGTGAATACAAATGAAGCCGAGCGACGCAGTTTTAATCATACGGTAGAAGTTTTTACAGCCGGTGCGCCACCCGCTCCGGCAACACTATTAAAAATTGAAAAATTGGGCTTCAACGTAACGCAAGTTTATGGCCTAACTGAAACTTATGGTCATGTGACTGAATGTTATTGGGAAACTGAAAAATGGGCGAACTTGGAAGACGAACAGCGTGCCGCTATTAAAGCTCGGCAAGGTGTCGCCTTTCCAATGATGGAGCATATCACGGTTATGGACCAATCGATGTCTGAGGTTCCCAAAGACGGTAAAACACAAGGGGAAATAATGATACGAGGCAATTCTGTGATGAAGGGCTATTTCAAAAATGAGAAGGCAACCATAGAAGCGTTTGATGGCGGTTATTTTCATTCAGGAGACATTGCCGTTCAACACCCCGATACTTACATCCAAATAGCAGATCGCGCCAAAGATATCATCATATCAGGTGGTGAAAACGTAAGTTCTGTGGAAGTTGAAGGTTGTCTTATGTCCCATCCAGCTGTTTCACTCTGCGCAGTGGTTGCAAAACCCGATGAAAAATGGGGTGAAGTACCCTGTGCTTTTATAGAGCTATTAGATGGAGCAAGTGCCACAGAAGAAGAGCTTATAAAATTTTCTAGAGAAAAACTCGCAGGATTTAAAACTCCAAAGAAAATAATCTTCCAAGAACTTCCTAAGACAAGCACCGGTAAAATCCAGAAGTTTGAACTGCGAAAATCATTTGAGTAAACGGGTAATAACTAAATATTTTTGCGTGCAGCGAGGCAAAATAAAAGTTCTTCATGACAGCACTGGATAAATACCAAAGGATTGAAGCTTTAGGCCTTTGGCGTAATAATAATGCTTCACAACGAAAAGATGTTTTAATCTCAATTGGCGAAACAACGCTTTTAATTAGCGATATGCAAGAACAGCCTTTGGCCCATTGGTCGCTTGCTGCAATCGAGAGAGCTAATCCAGGAAATTTTCCCGCTATTTATCATCCTGATGGTGATCAGGAGGAAAGTCTGGAATTAAATTTTGCAGAGAAAGAAATGATAGATGCCATCGAAAAGTTACGTACTGTTATTGCCCGCCGGCGCCCGCACCCTGGTAGACTACGCACAGGAATATTTTTAGGAATATTTTCAATTGTCTTTTTAACTTTAGTTTTTTGGATGCCTCAGGCTGTTAGAAATTATACAGCGGAAATCCTACCTGAAGTTAAGCATATTGAGATAGGTAATAAACTTTTTGAACATCTTAAGCGAGTAACGGGTCCAGCATGTGAAGCGGATTTTTCAAAAACATCTCTTAAGCATCTGAGCGAACGTTTGTTTACAGAAAACACCTCGATTTTTATAGTTCCAGATGGAATAAAAACTACTATAAATCTTCCTGGAAACATACTATTAGCAAACAGAAATCTAGTTGAAGACTTTGAAGATCCAGATGTTTTAGCAGGCTTTTTGGTAATAGAAAAGCTCCGATCCCAAACGTATGATCCGATGGAAGAGTTGATACAAACAATTAGTTTGATAAGTACTTTCAGGCTCCTTACAACTGGCTTGATAAATGACGAAACTTTGATGGATTACGCCGATTATCTAGTAACCAAGCCTCAAGAATCTATACGAACAAATAAAATAATAAAAGCTTTCCATGACACAAAATTAAGTCTCTTACCGTTCGCAAAAGCTATTGATATAACGGGTGAAGGATCATTTGAACTGATCGAAGCCGACGAAATTAAAAAATCATCTGTCGAAACGAGTTTACCTGATGCTAACTGGGTATCCCTACAAAATATTTGTAACAATTAACCTTGTTTATTGGGTTTAATAATTTCTTGAAAGGATTGTATTAACTATTTCGTGCCATACATCCTATCCCCAGCATCACCTAATCCAGGGACAATATAACCATTAGAATTTAAGTGGCTATCGACAGCTGCAGTGACAATCGGCACATCAGGATGAGCCTCTTCCATTCGTTTGATACCTTCTGGGGCCGCCAATAAACAAAGAAACCTGATGTTTTTTGCTCCAGACTTTTTGAGTAACTCTATAGCTGCGGCAGATGAATTTCCCGTTGCCAACATGGGATCTACAGCAATAACCATACGATTTTTTAATCCATGAGGAACCTTGTAATAATATTGAATGGGCTGCAGGGTTTCTTCATCTCTATACAAACCCACAAAACCTACTCTAGCTGAGGGTACTAACTCTAAAACGCCGTCTAAAAGCCCATTTCCCGCACGTAAAATTGAAATTAATGCTAACTTCTTTCCATCTAGTGTCGGCGCATCCATTTCCTCAATAGGAGTTTCTATTCTTCTAGTAGTCATAGGTAAATTTCTAGTAATTTCGTAAGCTAAAAATTGACTAATCTCCCTTAGCAGCTGTCTAAATTCTACAGTTGAAGTAGTCTTTTTCCTCATTAACGTAAGTTTATGTTGTACTAGTGGATGATCAACGACCGTAAGATGTTTTACCATATTTTACCTTTCTAAATTCATTAATTTAAACTGATGCTAAGGGTTTGGAATTGCAACCCCCAAGTGCTGAGCAGCCAGCTTTGCAACGACACTAAACTCAATTTTAGATTGAAAAAATTTTGTTTTACCTTGTAAAAGAACCGGGACTTGCTCCCTCGTATGGTCTGTACCAAACCAAGTTGGATCATTGCCATGATCTGCAGTAATAATAAGCAAATCATCTTCTAACAGGTTTCCAATCACAGTTGCTATTCCCTTATCGAAACGTTCTAGCGCCTTGGCATACCCAATTGGATCTCGACGGTGGCCAAATAAACTATCAAATTCAACAAAGTTTGCAAATATTAAGGACCCGTCTTCTGCAAGTTTGATATGTTTTTGCAGCTGTTGCATAAGATCTAAATCAGTGCCAGTCACGCTACTATCTATGTTTCGCATCGAAAAAATATCTCCTATTTTTCCAATTGCATATGTTTTTCCACCAGAAGCCTTAACCCAGTCAATTAAAACAGGACTAGGCGGTAACATAGCATAATCTCTACGATTTTTTGTTCTTTTCCAGCCTTCATCCTTTGATCCAACGAACGGACGAGCAATTACCCGCCCAACATTTAAATTATGAATTATCGGCGCTAGTTTTTCACATAACTCGTAGAGCCGACCGAGACCAAAGACAGTTTCATGCGCCGCTATCTGAAAAACACTATCAGCAGATGTGTAGCATATTGGCATAGCACTTTCGACGTGGGATTGCCCAAATTCTTCAATTATATCGATACCAGATGCATGTTTATTTCCTAGAATGCCATCAACCTGAGCTATTTGACAAATCTCGCTTATAATTTCTCTTGGAAACGAATTTGTTTTATCTTTAAAATAATGCCAATCCCAGGTAACAGGCAACCCAGCAATTTCCCAGTGACCAGATGGCGTATCTTTTCCCTTTGAGCTCTCCTGCC
>JAQWIK010000101.1 GCA_029248915.1 Paracoccaceae bacterium | reverse complement strand
GGTATAGCTACACGCTACGCATCCGCACTATTTGGTTTGGCCAATGAACAGGACGATGTACTAACATTGGAACAAAATGTTGGTTTATTGAAAGAATTTATCGTTAAAAGTGTGGACTTGAATAGACTGATTTCTTCGCCGATATATTCCCGCGTTGAACAGCAAAACGCAATTACTGAGATTGCTCGAAAGCTAGGTTTAAGTTCTATCATGACAAATACACTGGCGCTTATGGCGGCAAAGCGACGATTATTTGTGGTGCCATTCTTTTTGTCTGTATTAAATGACTTAATTGCCGACAGTAAAAATGAAATTACAGCCGAAGTGGTAAGTGCAACATCACTCTCCAAAAGCCAGTTAGACAAGCTCGCCAAAAGTCTAAAAGCAAACTTTGATAAAGACGTAAACATTAATTCCACTGTTGATGAAAATCTCATTGGTGGAATGGTTGTAAAAGTTGGGTCTCGAATGATCGATACAACTATACTAGCAAAACTAAATTCACTTCAAAATACAATGAAAGAGGTCGGATAAATGAGTATCCAAGCATCTGAAATATCTTCAATTCTCAAAGATCAGATTAAAAACTTCGGACAAGAAGCCGAAGTCGCGGAAGTTGGTCGAGTTTTATCTGTGGGTGATGGGATCGCCCGGGTTTACGGCCTTGATAATGTTCAGGCTGGTGAAATGGTTGAGTTTCCTGGCGGAATACAGGGCATGGCTCTTAACTTGGAATCTGACAATGTTGGTGTGGTGATATTTGGTTCTGACAGAGACATTAAAGAAGGTGACGTCGTCAAACGAACAAATTCAATTGTTGACGTTCCTGTTGGTCCTGGCCTCCTTGGAAGAGTAGTAGATGGTTTGGGAAACCCGCTTGATGGGAAAGGGCCTATCAAGACTAAAGATAGAAGCGTGGCTGACGTTAAAGCGCCAGGCATTATACCTCGTAAATCTGTCCACGAACCTATGGCAACGGGACTGAAATCGGTCGATGCAATGATCCCAATTGGTAGGGGACAAAGAGAGCTTATTATTGGTGACCGGCAAACTGGAAAAACTGCTGTGGCTTTGGATACGATACTAAACCAAAAGTCTTATAATGACGCTGCTGGAGATGACAAAAGTAAGAAATTGTACTGCGTGTATGTGGCCATTGGTCAAAAAAGATCTACTGTTGCTCAGCTGGTTAAAAAGTTAGAGGACAGCGGAGCTATCGAATATTCGATTGTTGTTGCAGCCACAGCTTCAGACCCCGCCCCAATGCAATTTCTTGCTCCCTATGCAGCGACATCGATGGCCGAGTACTTCAGAGATAATGGACAACATGCGCTAATAATATATGACGACTTGTCAAAACAGGCCGTTGCATATCGTCAGATGTCACTCCTTTTACGTCGACCACCTGGTCGTGAAGCGTATCCTGGGGATGTTTTCTATCTCCACTCTAGATTATTGGAAAGATCAGCGAAACTCAGTGATGATCATGGAAATGGTTCTCTTACAGCGCTTCCAATTATTGAAACACAAGGCGGGGATGTTTCCGCATTTATCCCAACAAACGTAATTTCTATTACTGATGGGCAAATATTTTTGGAAACTGAGCTCTTTTACCAGGGTATACGACCAGCAGTTAATACTGGCCTTTCCGTTTCCCGCGTTGGCTCATCCGCTCAAACAGACTCTATGAAATCTGTAGCGGGGCCAGTAAAGCTTTCTTTGGCGCAATATAGAGAAATGGCAGCTTTTGCTCAGTTTGGATCTGATTTGGACGCGGCCACACAACAGCTGCTGAATAGGGGAGCCAGACTGACTGAACTTATGAAGCAACCACAGTATTCTCCATTAACCAACGCAGAAATTGTTTGTCTCATTTATGCTGGCACAAATGGATATCTAGATAAAATAGATGTTTCAGAAGTTGGACGTTTTGAAGCTGGGTTGCTGACTAGTCTAAGAGGTAAGCATTCTGATTTGTTAGATTACATCACAAAAGATGATCCTAAGATCAAAGGTGAGGCAGCTGACAAAATAAGTTTTGTTTTGGATGAATTTTCAGCAGATTTTGCATAGGGAAAAGCTGTAGTGCCAAATCTTAAAGATTTAAAAAATAGGATTGAAAGCGTTAAAAACACGCGGAAAATCACTAAAGCTATGCAAATGGTCGCAGCTGCTAAGCTAAGGCGGGCTCAAGACGCTGCCGAGGCATCGAGACCGTATTCAGAGAGATTTAATAGCGTGCTTGCATCACTTGCGGCATCAGCGGGAAACTCGGAGAGTGCCCCGCTTCTTCTTCGTGGAACAGGCAAACAGGATGTTCACTTGCTGGTAGTCATGACGGCTGAGCGTGGTTTATGTGGCGGCTTTAATTCAAGCATAGCGAAGCTAGCTCGGAATTATGCTGCTAAACTGAAAGATAGCGGTAAACAGATAAAAATTATTACCGTTGGAAAGAAGGGCAGAGACGCCATCAAAAGAGACCTGGGTCAGTATTTTGTGGAGCATGTAGACTTAAGTGAGTTTAAATCGATCAAATACACCAACGCGCAGTCCATTGCTAAGGCATTGTTAGCCCGGTTTGATGATAACGAATATGATGTGGCAACCATATTTTACTCGAAATTTGTAAATGTTGTCACCCAAATTCCAACTACTCAACAAATAATTCCTGCAACCTTTGACGATCAATCTTCGACGTCAGATACAACAATTTATGATTATGAACCGGATGAAGAGACAATACTCGCTGACTTGCTTCCTCGCGGTGTTGCAACTCAGATATTTTCAGCTCTGCTCGAAAATGGAGCATCTGAGCAGGGTGCGCGGATGTCTGCCATGGATAACGCGACACGTAACGCAGGCGATATGATAGACAAGCTGACTATAGAGTTTAATAGATCTCGTCAGGCTGTAATTACCAACGAATTAATTGAAATTATTTCAGGCGCTGAAGCGCTCTAAGAATCGGAGAGAGATAAATGGCTAAAGCTAAAGGTAAAATCACCCAAGTGATAGGCGCTGTAGTTGATGTGCAATTTGAAGATCATCTACCAGAAATTTTAAATGCCTTGAATACTGATAATAATGGTAAAAAATTAGTTTTGGAAGTTGCTCAACATTTGGGCGAAAATACAGTTCGAACAATTGCAATGGATGCGTCTGAAGGTTTGGTCAGAGGGCAAGAAGTGGTTGACACTGACGGTCCAATATCTGTTCCAGTAGGCAATGCTACTCTTGGCAGAATCTTGAACGTGACGGGCGATCCCGTTGACGAGAAAGGTCCTGTCAAATCAACCGAGAAACGTGGTATTCATGGCGACGCGCCGGCGTTTGATCAGCAGTCAACCGAAACTGAAATTCTAGTAACTGGCATCAAAGTGATTGATCTGCTGGCGCCTTACACAAAAGGTGGAAAAATTGGTCTTTTTGGTGGTGCTGGTGTTGGTAAAACTGTGTTAATCATGGAATTGATTAACAACATCGCAAAAGTGCACTCAGGAGTGTCTGTTTTCGCCGGTGTCGGAGAGCGGACGCGTGAGGGTAACGATCTTTACCATGAGATGATCGAGTCTGGGGTAATTGTTCCAGACAAACTAGAAGATTCGAAAATTGCTCTGGTTTATGGCCAGATGAATGAGCCTCCCGGAGCTCGGATGCGTATCGCATTGTCCGGCTTGACGTTGGCTGAGCAATTCCGCGATGATACGGGTTCAGACGTTTTGTTTTTTGTGGATAATATTTTCCGCTTCACGCAAGCCGGTTCAGAAGTGTCAGCGTTGTTGGGTCGGATACCTTCGGCTGTGGGCTATCAGCCAACTTTGGCAACTGATATGGGCACGATGCAAGAGCGAATTGCGTCTACGAAATCGGGCTCAATTACATCAGTTCAAGCGGTATACGTGCCTGCGGATGATTTGACTGATCCAGCGCCAGCCACTTCTTTTGCTCATTTGGATGCGACAACAGTTTTGGATCGAGCGATTTCTGAAAAAGGGATTTATCCTGCGGTTGACCCGCTTGGTTCCACATCACGTTTGCTAGATCCAATGATTATCGGTGAAGAGCATTACTCGGTAGCAACAAGTGTACAGCAGGTTTTACAGCGGTATAAATCTTTGCAGGACATAATTGCAATCTTGGGAATGGATGAATTGAGTGAAGATGATAAACTTGCGGTGACACGTGCGCGTAAATTAGAGCGTTTCTTGTCGCAGCCGTTTGACGTTGCAAAAGTTTTTACAGGGTCGGACGGTGTACAGGTTCCCTTAGAAGAAACCATCGCATCTTTCAAAGCTGTTGTGGCCGGCGAATATGATCACCTTCCGGAAGGTGCTTTTTACATGGTTGGTGGTATAGATGAAGTTATTGCTAAAGCCGAAAAAATGGCAGCTGAAGCGGCCTGAGGAAAGTTAAATGGCAAATACAATGCAGTTTGATTTAGTAAGTCCGGAGCGTCGATTAGCTTCATTAGAAGTTTCTGCGGTACAAATACCTGGAGCTGATGGTGACCTAACGGCTATGCCGGGCCACGCACCGGTTATTACGAACCTTCGTCCCGGTATTCTGAAAGTTGAGGCCCCCTCAGGAAACACAGATTATGTCGTGACCGGGGGATTTGCGGAGATGGGTGAAGGGCTTTCTGTTTTGGCTGAGAGAGCACTGCCATTAGACGAACTTTCGCAGGATGCTTTTGATGAGATACTCGAAGAAGCCAAGTCAATGTATAAGAGAGTTGAAGAAGAGTTCCAAAATCAACCTGGCCCTGTAGACGATGCCGCAAAACTATTGTCAGATATGGTAGCGATGGGCGAGCAGATCGGTTTAAACGCTAATAAATAATTTTATATAAGCTAGTTTTTTAACAGTATAGCTATCCTGATAAAGAGCCTCTCAACCAAGGCAATCTGTGGTGCTTGTTGATTAGAGGACCGGAGATGTAAATCGGTATCAGTTAAAATTTTGATTGCTGTTTTGATTTTTACGGCCCCCCATTTTTGGGCTTGTTTTACTAAAGCGTCTTTGCGTGGCCCATAAACGGGAGGGCGAAGAGCTGTAGCTCCCGCACCAACCCCACCAGGATTTGAAATGATTGAAAACAGAGCTTTAAAATGTCTTGTAGCTGCAATTATTAGGGTTACTGGTTGTATTCCTTGTGACCTTAGTCGACCCATTATTTGACTTACTTTAAACTCGCTACCGTCCAAAACGACATTCAAAATTCCATCTATATCAGCTTCATTAGAGGTCGGGGTGCAATTTATTATATCTTGATATGTAACCGGCGTTTCGTCATTGAGCTTGTAGAGCGCCAATTTCTCGACACTTTGCTTAAAATCTCCAGGCTGTAATTCCGATGCGATTGTTACTAGCTGGCTTAAACTTTCATGGGTAACGTTTTTCAAGCCCGTTTCTGTAATTATTTTTTCAATCTCAAATTTATTTATGGGGTTGTCATATATTGGTACAGAAAATGTATTTTTTTTCTGCTCAAAAAATTTTCGTAAGCCTGATGATGGTTTTAATGAGCCAGCGGTGACAACAACAGTGGCATCACCTTCTTTCCATGCATCAATGGCTTTTATTATTGTATCAGTGACAGTTTCGTTGGCCTCTTCGATTAGCAGGGCTCGCGCACCTGGAAAAAATCCCCGTGCTTTGCACAGGTCAATTGCCTGCTCGGGTTCTTTTTTCAAGTTTTCGCGAGAAATTCGAGCTAATCTCATTTCTTCATCGGCTTTAGGTCCCAAAAGTGATGTGATCAATTGCTGTCTTTTATCAGAAACGCGCATAGGGTCGTTTCCATAAATCAAAACGCCTGTTGCTCCCTTTGGCGGTGATTTGAAGAACGAAGTAACTTCTCGGCTTGTAAGTTTCATGAACCCATTTCAACGATAATTAGAGATACTCGATCTGCCACTTTATTAGCCAACAAAACTACAAGCTGTTTGTTTGTGGTTCTTTCAGCATTTAAAACTGCTGCTGTAGATCCTGAGTTCGAGTAGCTTAGATACATTTCCTCTTTATCTGATAAGAGTTCAGTATCATTTTTTCTATCTTTTAATTTGAAAGAAACAGACCCAAAAATTTCTATCCGATGCACTGTACCATCAAAATTTAATGCTCTGTCCTCTTTAGAAGTGGATATTTCATAGTCTAAAATATATTTGTCACCAACGTCACCGAAACGATCAATTAGTTTTGAGTAAAAGATAAATTCATTCTTTGTGTTAGGCCCTGTAATGCTAACTTGTCCGATTAAATTGGAGGAGTTGTTGTGGGTGTATAATGGGGTAAAGCCACAAGCAGAGATAAAAAATAATGATGCACAAATTATTTTTTTAAATGACAACATTAATTATTCTACCTGGCACGATTATTACTTTCTTAGGCTCATTACCATTTAATGCTTTTTGCACAGCTGTTTCGGCAAGTGCTAATTTTTCAATATCGGGCGGTGTTAAGTCCTTTTGCACTTCTATCTGCCCTCTTCGCTTCCCATTTATCTGAATTGGCATGGTTATGGTATCATCAGTAAGTAGGGTTTCGTCAACAGTTGGCCAAGGTTGCCGTGCAATCAATGTTTTTTCTCCTAATCTTTCCCAAAGCTCTTCCGATAAGTGGGGTGTCATAGGTGACATTAACTGGGCGAGTGTTTTAGCTGCAGATATTTTAGCTGCAGTTCCAGCCTGTGACTTTGCTAATATATTTGTGAATGCGTAAAGCCTTGCTATGGCGGCGTTAAACCCAAAACTTTCAATTGCTTGGGTAACATCATGAATTGTTCTGTGGGTTTCCTTTAAGAGATTTGCATTTCCCTCATTGGAAGATACTTTGCTTTTGATAATTTCATCAATAATACGATAAACTCTTGATAGGTGTTTACTTGCAGCCTCAGCGCCGGAGGCAGTCCACTCGACGTCACGCTCAGGCGGGCTATCTGACAAGACAAACCAACGCGCTGTATCGGCACCAAAAGCATCCACTATATTTACAGGGTCAACTACATTATTTTTCGATTTTGACATTTTTGCCGATGGGATAATCTCAACTTCTTTGCCATTTTTATTCAAATAGGCTTTGCCTTCGCGAAGCTCAACTTCTTCTGGATAATGGAATAAATCTCTTCCATCTTCCCCAACACTTTTATAAATAGCATGGGTAACCATTCCTTGAGTAAATAACGCGTTAAACGGTTCATTGGCCGTTTTGGGTAGATGCCCTGTAATGTGCATGGCACGCGCAAAAAACCTTGAATATAGTAAGTGCAAAATTGCGTGTTCAACGCCACCGATATATTGATCAACATTCATCCAGTAACTGACATCTTCTTTTGAAGTTGGTGACTTGGCTTCAGGTGCTGTAAAACGCACAAAATACCAAGAACTATCCACAAATGTGTCCATCGTATCTGTTTCGCGCAATGCTCCCCCACCACAAACAGGGCAATCACATTTTCTCCATGTTGGGTGACGATCTAGTGGATTTCCAGGAACATCAAATGTCACATCATCTGGAAGAGAAATTGGTAAGTTTTCTTTTTTTTCTGGGACGACGCCACAGATCTCACAATGTACTACCGGAATAGGGCAGCCCCAGTACCTCTGGCGGCTTAGCCCCCAGTCTCGCAACCTGAAGTTTGTGACACTTTTCCCCCATTTATTTTCTTCAGCATACACAATTGTTTTATCAATTGCTTCCTGCCCTGTAGCAATATCTAAATCGGCAAAGTGGTTTAACCATTTAACCTTTTCTGACTTTGGTGGAACAAATGCTTCATCCTTAACGGGTGAAGTATCGTCCAAGCTTAAAAAAGTATCTATTACGGGTAAATTATATTTCCGTGCGAAATCTAGGTCACGTTGATCGTGCGCCGGGCAGGCAAAAATAGCGCCAGTTCCGTAATCCATTAAGATAAAGTTAGCAATCCAAACTGGTAATTCCCAATTAGGATTAAGAGGGTGCTTCACGCGTATTCCTGTATCAATCCCGTTTTTATCGGCTTTTTCCATATCTGCTTCGGAAGTGCTCATTTGTCTGCATTCTTTGTTGAAAGCAGAAATTTCATCACTTTGTACTGCTAGTTCTTTTGCCAAAGGATGATCGGCAGATATACCTACGAAAGATGCTCCCATAAGGGTGTCAGGTCTGGTCGTGTAGACTTTTATTTTTGAATGGTTTTTTAGAGGGTTTTTGATTTCAAAGTCGAACTCCAAGCCTTTAGACTGGCCTATCCAATTAGATTGCATGAGTTTTACTTTTGCAGGCCAGCTGTCTAAAGAGTCTATGGCCTCC
>JAQWIK010000100.1 GCA_029248915.1 Paracoccaceae bacterium | reverse complement strand
GATTATGAGGAAAAATTATCTCGTAAAGTAAGAACAAGTGGGTGTGCAGTTGGAACCATCTATGGTGACATAATGGATGGGATACAGGATATCAAATTACCATTTTTAGAAATGAAAGTATCACACCTTTACGGCCTCTCTAAAAAAATAAATCTAATTCCTTCATTGTATCTTGAGGCGGGAGCAATCCATGGAACCGTTCTTTGTAAAGAAGATGTTCCCTTGGTTTACATGGAAGATGTGGGCCGCCATAACGCAGTAGATAAAGTTGCGGGTTGGATGTTTGAAAATGACCGTTTCGGTGGAGATAAAATTTTATATACAACTGGTCGGCTTACTTCTGAAATGGTAATAAAAACTGCTTTGATGGAGATTCCAATACTGGTGTCGCGCTCAGGTTTTACAGCATGGGGTGTGGAGTTGGCTAACGACTTGGGTATGACTTTGATCGGTCGATTGCGTGGTGAACGATTTTTATGTTTATCTGGAAGTGAACGTTTGCTGTGGGATATTGAGACTTCTAATTCCGAAAGTGTTGTTGAACCTAAAAATTTGGACCTCAAATGACATGAGTGCTCTGGGTGTTATATTAGCGGGTGGGCAGGCACAAAGAATGGGTGGTATTGACAAGGGAAGGTTGAAAATTGGCGAAGCTTCTATTCTAGAAATTATAAATAAATGTTTAAGTTTCCAGTTAGATAAGATCGTTCTGAACGCAAATGGAGATCTTACCAGGTTCTCAGACTTAGAAATTGATGTTATTCCCGATACAATCAAAGGATATGTCGGTCCATTAGCTGGAATCCTATCGGGGATGCGGTTTGCCAAAAAAAACGGTTTTACCTCAATTTTAACTGTTGCCTCTGACACCCCATTTTTTCCGATGGATTTAGTAAGTAAATTATCGAATACGGATATAAAGGAACAAGCGTTAATTTCTATTGCTGCGACAGAGCAAAACAATAAATTAGTAAGACACCCAACTTTTGGGTCTTGGTCAGTCTCATTGGCTGATGATTTGGAAAAAAATATTCAATCTGGTCTACGTAAAATAGTCTTATGGGCTGATAAACATTCCGCTAGGACAGTTTTGTTTCCTTCAGTTGAATATGATCCATTCTTCAATATCAACACTCAAAGTGACTTAGAGGAAGCTCAGAGAAGGATTAAGGCATTTTGAAAGTCTTTGGAGTCATAGGGTGGAAAAACTCGGGGAAAACCCATCTAATGGAACGCCTTGTTGCCGAGTTCAAAAGCCGGAATGTGATTGTTGCTACAATTAAGAATGCTCACCATGGTTTTGATGTTGACCAGCCTGGTAAAGATAGTTTCAGGCATAGGCAGGCTGGTGCCCAAGAAGTTCTCGTCGCATCAGAAAAGCGTTGGGTTCTAATGCATGAGAATACTCCTGATTTGAAACCTAGCCTTACAGATCTTATCAAGAAATTATCAAAAGTTGATTTAGTGTTAATCGAAGGATTTAAAGAGGATAAGCATCCTAAGATAGAAGTCGTTAGGCAAACCCGCGGTCAAAGCTTAATTGCAGAAAACGACCCAACTATTTTGGCCGTGGCAACCGATGTAGAATTAACCATCGACAAAACTTGTTTAGATCTTAATGACACAATTGGTATTGCTAATTTTATAGGAATTCATCTTGAGCTTTGATCGTATTGTCGTGGTAGATTGGTCTGCCCGCTCTACTCCTTCTCCAAAGACACCCACGAAGGACGCAATTTATATTTGCCATTCGACTAACTTGGAAATTCAAAATACGGAATACTTTCGAACTCGGCAAAAAGCTTTAAATTTTGTTGAAAAACTCATTAAAAATTCCTTAGCCTACCAAGAACGAATTTTTATTGGGTTTGATTTCTCGTTTGGGTACCCGGCAGGCTTTTCTAAGAGTGTTACCTTTTCTCCAGATCCGTTCTCTATCTGGGAACTTTTAAAACGGGAGATCTCTGATGGTTGCGATAATTCCAATAATAGATTTGAAGTGGCACAGATATTAAACTCAAAGTTTAATGGAATAGGCCCTTTTTGGGGTTGCCCACAAAATTTACACCTGGATGGGTTGCCGCATAAAGGTACTGAGCGGTCAGGACATGGATTAAGTGAGTTTAGGCTCTGTGAAAAATATGCAAAGTCAGCTCATAGTGTTTGGAAGTTGTTTACAACAGGCGCTGTGGGTTCACAGAGCCTAATGGGTATACCGCACCTTCAAGAATTGAGAAAAAAATTTAATAGAAACTTATGTATTTGGCCTTTTGACCAGGACTTTAATTCTGCTCAAATAGTTTTGGGTGAAGTTTACCCAAGCCTTTTTAAGTTTCCACTAGATATTGAAATAAAATCTAACGCTAAAGCAATTTGCCATGATATTACAGATGCTTATCAAACCTATAGAACAGTTGAAAATTTACTTAATTTAAATAGAGAAGGGAGATTGCTGCCTATCCTACCCTATAAATTTAAGGAGCAAATTTTGGAAGAGGGCTGGATTGTTGGCTTAAGCTTTGACAAGCTGAAAATATGAGCCCAAAGAACAAATTAAAAAATGATTGTTTTGCGTTACCACAGGGAGTGGATTGGACACCTTTGGATAATGCTTTGTTGCATTTGGGGAATAGTCTAACGCCCATTGTTGAGACAGAAGTCCTACCGATTGATTTGTCTGTAGGACGGAACTTAGCCAGTGATTTAAAAGCAGTTTCCGACTCTCCACCTTTCTCAAATTCAGCAGTTGACGGTTATGCCTTTAGGTTTGCTGATGCTATTGGACAATATTTAGAATTAACAAAGGGTAGGTCAGCTGCAGGTCACCCATTTTCTCAGACTGTAGAAAAATGTCGAGCTGTACGAATTTTTACGGGTGCTATTCTGCCGGCTGGTACTGATACAGTTGTTTTGCAGGAAGATGTAAGAGTTGAGGGTGATAAAATCTACTTTGAAAACTCTCTGCAGCCCGGAGCGAATACCAGAAAAGCCGGAGAAGACATAAAGCAGGGACAGGTAATTGCCTTTAAGCGTGATCATGTAACGGCATTTATGGCCGCTTCGTTTATCTCATCAGGAGTTAAAAAAGCTGAGGTTTACAGAAAGCTTAGAATTGGGGTCTTTTCTACTGGAGATGAATTAATTGATTTTGAAGAGCCGTTGAGGTTTGGCTCAGTTTTTGATGTGAATTCCCCAATGCTGACCAGTTTATTAAAACATTGGGGTTATGAAGTTTCCGGACTTGGAAAAATTCCTGATAACTTAGACGTTCTTCGCGATAATTTGAATAAAGCATCGAAAAATTTTGATGTATTAGTTACATCGGGTGGTGCTTCGGCTGGAGATGAGGATCATTTATCCTCACTATTAAACAATGAAGGAAAAATTACTGAATGGAGAGTGGCTATTAAACCAGGAAGACCCATGATGATGGGCTTTTGGCATAATACGCCAATATTTGGACTTCCGGGAAACCCAGTAGCGGCCGCCACCTGTGCACTCATTTTTGTTTGGCCGTCGTTATCCAAGTTGTCTGGAGGGAACTGGGTCGATCCTCAAGCTTATTACATGCCAGCTGCATTTGAAAAAACAAAAAAAGCAGGGCGTCGAGAATTTTTAAGGGCTAGGGTTTTCAAGAATCAGGTGGAAATTTTTAAATCAGAGGGGTCTGGGTTAACGAGTGGTTTAGCTTGGGCAACAGGCTTTGTAGAATTACCTGATAACAAAATATCTGTTAGTTTTGGGGATAAAGTTAAGTACATACCCTTTTCTAGTTATTATCTTTGAACTTAGTAATCTGTTTCCATTGATTTTTTTAAACTTGGATATTTTTTTAATTTAAGTTAAACACCACCGCTATGCTCTTGAAAAATTAATGGGTTGAATTTTTTTTAAAACATTTACTTTTTCTAACAGTTACTGGGAGGGAACTGCATTGGCACAATCTGATATGGATGCCACTAATATGGTATCATTGCCCGCCTTATTGCGACGGAATGCGGTGAATTTTGGAAGTTCAGCTGCTTTCAGGGAAAAAGAGTTTGGAATTTGGCAAACTTGGTCTTGGTCCAAAGCTCTTAATGAAGCTGAAAGCCTTGCGCTTGGCTTGATTGAATTAGGAATTCAGCCGGGTGATTTTGTGGCAATATTAGGACGCAATCGTCCAGATCTTTATATCTCCATGGTCGCTATACAGATGGCTGGAGCTACTCCGGTCCCACAATATCAAGATTCAGTTGCTGAAGAGATGGAATATGTTCTCGCTCACTGTGGTGCCAAATTTGTGGTCGCTGGTGATCAAGAGCAAGTGGACAAAGTATTAGAGATCCAGTCAAATCTGCCAGATTTTGAGCAAATGATATATTTAGATGGACGTGGACTTCGAAAATATGATCATTCTAAATTGCATTCCTTTGCGTCGGTCATGGAGAATGGAAAAAACAGTGGCCAGAATTCCAAATCAACCCTAAAGGATAGAGAAAACGCACTTACTTACGACTCTACATGCGTCATGCTTTATACCTCTGGTACAACAGGACGGCCAAAGGGTGTTGTTTTGTCTAATGCAAATATTATTGAGACTGCCAAAACTACCTGCGAGTTTGACGACCTTAAGAAGACCGATGAAATTGTGGCTTATCTACCAATGGCGTGGATAGGCGACTTTATTTTCTCCGTTGGTCAAGCCATGTGGAGTGGCTTTTGTGTAAATTGCCCAGAAAGCGCTGATACTTTATCTACGGACTTAAGAGAAATAGGCCCAACCTACTATTTTGCGCCGCCTCGGGTTTTTGAAATGCAGCTTACCGACGTAATGATACGCATGGAGGATTCTGGTCGTTTTAAAAAATGGTTGTTTGACTACTTCATGGAGCACGCACGCCATGTGGGGGGCAATATTCTCGATGGAAAGTCGGTTGGATTTGGTAGCCGGATAAAATACTTTTTAGGTGACTTGGCTGTATATGGGCCATTAAAAAACACGCTGGGACTTTCCAAAGTACGTGTTGGCTACACCGCTGGTGAGGCAATTGGACCAGAAATATTTGAATTCTATCGTTCTTTGGGGATAAATCTGAAGCAACTTTACGGGCAGACTGAAGCTTCAGTCTATATAACGCAGCAGCCAGACGGAGAAGTGCGCGGAGATACAGTTGGGGTCCCAACTCCTGGGGTCGAAGTTCGAATAAGCGATAACGGTGAAGTTTATTATAAGAGCCCTGGAACGTTTGTTGAATACTACAAAAATCCTGAAAGTACCGCAGAAACTAAGGATCCAGAGGGCTGGGTTGCGACGGGTGATGCTGGCTTTTTTGAAGAAGATACCGGGCACTTGCGTATCATTGATCGGGCCAAGGATGTATCTAAAATGTCTGATGGTTCGATGTTTGCCCCCAAATATGTTGAAAATAAATTAAAGTTTTATCCAAACATTCTTGAGTCTGTTGTTTTTGGAGCCGGTAAAGACCGTTGTGTGGCTTTTATAAACATTGACCTGTCGGCTGTCGGAAATTGGGCTGAGCGCAACAATATAGCTTATTCCAGTTATCAAGAATTAGCTGGACATCCTAAGGTGCTTGAGACGATCCAATCTCATGTTGAAGAGGTCAACGCATCTGTTGCAAAAGATAAAATGTTAGCCGGGTGTCAAGTACATCGTTTTTTAGTGCTGCATAAGGAATTAGATGCTGACGATGGGGAATTAACACGCACGAGGAAAGTAAGGCGTAAAATAATAGCCGAAAAGTTCGAAGATTTGATTAATGCTTTGTACGATGGCTCATCCTCAATTTACACGGAAACAGAAGTTACTTATGAAGACGGCCGAAAAGGAAAAATTTCTGCCACATTGCAAATCAAAGATGCAACTACAAATAATTTAGCAGATATAGCTGCACAATGAGAGGTGGATTTTGAACAATAGTGATGGATACGTAACAGACGACGGCCGCACGATTGGTGGCGTGGTCATGGAGATGAAGAACATAACTCTTCGTTTTGGTGGCGTAACTGCGATAAAAGATATCACCTTTGATATTCGGGAGGGTGAAATTAGGGCAATAATAGGACCTAATGGTGCTGGCAAATCATCTATGCTCAATGTTGTTTCAGGGTTTTATGTTCCCCAAGAAGGTGAAGTATTTTTTCGAGGTGTAAAACGGCCACCGGTCAAGCCTTTCGAAGTTGCCAGGCAAGGAATTGCACGGACATTTCAAAATATTGCTCTCTTTGAGGGTATGAGTGTTTTGGACAACGTGATGACAGGGCGCCTCACTCAAATGACGGCTGGTATTCTTTCGCAGGCTATTTGGCGGGGCAAAGCTGAGCAAGAAGAAGTTGAAAACCGTGAGATTTGTGAGAGGGTTATAGATTTTCTTGAAATTCAATCGATTAGAAAAACACCAGTTTCTCGCCTACCTTATGGCTTGAAAAAACGTGTTGAGCTCGCTCGTGCTCTTGCTTCAGAACCCAAACTTTTGCTTCTAGATGAACCAATGGCTGGGATGAATGTTGAAGAAAAGGAAGATATGAGCCGTTTTATTTGGATGTTAATGATGAGTTTGGGACAACTATAGCGCTAATAGAACACGATATGGGCGTCGTTATGGATCTATCTGATAGAGTTGTCGTGATGGATTATGGAAAAAAAATTGGGGATGGCACTCCGGATGAAGTGAGAAATAATCAAGCTGTGATTGATGCTTACTTGGGGGTCAGTCATGACTAAAACTTGTATGATTAAATCATGGTCCGTGACCTTAAAATCAATAATGGGGAATAAATAATGCCTGACCAATTAGTATACGCCATGGAAGTTTTTCTTAATGGCTTGATGGCTGGGGTCTTATATGCCTTGGTAGCCTTGGGCTTTGTTTTGATCTACAAAGCATCCGGTATTTTCAATTATGCACAGGGTGTTATGGCCCTATTCGCAGCTATGACGCTCGTAGGCGTGATGGAAGGTCAGGTACCCTTTTCTCATCTAATCAATGCTGTTCTAGGTACTAAAGTACATCACTTTGGCTGGCATCTACCTGCCTTGATAGGGATTGTATCAACTGTTGTTATTATGGTGGTTCTAGCTTGGTTGGTTCAGCGGATAATTTTTAAGCATTTGGTTGGACAAGAGCCGATTATTTTATTTATGGCAACTATTGGTTTGGCTTACTTTATGGAGGGGTTCGGCGATATGATGTGGGGCTCCGAAATTAAAAAGCTCGATGTTGGTTTGCCACAGGGTATCAATTTGTGGATTGATGAAACGACCTACAATATTTTTGATTACGGGTTTTTTATAGATAACTTAGACATTTTTGCGACAATCATAGCGGCCATATTGGTTGGTGGACTGGTTATTTTTTCACAGTATACAAAAGAAGGGCGGGCGATGCGAGCAGTTGCCGATGACCACCAGGCAGCATTGTCCGTAGGCGTGTCTTTGAATTTTATCTGGATTATGGTGTGGTCAGTTGCTGGTTTTGTAGCGCTGGTAGCTGGTATCATGTGGGGCACTAAGTCAGGTGTACAGTTTTCTTTATCATTAATCGCTTTGAAGGCACTCCCCGTTCTGATGCTTGGAGGATTTACCTCCATTCCTGGTGCGATTGTTGGAGGTCTTATAATTGGCGTGGGTGAGAAACTATTCGAATTCACTGTTGGTCCATTAATAGGTGGTGCAACTGAAAACTGGTTTGCTTACGTGCTTGCTTTATTAGTCTTGGTTTTTCGTCCTCAAGGTTTGTTTGGCGAAAAAATTATCGAGAGGGTTTAGATCATGTTTTATCGTGAAGCTGGAGATTTCAGCAAAACATACCGAGAAGATAGCCAGACCTTTCCCATAAGGTTTGATCGTTACAGGTACTACGCGGTGCTTCTAATTGCTTTTGCGATTATCCCATTTTTCCTTAATGATTATTGGGTAAATGCAATTTTCTTACCGTTTTTAATTTATTCGATAGCCGCAATTGGTTTGAATATTCTCACTGGTTATTGTGGTCAAGTTTCGCTGGGTACCGGAGGCTTTATGGCTGTCGGGGCCTACGCGACATATAAATTAATGACATCTTTTCCCGAGGTGAGCATGGTTGTACATATATTGCTCGCAGGGGGTATAACAGCCTTTGTAGGTGTCTTGTTTGGATTGCCCTCATTGAGAATAAAAGGATTTTATTTGGCGGTTGCAACGTTAGCTGCGCAGTTTTTTCTTGTTTGGCTATTTAATCGTGTGCCGTGGTTTTATAATAACTCAGCTTCTGGCCAAATAAATTCCCCCGAGAGAACATTATTGGGTGTACCGATCACTGGAGCTAATACAGAGCCTTGGGCAGTTTACCTGTTTTGCTTGGTCTTTGTCGCCTTATCGGCTGTTATTGCACGCAACTTAACAAGGGGAGCGATGGGTCGAAAATGGATGGCGATCCGGGATATGGACATAGCTGCTGAGATTATCGGCGTTAATCCATTAACGGCAAAGCTGAGTGCTTTTGCAATCAGCTCTTTTTTTGTGGGTGTCTCAGGAGCTCTTTTTTTCTCAGTGTATCTAGGGGCGGTCGAAGTTGGTGAAGTATTTGGTATAAACAAATCATTTTTAGTATTATTTATGATCATAATTGGGGGTTTGGGCTCAATTTTCGGCAGCTTTGCCGGGGCTGCATTTCTAGTGCTTCTACCTGTGCTTCTTAAAAACGTCCTCGTTACTGGTTTGGGATGGCCAACAGATATTGCAGCTCACTTAGAATTTATGATTGTGGGCGGGTTAATTATAGTGTTTCTTATAATGGAGCCGCACGGGATCGCTCAACTATGGCGAATTGCGAAAGAAAAACTGAGGCTTTGGCCCTTTCCTCATTAGGGCTAGAAGAAAATCGAGTTTGTGCTCGATAAAAACGTACGTCGGAAACCAAAATGGGAGGATTAAACCGATGAAAAAGAAACTACTTTCCGCTGTGATTGCGGGATTTATGGTAGCGACGCCAGTTATGGCAGAGTTGACATTTTCTGCGCTAAGTTACCGAACGGGTGCCTACGGAAATAATGGTATTCCATTCGCAGACGGCTACCTCGACTACTTTACTCTGTTGCAAGAAAGAGATGGTGGTATCGGTGGCGAAAGCATCAAGGTAATTGAGTGTGAAACAGCCTATAATACAGAAAAAGGTGTTGAGTGCTATGAAGCAACAAAAGGCGAGGGCGTACTGTCGTACTCACCTTTGTCTACTGGTATTACCTACCAGCTTATTCCCAAAGTTACTGCTGACGGAATAGCATTACATACCATGGGCTATGGCCGTACCTCAGCTAAAAATGGTCAAATTTTTAGAAATGTATTCAACTTCCCTGCTAACTATTGGGATGGTGCATCAGTTGGCATCAAGCATTTGTTGGATATCAACGGTGGCGATATAAAAGGTAAAAAAATCGCGCTCGTGTATCATAACTCAGCTTACGGTAAAGAACCAATCCGTACTCTAGAAGAGCTGTCCAAGAAACATGGGTATGAGTTAACGCTTCTACCTGTAGATCATCCAGGCCAGGAACAGAAATCTCAGTGGCTACAGATTAGACGTGAAAAGCCAGATTATGTTTTGATGTGGGGTTGGGGCGTTATGAACCCAGTTGCTATTCAAGAGGCCGTAAATATCAGATATCCGATGGAGAACTTCATTGGTGTTTGGTGGTCAGGTTCTGAAAATGATGTGTTGCCTGCTGGTGCAAAAGCAACTGGCTATAAAGCGCTAGCATTCCATGCTGTTAATAGCGACTTTCCGATCTTTGATGATATGAAAAAGTATGTTGTTGACGCAGGGAAAGCAGCTGGGGCAGGTGATCAGGTTGGTACTGTGCTCTACAACAGAGGTATGTACAATGCTATGTTAGTGTCGGAAGCAGCCAGAACAGCTCAGGCTATTGCTGGTAAATCTAATATTTCTCAGGCTGATATGATCAAAGGCTTTGAGGCGTTAGAAATGACAGACGAAAAAATGGCAGCACTTGGGCTTGCTGGTTTTGGACCAAGTTTCAGTGTTAGCTGTGAAAACCATGGTGGTGACGGCATGGTTGCTGTTGCACAGTGGGATGCTGGAGCAGGGAAATGGAATGTTGTGAGTGATTTCCAAGCATCTGACATGAGCGTTATTCAGCCGCTAATTGATGAAGATAGCGGTGCTTTCGCTGCTGAAAACAAACTTTCACCAAATTGTGACTAGTTAATATTTGGTCCCCGCAGGCCTGCGGGGACCATTTACAACAACCCAAACAGAAAAGATATTCTATGCTCGACCAAACCTCAGATCACGAAAATTTGTTAGAAGTAAACAATATAGAAGTGATCTATAATCACGTCATACTTGTTTTAAAAGGTGTCTCTCTTAATGTTCCCAAAGGCGGAATTATAGCTTTGCTTGGCGGAAATGGAGCCGGTAAGACGACGACTTTGAAAGCTATTTCGAATTTACTAAAGTCTGAACGGGGTGAAGTGACAAAAGGACATATAACTTACCGTGGAGATCATATAGCTCATAGTGAGCCTGCAGACTTGGTCAAGCGAGGAGTAGTTCAGGTGATGGAAGGTCGACACTGTTTTGAGCATTTAACAGTAGAAGAAAATTTGTTGACTGGTGCCTATACAAGGCCGGATGGAAAGGGCGCGATTGAAGCGGATCTAGACATGGTTTACAATTATTTTCCGCGTCTCAAAGAACGACGAAAAAGCCAAGCTGGGTATACATCTGGTGGTGAGCAACAAATGTGTGCACTTGGTAGAGCATTAATGAGCAAGCCTGAAACAATACTTCTTGATGAGCCTTCCATGGGACTAGCTCCACAACTTGTTGAGCAAATTTTCGAAATAGTAAAATCAATCAATGAGAATGAAGGTGTGACCTTTTTGCTTGCTGAGCAGAATACCAACGTTGCTTTACGTTATGCGCACTACGGTTATATTTTGGAGTCTGGTCGCGTTGTGATGGATGGCGAGGCTGCAGAACTGCGTGAAAACCCTGATGTGAAAGAGTTTTACTTGGGCATGTCGGAAGAAGGACGAAAGTCTTTCCGTGATGTTAGAAGCTATCGTCGACGAAAGCGTTGGCTTTCATAAAATAATTTTTAGTTTAAAGAAAAGAGCAAGAAATGGTGTTTTTTGACGATTTAGAAACACGTAGTAGTGATCAAAGATCAACTGAAAGCTCTGTTTTACTAAAAGAAATTATCCAATTAGCCGCCAATCTTGAGAGTTATAGAGATACCTTGGGAAGTGCTGAATCATCCATTTTTAACTCTTTGGACGATCTACCGTCCTTGCCGGTGTTACGAAAATCAGAACTATCTGAAAGGCAAACTAGGGGTAATGCACTTGGTGGTTATTCTAGTAAAAAGTCATTCGAGTTTGCTCACGTATTCCAGTCACCAGGACCAATCTATGAGCCTGGCGGTATTAGCCACGATTGGTGGCGCATTGGTCGGTTCTTGCATGCCCTCGATATTGGAAAGGGTGATATTGTACACAACTGCTTTAGTTACCATCTCACTCCTGCCGGCATGATTTTTGAAAATGGCGCTCGAGCTGTAGGTGCAGCAGTAGTGCCAGCTGGTGTTGGCCAAACTGAACTACAGGTAAGGGCGGCAGTTGATATTGGTTCAAACGTTTATACAGGCACCCCTGATTATTTGAAAATCATACTAGATAAAGCTGATGAAATTGGTGAAACTCTTTCTTTTAATCGGGCCGCTGTGGGAGGCGGCGCATTATTTCCGTCCTTGAGACAAGAATATTCTGATAGGGGCATCGTTTGCAGACAAAATTATGCTACAGCTGATCTGGGAAATGTAGCTTATGAGAGTGAGGCGCTTGATGGCATGATCGTAGATGAAGGTGTTGTGCTTGAAATAGTTACCCCTGGTACAGGGGATCCCGTACCATTAGGTGAAGTCGGTGAAGTGGTGGTAACATCCCTTAATGCTGATTACCCATTAATTCGTTTTGCGACGGGTGATTTAAGTGCTTTGATGCCTGGTGTGTCTTCTTGCGGTAGAACCAATGTCAGAATTAAAGGATGGATGAGAAGAGCAGACCAGACAACAAAAATTAAGGGTTTATTTGTGCGTCCTGAACAAGTTGCTGATTTGGTATCAAGTCATAAAGATATTCAAAGAGCTCGTATTGTGGCTACGCGGGAGGGTGAAATGGATGTTATGACTGTCAAAATTGAAACAGAAAATAATGATACAGAAGCATTCAATTCATCCATTATATCCACTTTAAAACTTAAGGGTAATGTGGAGTTGGTAAGTCCTGGATCTCTGCCAAGAGATGGAGTGGTTGTTGAGGATCTACGCAAGTACGATTAGTTTTTTTGATTATTGAAAATTTGTTAATTGAAGCGTTCAGGGCTGAATCCACTTATATCTAAGTTTGGTTTCTTATCAGTTACTAACTGCGATAAAATAAAACCTGTTTTCGGCCCTGATGTCATCCCAATATGTTGGTGACCAAAACCAGTGAAAATACCAGTGTTTTGGATCTCTCCAATCATAGGTAAACTATCAGGTAACGTTGGTCTAAATCCCATCCATTCTGATGTCTTTTCGAACTTCAACTCAGGGAAAGTCTTTAGGCTTATTTTTTTAATAAAATCTATCGGTTTTTTCGAAGCAGATGCGTTTAAACCACCTAATTCAACTGTGCCAGCGCACCTAAGGCCAGTGGTCATCGGGGTAACGCCAAACTTTCCCTCAGTGATCATCATTGGGTTGCGTGGCTCCACAGAAGGCTTTTCGTAAATAACGTGATAGCCTCTTTCCGTTTCTAAAGGCACATTTATTTTTAAGTTCTTGATTAAACTTTTAGACCAGATACCAGAAGTCACGACTGCCTTTTGGCAAAGTATCTCCTCACCTTCCAACTGAACAGAATGAATTTGATCATGTATTATGTTGAAATTTTTAACGGCCTTATTGATAAATTTCCCACCATTTTTTTGGAACACTTTAAATAATTCCGTAACATATCCCAGCGGGTTAGTAATATGCCCCTGGCCTTCCAAGACAGCCATACATCTGATGTCGGGCGAAAGAATTGGTTCTTCTTCGCGGACATCATCACCTAAAACTAGATTTGGAATGAATCCCAGATTTGACTTGATTTTCCATCCAAAGGAGTCGGCTTTAAAAGCCTCATGCGTTCGATATACGTAACTAAATTTACTGTCGCGCAACCATTTTGCTGCTTGAGTGCCTTTGACTAAATTTTGGTGCTGGTCAACAGCGTCTTGAACAAGTGGTGTCAGGTTTTTGATAATTTCATTCGAACGGTTTTCTGTAGCGTTTGCCATGAATTTAGCTAACCAAGGGATTAATTTGGGAAAATAGCTCCACCTCATAAAAACAGGTGAGGATTTGCTCAGTAAATATTTTGGTGCTGATTTCCACAATTCTGGCACGTTCACAGGTACCATTGCCCACTGGGCCAGAAGACCCGCATTACCAAAACTGGCTCCGGTACCTGGTTGTGAGCTATCAATTAAAATAACTTCTTCCCCTTGTTTCTGAAGCCAAAGAGCCGTTGATACTCCCACGATACCAGCTCCTACAACTACAATTGATTTATTTTTATTTTTCATACCAATAATAATAAAAGACTAACGTGATCCAAATTAGCTAAATTTGATTATAATATTTAACTCTAGAATAGTTTTTTACGTTTATAACTTTTTATTTTTAATGCAGCTAGCTATAAATGGTATTTCTTGAAACCCTCCATCTTTTGAGTGCTGGACAAATTCTGAAACTTATGAAAAGCAACATAGTCAGGAGATTATTTATGGTAATTACGCGTTTTGCTCCTTCACCGACAGGTTTCTTGCATATCGGAAATGTCAGAGCTGCCCTTATGAACTTCCTTCTTGCTAAGAAAAGCGCAGGTAGTTTCATTCTAAGAATTGATGACACTGACCAGGAGAGGTCTAAGCAGGAATATGTAGACGCTATCAAGACAGATTTAGAGTGGTTAGGTCTCGAATGGGATCGAGTTGAATATCAATCATCTAGATTAGACTTATATAATTCTGCATCCGATAAGTTGCGTTCTATTGATTTGCTCTATGAATGTTTTGAGACCCCCTCAGAACTTGATTTAAAACGTAAAAAACAACTGAATATGGGTAAACCGCCTGTTTATGACCGGGCAGCATTGGCTTTATCAGATGAAGAAAAATCAAACCTCAGAAATAATCACGGTGATGGCCACTGGAGGTTCAAGCTTGAGCAAACTCGTATTGAGTGGGAAGATGGAGTTCTGAAAGACCTCTCTATTGATGCAGCATCAGTTTCAGATCCTGTTTTAATAAGAGCGGACGGTCAATATCTGTATACCCTGGCATCTGTGGTTGATGATATAGAAATGGGAATAACTCACGTAGTGCGTGGGTCAGATCATGTTACAAATACTGCAACACAAATCCAGATGATTAAAGCTCTTGGTGGTGATGTTCCCAACTTTGCTCACCATTCTCTTCTAACTGGTCCGGGTGGAGAGGCCTTATCAAAAAGGTTAGGCACCTTAGCCCTAAGAGATTTGCGAGAAGCGGGTATTGAACCGGCCGCCCTATGTAGTTTGATGGCACGTTTGGGATCTTCCCAGCCAGTTGAGCTTCGTGTAACACTGGATGAAATTGCCAAAGACTTTGATCTTTCAATCTTTGGATCAGCTCCTACTAAATTTGATGAAAAAGACCTTTATCCCTTAACGCATCGATATCTTCAAAATCTGAACCTAAGAGATGTTCAGCAAAATCTTGACTCTTTGGGCGTGCCGGATGATGTAGCTCAGTCTTTTTGGGATATTACACGCGAAAACATTAATACCTTAAATGATCTATCGGTCTGGTGGGATATTTTTTCAAAAGGCGCTGAGCCAATTATAGATGAGGACGACCAAGAATTTGTTGAAAAAGCCATGTCTATTATACCAGCTATGCCTTTTGATGAATACACTTGGTCGAAATGGACCGAAGAAGTGAAGCAACTCACTGGTAGGAAGGGAAAGCAGCTTTTTATGCCTCTCCGACTTGCTCTTACTGGAAAGGAGCGGGGCCCAGATATGTCGAAGGTTTTACCACTATTACAAAATATCAAAGCAAAGTAATTATAATCGAAGAGATAAATATCGAAGGTTCACAGATTAATTTGTTGGTTTTACATTTTCTGAAAACGCACTTTTAAAATTATCCTGTTTGTCTTTATTTGCCTCAGTCTGATAGTTTGTTTTCCATTCTTCCATCGACATTCCGTAGAAAATTTCGCGGGCTTCGTCTTTAGTCAATTCTAAACCATTTTCCAGTGCTGCCTCTTGATACCATCTAGATAAGCAATTACGACAAAATCCAGCTAAGTTCATAAGATCTATGTTTTGTACGTCTGTACGTTCCGCCATTAAATGTTTTCGTAATGCCCTGAAGGCAGATGCCTCAAGTTTTATTTTCAATGCTTCATCCATCTAAAAGATCCTTTGCTTGATTTAAGTTTTTTCCAATGATTTTGGCCCAGGTTTTTTGATTTTCATTGTTCGCAATTAAATCGTTTCTAACCTCAACTAATGTATTCAGTCTTCCTTTTCCAATTGCATGTTTATCTATTGTGTCACCTGGTAATTTTCCTATGTACGGTTGGTTATCACCGACACAAAGCCTCGGTTCACTTGCAAAACAGCCAAGTAAGGCATTATGAAACCGACGGTCATTGGCAGCTAATAAACCAATATGCCATGGTCTCTTTTTCTTTCCCTTCAACTGCGGCGTAAAGGAATGAATTGAAACAATTATTGGATTTTCTATGGGGGCTAATATTTGATCTATCGCATTATGATAAGGTCTATAAAAAAGATTTAATCTTCTCAAAATTTCTTGTTTTGCAATATTCTTATTAGCTGGAATTATTGTTCCATCATATAATTGCATCACTAAAGTTGGATCTTTCTCTCCACGGTTTGGGTCAATGACCAAGCGTGAAAAATTTGAACACACAACTGGAGCGTTCAAAATATTGCCTAATTCTATTGCTAAACTCTTTGCGCCAACATCAAATGCAATATGTTTCTGCATCTCCATGGTATTGAGGCCCAAATTTCCTTCTGCAACACTTTTGGGCACAAGGTTTGATGCATGATCGCAAATGATAACCCAAGGTACTTTGGGTTTGTTTTTAAAAATTTGGAATGGTTTGTAATCCATAAAAATTAAACTTTAGAATGCTGGTAATTACTTAAGTTGCCATGATACACAGATTATATCATAAGTGCTAGAAATGTTATCGCTAACATTTTATTACTATGAAGTTTTATCTGGGGTGAAAGTCAAAATATGAGAAGACAGCGTAATATCAAAATTGTAGCCACTTTAGGTCCTTCTTCCAGTGATTATGAAACAATTAAAGCCCTGCACCTAGCTGGGGCGGATGTTTTTAGATTGAATATGAGCCATGGGACCCACGAAGAGATAGCCGAAAGACACAAAATAATACGTCAGATAGAAGCTGAGCTTGATAGCCCCATAGCAATTTTAGCAGATTTGCAAGGGCCTAAATTAAGAGTTGGTCCGTTTGAAAATGGAGTTGAGGAACTAACTGAAAATGGAAAGTTTAGGCTAGACTTGAAAGATGATGTGGGAACAAAAGCTCGGGTTCAGTTACCGCATCCTGAAATTTTTCAAGCTCTGCATGAGGGGGCTCATTTATTAATAAATGATGGGAAAATAAAATTAATGGTTGAAAAATGCGGTCCAGACTTTGCGGATTGTTTGGTTGTAAATGGTGGTGAAATTTCTGATAGAAAAGGTGTTAATGTCCCAGATGTTATTTTGCCACTGGCTGCTTTATCCGAAAAGGATCGTGCTGATTTAGATTTTATATGTGACTTGGGTATCGATTGGTTGGCTCTATCGTTTGTTCAAAGAGCTGAAGATATATTAGAGGCGCGCAAACTTATAGCAGGTAGAGCGTCCGTAATGTCAAAAATTGAAAAACCTTCAGCGGTTAAAAGTTTTGATGACATTTTGGAAGTCTCTGATGGAGTAATGGTTGCAAGAGGTGACTTAGGTGTGGAATTACCTGTTCAAAATGTTCCGCCAATCCAAAAAAGGTTGGTTCGCAAATGTAGAGCTGCGGCAAAACCAGTAATTGTGGCAACTCAAATGTTGGAAAGTATGATTGAAAGCCCGATGCCTACTCGCGCTGAGGTGTCTGATGTTGCCACGGCTATCTATGAGGGCTCAGACGCTATAATGCTTTCAGCTGAGTCAGCCGCTGGGCAATTTCCAATTCAAGCCGTTGAAACAATGAATAACGTTGCTATCGAAGTCGAGAGTGATCCAACTTACACAGAAGTAATGGAGGCCTCGCGAAGAGCTAAAAGAAACTCAGTAGCGGATGGAATTGTTTCTGCTGCGCGGGAAATAGCTGAAACAACTGACATAAAGGCTATTTGTTGTTTTACACAAACTGGCACAACAGCATTGTTAACTGCTAGAGAGCGTCCTCGAGTACCTATAATAGCTTTGTCTTCTGAGATAGAGACAGCCAGGCGGCTTGCTCTGACGTGGGGGACAAATTGTGTACTATCAGGTAATAAAACTCGGTTTAAGGAAGCTGTGGTTAGCGCAGTGCGGGCAGCACTGGCAGAAGGTCTCGCTAATGAGACTGAACAGGTTGTTATTACAGCAGGCGTTCCATTTAATATTACTGGTACAACTAATATTTTAAGAGTTGCCCCATGTAATGAACGCATGATTTACGCAATGGATCCTGAGTAGCTAAAAAGCAGGTTGCGAATTTTAAAACAAAGGTTTATATGGCAATTCTAGTGATACTTCCGGCCACTTTGGCATGCCGAGTCGTATCGGTACCGAACCTGAAAAAAGAGGAGACGGAAATGCCTAAGATGAAAACTAAGTCTAGTTGTAAAAAGCGTTTTAAAGTAACAGCTTCAGGGCGCGTAAAAGCGGGCCAAGCTGGCAAGCGCCATGGGATGATTAAACGTACTACTAAGTTCATCCGCAATGCGCGGGGAACAACCACACTTTGTGCTGCTGATGAGAAAATCGTCAAAAGCATGATGCCATATGCACGATAGTTGGGAGGGCTTAGTAAATGTCTAGAGTAACAAGTGGTGTAACAACACACAAACGTCACAAAAAAATAACTGATCAAGCGAAAGGTTATTATGGACGGAGAAAAAATACTTTCAAAGTGGCTACGCAAGCGGTTGATAAAGCTAACCAGTATGCGACCCGTGACCGCCACAACAGAAAAAGGAATTTTCGTAGCTTGTGGATCCAAAGAATAAATGCGGCCGTTAGAGCTAATGATGAAACATTAACTTACAGTCGATTTATCAACGGGCTTAGCCTAGCTGGTATTGAAGTTGATCGAAAAGTTCTTGCTGATTTAGCAGTACATGAGCCAACGGCATTTAGTGCAATTGTTGATCAAGCTAAATCAGCATTATCTTAAAGAATAGATATTTGGTTAAGTAAAGGTAACTATTCGAAGATAAGCTGAACTGATTGTAGGTTAATCTGAATGGTGACTTGAAGCCGTCTTTCTATTCCATTAGCACAAAAAGAGTGCATTGGAGATTAAGCATGGAAGATCTACGAAATAAGTATATTCGAGCGATAGCTACTGCAGGTGATGAAACAGCTTTAGAAACTGTCAGGCTGGCAGCACTTGGTAAGAAAGGTGAAGTCAGTCTCAAAATGCGTGAATTGGGACAAATGTCTCCACAGGAAAGGCAAGTCGCTGGTCCTGCACTAAATGATCTGAAAAACGAAATTATAAGTGCTATTTCTGCAAAAAAAGAAGCCTTGGAAGACTCAGCACTCAATGACAGGCTGGAATCCGAATGGTTAGACGTTACCTTACCGTCGCGCGAAAGGCCTAGCGGTACTATTCATCCAATATCTCAAGTAACTGAAGAGGTAATAAGCATCTTTGCTAATATGGATTTTTCTGTAGCAGAAGGTCCCAGGATAGAAACAGATTGGTATAATTTTGACGCGTTAAATATTCCAAGCCATCATCCAGCAAGAGCTGAGATGGATACATTTTATATGTATCGCTCAGAAAATGATGATAGAGCCCCTGATGTTTTGCGAACCCATACATCACCAGTGCAAATTAGAACTATGGAAAATATTGGTGCTCCTGTTCGCGTAATATGTCCAGGTGGGGTTTACAGAGCAGATTATGATCAGACCCATACGCCGATGTTCCATCAGGTCGAAGGGTTAGCAATCGACAAATCTCTGTCTATGGCTAATTTGAAATGGGTTTTAGAGGAATTTGTCAAAACATATTTTGAAGTGAGTGATGTTGAGCTTCGATTTAGAGCGTCCCATTTTCCATTTACAGAACCCTCTGCTGAAGTTGATATTCGATGCTCATGGGACAACGGTCAGCTTAAAGTAGGTGAAGGTGATGATTGGCTTGAAATTCTGGGTTCTGGGATGGTGCATCCAAAAGTTTTGCTGGCGGGTAGTATCGATCCTAATATTTGGCAAGGTTTTGCTTTTGGTATGGGTATAGATAGAATAGCAATGCTGAAATATGGAATTCCTGATTTGCGAGCTTTTTTTGATAGTGATCTGAGATGGCTTCGCCATTATGGCTTCACAGCACTTGACCAACCAAACCTTCATGCAGGTCTTTCTAGATAGTTATACTGTATGGTGTTGATATGAGGAAATTTTTATGAAGTTCACACTATCTTGGTTGAAAAAACATTTAGATACGTCTGCTAATTTGGATGAAATACTCACAGCATTAACAGACTTGGGACTTGAGGTTGAAAATGTTGAAGATCCAGTTGAGTCGCTAAAAGAGTTCACAATTGGTAAAGTGCTAAGCGCTGAGCAGCATCCAAATGCAGATAAGCTGCGAGTATGCCAGGTACAAACGGATGAGGGTGAGCTTCAAATAATCTGTGGTGCACCAAATGCACGAAAAGGAATTCTGGTTGTTGTTGCAAGGCCTGGTGTATTTGTCCCGGGTATTGAAACAACAATAGGTGTTGGAAAAATTCGCGGTATTGAAAGCTTTGGAATGATGTGTTCGGAGCGAGAAATGCAATTAAGTGACGAACATGATGGTATTATTGAACTGTCTTCAGGGAAGGTTGGGGAAAAGTTCATTGACTGGTTAGCACTCAATAAACCATCTAAAGTTGAAACCACCATAGAGATTGCGATTACCCCAAATAGACCTGACGCACTTGGCGTTCATGGGATAGCAAGAGACCTAGCTGCTCGTGGTTTAGGCAAATTAATAAATAATGAGGTTGAGCCAGTTAAAGGGAATTTTCCGTGCCCCATCTCAGTAGAAATCGATAAAGACTGCCTTGTTAATACGCCAGTATTCTTCGGCCGGGTTATTAAGGGAGTTAAAAACGTTCAGTCGCCAGAATGGCTTCAGGATTATTTGAAAGCGATAGGATTGCGTCCAATATCTGTGCTTGTCGATATTACTAATTATTTTACTTACGACCAAAATCGCCCGCTTCATGTCTTTGATGCAGATAAAATTGTTGGAAATAAACTTAGAATTCACAAAGCAGTTGGTGGAGAAAAATTTATTGGACTAGACGAAAAAGAGTATAAACTTAGTTCTGGTATGACTGTAATCTCAGACTCTGAGGGAGTGGAAAGCCTTGGTGGCATAATGGGCGGTTTGCACTCTGGTTGTACGGACATAACTGAAAATGTGTTTTTAGAAGCAGCATACTTTGACCCTATTAGAACAGCTTACACTGGCCGAGAGTTAAAGATTAATTCTGACGCCAGATATCGTTTTGAGCGAGGTATCGATCCAGCATGGACGCCAGAAGGTATTGAGGCTGCAACTCAAATGATTCTTCGGTTGTGTGGTGGCGAAGCCTCAGATTTAGTTAAGGCAGGACACATTCCTGATACTTCAAGATATTACAAATTTGATGCAAATAAAGTTCAATCCCTCGTGGGTATGAAAATCCCAGAGGATCGACAAAAAAAGATTTTGACGGATTTGGGTTTTATATTAAAGGGCGATCAAGCTCATGTGCCTGCATGGCGGCCGGATGTTTTGGGTGAAGCAGATATTGTAGAAGAAATTGCTCGTGTTGCGTCCTTAGCAAATTTAAAAGGGGTCCCATTACCCAAAAAGGATTTGGGTATTTCAAAGCCTGTTCTGAACACATCTCAAAAACGTGAGCAAATAGCTAGACGAAATATTGCAGCCCTCGGTTATAATGAATGCGTTTCATATAGCTTTATTGATGCCCAATCAGCGCAACTTTTTGGAGGGGGTTCTGAAGCTACCCAACTTCAAAATCCAATTTCAACTGATATGAGCCATATGAGACCCGACCTTCTGCCCTGCCTGCTAAAAGCAGCCTCGAGAAATCAGGCGAGAGGGTTCAATGATATTGCATTATTTGAGGCTGGTCCAGTTTTTGGTGGGATAGAGCCAAGTGATCAAGATTTTCAAATTTCTGGTTTGCTAGTTGGCCAAACAGCTAAGAAAAATGTACATAGTAAAACAAGAAATATAGATATTTTTGATGTAAAAGCTGATGTCGAGGCTACATTAACCGCGCTAGGTGCACCTAAAAAGGTGCAAATTCGAAGAGGTGGGAACAGTTGGTGGCATCCTGGGAGACACGGCTGTATTTGCCTAGGCCCAAAGACTGTTCTTGCAGTTTTTGGAGAAATACATCCAAAAGTTTTAAAGGAAATAGATGTCAAAGGGCCAGCTGTGGCTTTTACAATTTGGCCTAACTCTATACCGGTCCCAAGAAATAAGAAAGCAACGCGCTTAGCTCTAGATTTAGTTGATTTGCAGGCCGTCGAGCGCGACTTTGCATTTATTGTGGACAATAAAGTAGGAGCATCGGATTTAGTTATTGCTGCTACAGGAGCAGATAAACACTTAATACAAGATGTAAGAGTTTTTGATGAATTTGTTGGTAAAGAATTGGACGCTGGGAAAAAATCTATTGCGTTAACGGTAAGACTTCAACCTACTGAGAAAACTCTTAAGGATGCAGAAATTGAGGATTTAAGCAAAAAGATAATAGAAAAGGTAAAAAACGCTACTGGTGGTGTTTTGCGAACCTAGGAGAAAAGAATGCGTGTTTATCTATCAGGTGAAATCCATACACATTGGCGGGATGAAATTATATCTAGTTCTAAAGATTTGGATATTAATTTTGAAGGGCCAGTCACTGATCACGAATTAAGTGATGATTGTGGCGCAATGATAATGGGAAATGAACCGGACAAATTTTGGCATGATAATAAGGGAGCAAAACTCAATGCGATCCGTACTCGTAAAGGTCTCATGAATGCAGATATTGTGATAGTCAGGTTTGGTGAGAAATATAAGCAATGGAATGCGGCTTTTGATGCTGGTTTTGCTGCGGCTTTAGGTAAATCGTTGATTGTTATTCATAGTAGTGAGCATCAACATGCACTCAAAGAAGTTGATGCTGCAGCTTTAGCAGTTGTTGAAAAACCAGAACAAGTTGTTCAAATTTTAAAATATGTTTTAGACGGAAAAATTTAATTTATTTATTATGTTGCTAGCTAGCTTCTTAATTTCCTAAGAATACTTAAATCATGAAATTAGATGAAATTGATAAACGAATTCTTAAAGCTTTGCAGGAGAAGGGAAGAATTTCTAACGCAGAGTTGGCAGACAGTATAAATCTGTCTCAATCAGCATGCTATCGACGCGTACAAAGATTAGAAGACGAGGGAATTGTAAAGGAATATGTCGCACTTCTTGATGCAAAAAAAATGGGCGTACCTACAACAGTTTTTGTCGAGATTACGCTATCAGCTCAAGCTGACGAAGTTTTAGATGCTTTTGAGAAGGAGGTTGCACGTATTCCAAACGTTTTAGAGTGTCACCTTACTGCTGGAACTGCAGATTATGTTTTAAAAGTTGTTGCAGAAAGTACGGAAGACTTTGCTAGAATTCACCGGCAGTATTTGGCTAGACTTCCCGGCGTTGCACAGATGCAATCGTCATTTGCCTTACGTACTGTTTTTAAAACAACTGCTTTACCCATTTAGTTTCGAGATTTATACTTCTCCGTGACCCTTTAAATAATTTAGCGTAAGAATTACATCCTCAGAAATTTTTAAGGGCTCTAGAAAGTATATTTTCGGATGATAAAGAAAACAAAAAGTTGGATCGAGGCAGAATTGGAAGATACTTTGGACGAAATGTTCGAAGAAGAGTTCAATGCTCCTGCTTTAACCGAAGAAATGCGAAAAGCTTATCGTGATAAGCATCCTAATATGCTCGATAAAACAACTTATTACCGTAATTTATTACGACTTCAGGTTGAGTTGATCAAGTTGCAAGACTGGGTAAAAGAAACCGGATCGAAATTAGTAATAATATGTGAGGGTCGTGATGGAGCTGGAAAAGGGAGTGTTATTAAGCGCATTACACAAAGAATGGACCCCAGAGTTGCCAGGGTTGTAGCTCTTCCTGCTCCGACAGAAAGAGAGAAATCGCAATGGTATTTTCAGAGATTTGTTCCCCATCTTCCAGCAGGGGGTGAAATCGTTCTATTTGATCGTTCATGGTACAATCGCGCAGGCGTAGAAAGGGTTATGGAATTTGCTGATACAGAACAGGTTGGGCAATTCTTTAATGATGTTCCTGAGTTTGAGCGTATGTTGGTCCGGTCTGGGATAATGGTATTAAAGTATTGGTTTTCTATTTCTGACGAAGAGCAACAAATAAGGTTCCTAATGAGAATACATGACCCAATGAAGCAATGGAAACTATCTAAAATGGATTTGGAGAGTAGAATACGTTGGGAAGACTACACAAAGGCAAAAGAGGAGATGTTTTCCAAAACAAATATTCCTGAAGCCCCGTGGTATATTGTTGAAGGTGATGACAAAAAAAGAGAACGGTTAAATTGTATAGAACATATTATATCCATGGTTCCATATCAAGAAATTGAGCATGAACCGGTAAACCTACCTGAACGTATTTTTGATCCAGACTACGAAAGAAGGGTTTTGCCAGATAAATTGTACGTTCCGAAAATTTACTAAATTAGATTTTTGAAATAAAAAAGGCCCACAATAAGCGGGCCATTTTAAAATAGTTATAAAAATTTACTTACATCATTCCTTCGCGCTGAGCTTTTTTACGAGCTAATTTACGAGCACGACGGATTGCTTCGGCTTTTTCGCGGGCCTTTTTTTCAGAAGGTTTTTCAAAATGCTGCTTAAGCTTCATTTCTCTAAATACACCTTCACGCTGAAGTTTCTTTTTCAACGCACGTAAAGCTTGATCCACGTTATTGTCACGAACACTAACCTGCATGTGGTTTTCACCACCTTTCTATGTTAAATTTGCATCTGTGTGCAGGAAATGGTCATATAACAATCATAAATAAAGTTGTCTAGTGAAAGATTCAATAATGCGAAGACCGATTGATCCTAAGATATTAGAGCTAATGTTAGCAGCGTTGCCGAACGTGGCATTTGATGGCTGGTCAAATTCAACATTTGTTGCCGCATGCAAAGAGGCTGATATTTCTGAGGAAAAAGCTAGACTGTTCTGCCCACGGGGGGCTTTAGATCTAGCAGTAGCATTTCATAAGTGGGGTAACGAGCAGTTTGAAACTGCATTCAAGGCAAAAGATATTTCGCAGTTGAAAGTAAGAGAAAAAATAAGAAAAGCAGTTGAGTTAAGAATTGTACTTGCTTCTGATAAAGAAGCGGTGCGAAGAGGAGTAGTTTTGTTTTCGTTACCTGTCTACGCGTTCGAGGGTAGCCGTCTAATATGGGATACTTCTGATCTAATTTGGGAATTAATTGGCGATAATTCTGAAGATTATAACTGGTATTCCAAGAGAACAATCTTAAGCGCAGTATATGGGAGCACTGTATTATATTGGCTCGGTGACAATAGTGAAGGAAGTGAAGAAACTTGGCATTTTTTAGATCGTCGAATTGAAGATGTCATGAGGTTTGAGAAAGCGAAAGTACAACTTAAAACAAACAAATTAGCAAATAATTTTAATGGTATAACAAGAAATTTTTTGAAAAAAATTAAACGACCTGATAAGAATGTCGATACGAATTTACCTGGTTATTTGGATACCTAATGATGAATGGGATGAGGGCAATTGAAATTGCGAAGCCCGGTGGTCCTGATGTTCTTAGGCAGGTGGTAAGGAGCATTCCAAAACCAAATAGGAATGAGGTTTTAATCAAGATTTCTTATGCTGGCGTTAATCGGCCAGACGTCCTACAAAGAGCAGGATCTTACCTACCACCTCCTGGAGCGAGTGATCTTCCAGGGCTTGAAGCTTCGGGTAAAATATTTGCAATTGGACAAAATGTTTCTAGCTGGAAAATTGGCGATGACGTGTGTGCACTTTTACCAGGAGGGGGCTATGCAGAATATGCTGTGACGCAGGCCAGTCATTGTTTACCCATTCCAGAAGGTATGAGCTTAAAGCTAGCAGCAGCACTTCCTGAAACTTTCTTTACAGTGTGGAGTAATGTGTTTCAAAGAGGAGAATTGAAGCCACATGAAAAGTTCTTGGTTCATGGTGGTTCATCTGGAATAGGAACTACTGCTATTCAGTTGGCAAATGTTTTTGGAAGTGAAGTTTATGCTACGGCTGGAAGTGACGAAAAATGTTTAGTTTGCGAAGAGCTTGGTGCAAAAAGAGCAATCAATTATAATAAAGAAGATTTCCTAGATGTTATAAAAAGTATTGGTGGAGTGAACCTAATCTTAGACATGGTTGGAGGCACTTATATGGCAAAAAATATTAATGCTTTGGTTGATGATGGTAGATTAGTACAAATTGCATTTTTGCATGGAGCAAAAGTTGAGTTAAACTTTGCACAAATAATGACAAGACGCTTAACTTTAACTGGAAGTACCTTACGGCCTCAATCTGACTTTTCAAAAACTCAAATAGCCTCAGAATTGTCTAAAAAAATCTGGCCATTATTTGGTAATGGCAGACTGAAACCTGTTGTAGATAGTGTCTTTGAACTAGAGGATGTTACTTCTGCGCATCTACTCATGGAAAGTAGTAAGCATATTGGAAAAATCTTGTTAAGAGTCGAACAATAATTTCTAAATAAATAGATTTATGTTTATCTCATATCCATTTTAAAGAATAATCGCTATTTATATTCAATTTTCAATATTTCGTAAGCTTTTTCCCCACCCGGAGTTTTCACTTCCACACTATCCCCTTCATCTTTTCCGATGAGAGCTCTTGCAATTGGTGATTTAATATTTAGAAGCCCAGCTTCAATCTTTGCTTCATGCTCTCCAACTATTTGCCAAGTTTTTTCTTCATCAGTATCCTCATCAACTACAGTTACTGTTGCTCCAAATTTTATTGCGCCTGTCAAGGTCGTTGGATCTATTACATCGGCCAAAGATATTATTGCTTCAATTTCTTTTACTCTACCTTCTATAAAGCTATGCTTTTCACGAGCTGAGTGGTACTCAGCGTTTTCAGATAAATCTCCATGCTCGCGCGCCTCAGAAATAGCTTGAATTATATTTGGGCGCTCTACGGACTTTAAATTTTTCAGTTCTGCTTCGAGTACGAGATTTCCCTCTCTAGTCATTGGGATTTTTTCCATAACGCATCCGGCTTTGTTACTAATTTATCATTACTTTCCTTATGATGAGCAAATTAAATGTTTTAATGCAAGGCTTTGTGGAGTTGAATTCAATATATTGTCATATTTTATGGAAATAATGCCGCAAGGGGTTAATTTTTAGCTTGAAATGATTGACGCTGAGTATTGAGAAAGCGTACTTATCTTCAATAATAAGATTTAAGCGTACTAGGAGGTTTGCGTGTCGGAAGTGGTTAGAGAAACTATGGAGTATGATGTCGTTATAGTTGGAGCTGGTCCTGCTGGTCTCTCTGCTGCTATACGACTAAAGCAGCTTGATGCAAACCTAGAAGTTGTCGTACTTGAAAAAGGATCAGAAGTAGGTGCTCATATCCTATCTGGTGCGGTTTTAGATCCTTCTGGATTGAATAAATTAATCCCGGAATGGAACAAAAAAGGTGCTCCAATAGATGTTCCTGTTAAAGAAGATAACTTTTATATTCTTGGAGAGGCAGGACAGATCAGGTTGCCAAACTTCCTTATGCCACCTCTGATGAATAATCACGGTAATTACATAGTTTCCATGGGGAATGTGTGTAGGTGGATGGCAGAACAAGCTGAAGAGTTGGGTGTGGAAATTTTTCCTGGAATGGCGTGCTCGGATCTGGTTTTTGGCAATGATGGTGAGGTAAAAGGTGTTGTTGCAGGTGAATTTGGCAAGAACTCTGATGGCTCAATAGGGGAGGCCTATGAACCAGGAATGGAATTACATGGAAAGTACGTGCTTCTTTCTGAGGGAGCTAGGGGATCACTGGCAAAACAAGTTATAGCAAAATTTAATTTAGATTCTGAATGTGATGTGCCAAAATTTGGAATTGGAATGAAAGAAATTTGGGAAGTTGATCCAGAACTCCACAATGAAGGCGAGGTTACACATACAATGGGCTGGCCGTTGGGCTTCAAAAGCTCGGGTGGTTCGTTCGTATATCACTTAAATAATAATCAGGTTTACGTTGGCTACATAGTGGATTTAAATTATAAAAACCCATTTTTGTCGCCTTATATGGAATTTCAGCAGTTCAAGCATCATCCAAAAATTAAAAAGTTGCTAACTGGTGGCAAGCGTTTAGCGTATGGAGCAAGAGTAGTTACTAAGGGCGGTTTGCAGTCAATTCCTAAGACTGCTTTTCCAGGAGGAGCTTTATTAGGCTGTTCTGCTGGACTAGTTAATCTTCCAAGAATTAAAGGTAATCACAACGCCATGCATTCTGGGATTGAGGCGGCTGAATCTGTTTACAATGCAATAAAAGATGATAGATCTGGGGATGTTCTCTCTGATTATGATGTAAGTTTGAAAACTAAAGCTGTTGGAAAAGACCTAAAGAAAGTTCGCAATGTAGCTCCTTTGAATGCTCGGTTTGGCCCATTAGGAGGCCTAATTTTGGGTGGATTTGATATGTGGTTCCAGACATTGTTTAAATTTTCTCTTTTTGGTAGTTTGAAACATGGAAAATCTGATGCGGAAGCCACTGAAAGTGCTGCAAAGCATGAAGAGATAAAATATCCGAAACCAGACGGCTCGATAAGCTTTGATCGTCTGACTAATGTTTCTTTTGCAATGACTAATCATGAAGAAAATCAGCCGTGTCATTTGCAACTTAGCAATCCTGATATTCCAATATCTGTAAACCTTCCTCAATTTAGTGAGCCTGCTCAAAGGTATTGCCCTGCTGGGGTTTATGAAGTTGTTCAAACTGAAGAAGCAACAGCACGTTTTGTGATTAATTTTCAGAACTGTGTGCACTGTAAAACTTGTGATATAAAAGACCCTAGCCAAAATATTAATTGGATGACACCACAAGGTGGTGATGGGCCTAATTATCCCAATATGTAATTAACGAGAAATTCTTTTGAAGTTAGCTATTAGGGATTATATTTCAATTATGAGTTTTAAGCCGGTAACATGAACAAAATTTTTCAAATATTAGTATTATTTTTAGCTGTTTCAATTGCTGAGCAAGGTTCTGCATCGTCTGGCGCCTATTTGGCAGGTAGACAGGCTATTTCTGATCATAATTTTGTAACTGCTTCTGAATTCCAAACTAAAAGTGTTAGTGTGGATCCGTCCAACTCTAAGCTCTTAGAAGGCCTTATGATATCTTTCATCGCTCAGGGCTCGGTGGACAAGGCGATATCCATCGCGGAAGTTTATAAAGATAATGGTAACCAAAGCCAAATCTCCCAAATGATTTTATCAGCCTCACTGATCAAAGATGGAAGGACTGAGGCTTTTTTAAGTTTTATAAAAGATGCGAGTAAAATTACGCCAATACTAAAGGATCTTTTATCGGCTTGGGTACTTATGGGGTTAAACGATGACGTTAATGCAAATCGAATTTTTGACAAAACAGCAAAAGTACAAGGTATGGGACAATTTGTAAATTTCCATCGCGCAATGTCTCAACTTGCAGCAGGAAAATTTGAACAAGCCTTGAAGACATTTAACCTTATTCACAGTGATAAAGAAAACCCAACAAGGCGATCGGTCATTTCCCACACAAAAATACTTCTATCTCAAAGCAAATTTAAAGAAGCACAGAGTTTACTCGAAAAATGGTTTGGGCCTACATTTGATCCTGAAATTGAAGAGCTTTTTTTAAATGCGACTAATGAAAAAGTTTATCCCAAAACCTCATTTTCCAATATAAATATAGCAGTAGCGGATGTCTTTCATTCTATTGCGAATTTAATTCGAAAGGAGGCAGATCCAACGTTTACGCTTATTTATTCAAGGCTGGCAGAGTATTTAGATGCAAATCATATTGACTCAATATTGATGACTGCAGATTTGCTTGTGGAGTTAGAACAGTATAATTTAGCAATAAAAGAACATGAAAAACTTTCCAACAGTCAACCACAATATTTTGCTTCAGAATTAGGAAGAGCTGAAGCGTTACGTTCATCAGGCAAAGAGGAGGCAGCGGTTGAAGTTTTGGCTGCGTTGACGCGCCAGTTTCCAAATTCACCCAATGGTTTTAGTATACTGGGAAACCACTATAGGCGCCTAGAGGCCTACGATAGAGCCGAAGTTGCTTATAAGGAAGCAATAAAGCTATATCAGGCCAAGGGAGAAGCTGGTTGGTTTTTATATTATGTTAGGGGAATAACACGTGAACGTTTAAATCTTTGGGGCTTAGCTGAAAAAGATTTCCGAAAAGCGCTTTCACTTAATCCCACTCAGCCACAAGTTTTGAATTATCTGGGATATTCATTAATTGAAAAAAACACTAAATTGGATGAAGCTTTGGATATGATTGAAAGGGCTGTAAAGGAAAGTCCGGACAGTGGTTATATTGTCGATAGTCTTGGCTGGGGTTATTATAAGCTAGGCGAATATGAAAAGGCTGTTCCAAATTTAGAAAAAGCTGCTGAATTAATGCCTATAGATCCAATAGTAAATGATCATTTAGGCGATGTTTATTGGATGGTAGGAAGAAAAACTGAGGCTGAGTTTCAGTGGAGACGAGCGTTGTCCTTTGACCCGGAAGAAGAGGAGATACAACGAATAAAAAAGAAATTGAAAGTTGGCCTTACTCAAGTGCTTATCGATGAGTCTAAGGAGACTGGATTATTAGTGAAATAATTTTTGAAGAAAAAGCCTGTGCAAAAGTAAATCTATGTCTGCAGGTAGTAGGCCAAAAGCCAAACGGTTTTCATTTGCTAGATTCGATTGTGGGATTTACAGAATTTTCTGACTATTTATCTTTTGAAAAAAGTGAGAGGCTTGAGCTCACTGTTAAAGGTGATTTTGCCGATCAAATACCATTAGATAGGTCTAATTTAATTTTGATGGCGGCAGAATTATTAAGAAGTCTAAATAACATTACAGCTGGTGCCCACATAACTTTAACTAAAAAACTACCTCCTAGTGCTGGCTTAGGTGGAGGGTCAAGTGACGCAGCGGCGGCTATCCGTGGATTATCCCGACTGTGGAAGATAGATCTACCAGAAGTAGATCATCTGATGAAAATTGGATCTGACTTGCCAGTTTGCATTAATCAGAAAACTCAGCATATGAAAGGTTGTGGAGAAGTTTTAAGAACAATTAATACGTTCCCAAAACTTCCTATTCTTTTGGTAAACCCTTTAAAAAAGATCTCAACACAAGTAGTTTTTCAAAAGCTTAAAAATAAGCAAAACTCACCTCTATCAAAATATGAGAAATTATCTCGAACCAAAAAAGATTGGATAAATTGGCTAAGTGCGCAGCGAAACGATTTAATGGAGCCAGCTCTTTTAATTGAACCAGTTATATCAGAAGTTTTACAACTTATTTCTAACCAAATTTCTGTCAAGAAGGTGTCAATGTCTGGGTCTGGTGCTACCTGCTTTGGAGTTTTTGAAAATAAATACGACTGTGATTTGGCTATGAAAATGATTAGCCGAGAACGGCCAGAGTGGTGGACCGTTTCTACTGAAATAATATCTATTTAGATCTCGTTAACACATAGTCGGCTAGGTCAGATAAAAGAAGTTGAACTTCAGATTCTGGTAATTTTTTCAATGCAAGTTTAGCTCTATCAACCCAAGTCTCAGCCTCTTTGCGAATATCGCTTACGACGTCATATTTTTGCATAACTAATAGAGCTTTGTCCCAATCATCTGCATTTTGATCACCCTTTTCAATCGTTCTTTTCCAAAATTCTAGTTCGGTATTAGTGGATTTTTTAATAGCTTTTATAAACGGTAAAGTTACCTTACGTTCTCGGAAATCGTCGCCACTGTTTTTTCCTGTATTTTGCAAGCTCCCTTCCACGTCTAATAAATCATCAATTATTTGGAAGGCTATCCCCAATGCATCACCATATTCGTAGAGCGCTTTACAAGCCTCTTCGCTGGCTCCAGCTATCTTGCCACCGACTTGGGTTGCTGCGGAAAATAAGGCTGCTGTTTTGCCTCGAATGACTTTTAAGTAGGTGGCCTCGTCTGTTTTAATATTTTTGGAAACGGTAAGTTGTAATACTTCTCCCTCTGCAATAGTGGCTGAAGCACTAGCTAGTATATCTAAAATTGTTAATGAACCAACTTCTACCATTAATTGGAAGGAGCGTGAGAACAAATAATCTCCAACCAAAACTGACGATTTATTGTCCCACAATAAATTTGCTGTGGGCCTGCCGCGTCGCTTTAAGCTTTCATCTACAACGTCGTCATGAAGTAACGTTGCGGTATGAATAAATTCTACGGTCGCTGCTAATTTTAAATGCTCGTCACCATCATAATCAAACATACGCGCGGCAGCTAACGTCAGCATTGGTCTTAATCTTTTACCTCCAGCACTGATTAAATGGGAGGTTACTTCTGGGATTCGGGGTGCGTTTTCAGAAGCCATTCGCTCACGAATAATTTCATTTACACGTAGCATTTCTAACTCAACAATTTTAGCTAGCTTTTCATCTGGTTGTGTTTTTTTATCCAACACTGATTAGACCTTATCTTTTCTCGACATACATGGCGCCAGCTCATAAAGTTTTAATATGAAAGAATTATTTAGCACAAATGATATAACGAAATTTGTATACGCCGAAACCATCCTGAACTCAAATGATATAGTATCCTTTGCACTAGATGTGAATATCAGTGTATTAGAAGGGTCAATTGGCATATTGCCAAGACGATTGATGGTATTGGTGAAAGATTATGACTTGGCTTTTGAACTGTTGACGGATTTTGGTTTAGATTTAAAAAGTATGTAATGTGACCGAGTTTACTAAGGATAGTTTTTTAGGAGGTGGCATTAAGATATGGCAACCTAAAAAGGGATACAGGGCAGGTATAGATCCAATACTATTGGCTGCATCAGTAAATATTAGTGAAGGTCAAAATGTTTTGGATCTTGGTTGTGGTGTGGGGACGGCTAGTTTCGCAATTGGTTATAGAGTTAAAAATGTTGAACTATATGGGGTCGAAATCCAAAAAGTTCATGCTGAATTGGCCGATTTAAACTCCAAAGAAAATGGAATAGATTTAAAACTAGAATGTTCTGATATTTTAGATTTATCATCGAATATTACTAGCAAAAGTTTTGATCACGTAATAGCGAACCCACCTTACTTTGATAGAAAATTTTCGGTAAGAGGTATAAACTTATCTAAAGAAAAATCACTTGCAGATACTTGCCCCATAGCAGAATGGTTAAAAGTTGCTGCAAAGCGTGTAAAGCCAAAAGGTTTTGTACATTTTATAGTTAGATCTGACCGATTACTGGAAATGTTTAGCTATATGCCAAAAAGTTTAGGTAGCTTGGTAATAACTCCCATTATTTCACGAAAAGATAATAATGCTAAACTTACAATTTTGCATGCAAAAAAAAATGGGAGAGCGGGTTTTATAATCTCGTCACCTATAATTTTATACCCATCAAAGAATAATTCCGTCGAAAAGTACAATCCTGAAATCGACCAAGTGCTCAGACACGGCGCAAGCTTGAAAAACTGGGATTTATAAAGGTTCTTTTAGAGACCAGTGGCGGAAATTGGCCGAATGTGATCCAAATCCAGTGACATAAAAATAAAAATATGCTCAAGTGTTAATATTGGTGGCGAGAGGAGAAATAAAAATGAGCATAATATCGCATATCCAAATTCTAAAACAAAAGCATGACAAGCTTTCGAGTGAAGTGGAACAAGCCCATAAATCGCTGGTTTCTGATGAGTTGTATATTTCGCAGCTTAAAAAAGAAAAACTGCGCTTGAAGGAAGAAATTTTTAGGCTGTCTAGGTAGCCTTTAAGATCTAAGTGTGTCACCTAAATTAAGTTTGGGCTTAAGAGACGTTATTTTTTCATAATATTCTTTGTGACCTGCGACTCTATTCGAAATGATTTCCGCGGCTATTTTGCCAATTTCGTATCTACACGCATCCATCGTTGCAAGCTTCATTGGTAATCCGTCCAGTAGTTCGACTCCGTTAAACCCTGCTAAACCAATTTCATCAGGTATGCTTTTCTCATTTTTAAGAAGCGATAGTAATCCACCTGCTCCAATCATGTCATTTGAATAATATAAAAAATCCAAATCTGGTGTTCTTTTAAGTATTTCCTGGGTCATTTGACCCCCTTTAGCTAGGGCGGAACTTCCAGAATAAAACTCTTGATCAGAAATTTCTATATTCTCTTTTGCCAAAGCTTCAGTAAAACCCTCAAAACGTTTCCTTGCGCGATGATCTAACGGCATTTTTGTTCCTAAAAACCCTATTTTTCTGTAACCAGCCTCCAATATCGCTTTTGCCATATGTCGACCTGCACGTTTATGGGAAATACCGACTGCTGAATCTATTGGATCTCCATCTATATCCATTATTTCTACAACAGGTATATTAGTACTGTTTAGCATAGCTATTGAGGCATCTGAATGCTCTAGGCCAGCGATTATAATTCCCGAGGGTCGCCAGGATAACATTTGATAAAGAACTTTTTCTTCTTTTTCTGGCAGGTAGTCTGTCACTCCAACTACTGCCTGCAATTCGGTATTTTCTAAAATTGAATTTATACCAGTTAAAACCTCTGGAAAGACCATATTAGACATCGAAGGGATTATTACTGCAACTAGATTTACTCTTTGGCTTGCCAGGGCGCCAGCAATTTTATTAGGAACGTATCCAAGTGCTTTTGCTGCATGTAGGACTTTTTCCCGTGTGCTTTGAGAAACGTCACCGCGACCTCGAAGCACGCGGCTTACTGTCATCTCAGATACTCCAGAAGCTTCCGATACATCTCTGAGGGTCAAAGTACGGTTTTCTAAGCGACTCAAATTATAGACCCCTTTTTAACTCTAATTTTGAGGAAAGAATAAATAAATTACAAGTTACAGTTTACCTATGTTAAAAAAAAACCTCTAGCGAGGTTTTTTGATAAGGCTGATTTATGTCATTGCCCAATTTTGATTTTGAGACTGGATTGATAAAAAAAGGCTATAAAGTGATAGCTGGCGTTGATGAAGTAGGAAGAGGATGCATAGCTGGACCTGTAACCGCTGCTGCGGTAATATTAGATCCACAAAATATTCCAATTGGATTAAATGACTCTAAGAAATTGAGTTTGAGAAAAAGAGAAAAACTTTTTCATGCAATTCAAGACACATGTATATTTTGCGTGGCCCATTCTTCTGTAGAAGAAATAGATAAAATTAACATTTTACAAGCTAGCTTGTTATCAATGAAAAGGGCTGTCGAAGGGCTAAGAATTAAGCCAGATTTTGTGCTAATAGATGGAAACAAAAGTCCGGAAGGTCTAGAAAATAGATCTGAAGCTATTATTAAGGGGGATAGTAAGTCGTCCTCGATCGCTGCTGCTTCTATTGTTGCAAAAATAACACGTGACCGCATTATGTCGCGCTTGGATAAAGAATTTCCGGGTTATGATTGGTCTCAAAATGCAGGATATCCCACTAAATTTCATAAATCAGCAATTCTAAATATAGGCATCACCCCATATCATAGGCATTCTTTCAAGCCAGTATACAATATCTTGTATCAAGAAAATTTTTAAGTAATTGAATTAAAAAAATAAATTGACCTCGAATCACGTTTGAATCATTGTGTGGGCAAATCACGAGCGCTAAAAAGCGCCTAAATTTTGAGGCCTGGATGTCAACTAAAACCTACACAAAGGGGTGTACTAAACTCCCGTTAAACAAAATTCTGAATGGAGACTGCATTAAAATAATGGATAGTCTTCCTGCAGAATCAATTGATCTGCTGTTTGCTGATCCCCCGTATAATTTACAGTTGAAAGGTGAACTTCATCGCCCTGACCATTCAAAAGTTGATGCAGTCGACAATGCCTGGGATCAATTTGATAGTTTCAAAACTTATGATAATTTCACTGACAGCTGGCTGACAGCAGCTAGGCGCATCTTAAAACCTAATGGTGCAATTTGGGTTATTGGAAGCTATCACAATATATTCAGAGTTGGCGCGTCACTACAGAATAAGGGGTTTTGGATTTTAAACGATGTAATTTGGCGAAAATCAAACCCAATGCCCAATTTCAGGGGTAAAAGATTAACTAACGCACATGAGACAATGATTTGGGCCTCTAAGTCAGAAGGCGCAAAATATACGTTCAATTATGAGGCGCTTAAGGCGTTGAATGAAGGACTTCAAATGCGATCAGATTGGGTTTTGCCGATTTGTAATGGAAATGAAAGACTAAAAAATACTAAAGGTGAAAAAGCCCACCCTACTCAAAAGCCGGAAAGTTTATTACACAGAGTGTTGGTTGGGACAACTAATCCTGGTGATGTTGTGTTAGATCCATTTTTTGGAACTGGGACTACAGGGGCCGTAGCTAAAATGCTTGGTAGAGAGTTTATAGGAATCGAAAAAGAGCAGAGCTACATAGAAGTTGCGGAAAATAGAATAAAGAAAATCAAAAAATTCGACAAAGAGGTGCTAGAAGTATCAACAAGCAAGCGTTCAGAACCTAGGGTGCCTTTTGGTCAGATTATTGAACGGGGAATGTTGTCACCTGGCGAACAGTTATGGTCTTTGAATGGGCGCCATAAAGCAAAAGTTAGAGCTGATGGTACGTTGATAGGAGATGATATAAAAGGATCAATTCATCAGGTTGGTGCTGCGCTCGAGGGCGCTCCAAGTTGTAATGGCTGGACATATTGGGGTTTTCGGCGGGATGGAAAAATGGTGCCAATTGATATTTTGCGGCAACAAATTCGCTCAGAAGTAACATTGTAAGTAAAAAGCCTGTGGTTTGAGACCGCACCCTATTAAAGTCCGCCCATTGGGCGGATTTTTTTTATTTGAACTTATTGTTACCACTTAGTTATTTCTGGATAAAACATTGCTCGCCAACGATTAACCCTTGGGTTCATGACTGACATCCAAGTACGTGGAAACAGAGCTAAAATTCCCATCGCGGGATAGCTATGTGGAAGTTGTGGAGCTTTTGTTGCCCCAAGGTTTTGGAGTAATGGAAAACTCCTAGTCGGTTTGAAATGATGATCAGAATGTCTTTGGAGGTTAATCAGCACCCAATTTGACACCTTGTAAGTAGAGTTCCAAGAATGGTGAGGTTGCACAAACTCATACTTACCATTTTTTAAACTTTTACGCGACAAACCGTAATGCTCTATATAATTTACCAGCTCTAATAGTAATATTGCAATGAGTGATTGAAGTACGAATAAAAATAATCCGAAAAAACCACCAATTAGAAGTGATAAAACTATCATAGAAAACTGTAAGGCGAAGTAGATATAAAATGGATTAGAAAAGTCACCTGATGGCAGGCCCTTACGCTCAAGTTTTCCAGTTTCTGATTTGAATGATGAAATTGGGCATTGAATTAGAACCCGCATGAAGAATTTATAAAAGCTCTCATTATATTTGGCTGTTACTGGGTCTTTTGGCGTTCCCACATGGATATGATGAACCAATAAATGTTCCGAACGGAAATGTGAGTAAAGCACCATCGCAAGCAGTACATCTGCTAACCATCGCTCTAACTTACTAGATTTATGCATCAGTTCATGAGCATAGTTAATTCCTATTGTTCCTGTTAAAACGCCCATAGCGCAAAATAGACCAATTTTTTCCACTAAGATCATATCAGTAGTAATTGTGAGTGCTAAAATTCCAAATAAAGTGAAAAATTGGATTGGAGCCCAGATCAAAGTTATTAACTGATACCAAAATAGTTGAGGCTTTTCCAAAGTCGGGTCTAAATTTTCAATCCGTAATCCTACATATTGGTCGATTAATGGTAAAATTACCAATGTCATTGTCGGAAGAATTAGAATTGCCCAACCTTGTATTATAAAAGAAACCCATAGCGATATAGCAAATACAATAGAAGACCAAAATGGTGCTGTAGATTTAAAAGATAATAAAATATTTTTCTCGGACATCACTTAAACTATTTAATTTTTTGAAAGGAAAAAATCCAATTCTGGTTATTATTATTTTTCCTGTTTTTGTTGACTTGGTTGAGTATATTTATCTTTATAATATCGCTTCAAAATAATTGATTTCAATATTTAATTGATTGCCAAACTTTTTTCATAACTGTTGGCAGATTGTTTGGATCAAAATCATCTGGTTTTAAGAATTCTCCCCTTTTAGGAGCCTGCTCTAAATTCGCAGTAATATGCATAACTTTTAAATTTAAGTTGAAATGTGTAAACGTATGTTTTACAACATTATTTTTTATTTTCCAATTCCCTTCCATTGGTGGGTCATCTTGAAAAGTATCTCCCCATAAGGAACACGGAAGGCTGAGCATTCCCCCCAAAAGACCATTTGGCGGCCTTATTTCAGTGAGTATTGCCCCATCAACCCTTTCAACAAAATAGGCGATACCATAACGTATTGGCTTTTTTGCTTTTTTTATTTTCCGGGGTAAATAAACGGAGGTTCCAGCCCTTTTGGAAATACAATGATTTACCCAAGGGCAAATATCACAATTTGGTATTTTGGGTTTGCAAATAGTTGCCCCTAAATCCATTATTGCTTGGGCATAATCCCCAGACCTAAGTTTTGGTGTGAGTTGCTTTGCTAAAACAGATAGTTCTTTTTTGGCTTTTGGTAGTTCTGTATGAACATTAAAAATTCTTGAAATAACCCGTTCAACATTACCATCTACTACTGTTTCTGGGTTGTCATAGGCGATTGAAGAAATTGCAGATGCAGTATAGGGGCCAATGCCAGGTAGCTTCAATAACGCTTCCATTTCTTCAGGAAATTTACCACTTTTATTTTTAGCAATCAGTCTTGCGCACTTTAATAAATTTCGAGCTCTTGCATAATAACCCAATCCTGCCCAAGCTCCCATAACTTCGTCATCTTTTGCATTTGCTAAGTCAAATATTGTCGGCCATTTTTTAGTAAATTTTGTGAAGTAGGGCTTAACCGATGCTACTGTTGTTTGCTGAAGCATAATTTCAGATAACCAAACGTGGTAAGGATTTGGTTGTGTGCCAGCTAGTCTATTTTTAGGTGCAATGCGCCAAGGCATCTCTCTAGCATTACAATCGTACCAGTCCAATAACTTGTTTGGATCTGGTTTATTTTCTATGCTAATCTGCATTGGGTAATCCGTTGATCATAGGCGTGTACCTTAAAACAGTGGGTCGTTAAATAGAGGTGTATAATAGTATAGAAATGCGGAAAAATGGATTCAAAAAAGCATCGGTGTTGTTGAAGAGAAATATCCAACGAGCTAGTGAGTCACGAGGTTTTGCGCAATCTCGCGTTTTGACGCACTGGGGTGAGATTGTCGGAGAAGATATTTCATCTGTATCTATTCCTACTAAAGTGAGTTACCGAACTGATGGTTTAGGTGCTACACTTACAATTCTTACATCAGGATCGAATGGGCCTATTCTCGAGATGCAAAAAGAATTTATAAGAAATAAAATTAATGCTGTGTATGGCTATAATGCGGTTCATAAAATAAAAATAACCCAGTCGTCACCTATTGCATTGATTGGCAAAAATGAAGATTCTAAGAATATTATGTCTAAAGAAAATAAAATTAGTGGGGAAATTTCTCCCGACCTCGAGAAAGCCGTAAATGAAATTGATGATAAAAATCTCAGACAAGGACTTGAAGAACTGGCGATAAATGTATTTACAAAGCTAAGAAATAGCTCCTCTTCTGAAAGGTAAACATTATGCGAAAATTGTCATTATTATTAATTTTTTTTGGGTCCGTTTACTTCTTACAATTTGGTTCTGAAAGAGAGCATAGAAGTAAATTTGATCTACCTTACTCTGTAAATGCTGAAGAGGCTTCCGAAGGTATTAAGCCTATAGCAGAAATGATTCAGGGTGATGAGTATGCCCCAATTGAGATAATTGAATATGCGTCTTATACTTGTCCTCATTGCGCTACCTTTCACGCCGATGTTTATCCTAAACTAAAAATTAATTATATTGATAAGGGGCTTGTTAAGTTTGTTTACCGAGAAGTTTATTTCGATAAATACGGAATGTGGGCATCAATGATCGCTAGGTGTGCGGGTCCGGATAGATTTTTTGGAATGACTGATCAAATCTACAGAAAACAATCTGATTGGGCGCGTGCTGAAAGTGATGTAGCAATCGTTACTCAGCTTAGAAAGATTGGCCTCTTGGCGGGGCTTGATGAAACTCAGCTAAATGCTTGTCTTCAGGACGGTGTAAAATTACGATCTTTGGTGGAATGGTATAGTGAAAATGCAAAAAGAGATGAAATTAAATCTACGCCAACCCTGATTATAAATGGTGAAAAGCATTCTAATCAAAGTTATGAAAAGTTAACTGAAAAACTTGATGAGATTTTAGGAAAATCATGAAAGCACCCTTGGAAGGTCTACGTGTTGTAGAGCTGGCTCGTATTTTGGCGGGGCCTTTTGCAGGGCAAACCCTTTCTGATTTAGGCGCAGAAGTTATTAAGGTTGAAGCTCCAAATGGTGATGATACCAGAGGTTGGGGCCCACCTTTTATAGATATAGATGGGGAAAGTTCTGCTGCGTATTTTCATTCGTGTAATCGTGGAAAAGCAAGTATAACTATCGATTTGTCAAAGACTAGTGATCAATTGCGTCTCAAAGAATTGATTCAGTCCTGTGATATCCTGATTGAGAATTTTAAAGTAGGTGGTTTGAAAAAATATGGGTTCGACTATGAAAGTGTTAAATCGATTAACCCCGCATTAATTTATTGTTCAATAACCGGCTTCGGTCAAACTGGTCCATATTCACACAGAGCAGGATATGACTACATTATTCAAGGAATGAGTGGTTTTATGTCGATAACTGGTGAGTCTGGAGAAATGCCCCAGAGAGCGGGTGTGGCCGTTACAGATTTATTCACTGGTTTATATGCAACCACAGCAATACTATCAGCGATACATATGCGAAATGATACAGGACGAGGCCAACACATTGATATGGCTCTGCTCGACTGCGCAGTTTCTGTAATGGTAAATCAAGCTATGAATTTTATGAGTACTGGTATTTCACCGGATAGGGTTGGTAATATCCACCCTAATCTTTGTCCTTACCAAGTATTTGAGTGTGCAAATGGTCATTTAATAATTGCAGTTGGAAATGATGGCCAGTTTTCTAGATTATGTAATATATTAAAACTAGAAGCTTTAAGCAACGATCCTCTTTTTTTGATCAATAAACAAAGGGTCTTGAACCGTGACCAACTTACTGTGATATTATCTGACGCTATAAAACTTTTCTCAAAAGACGACCTTTTAAAACTTTGTGAAGATAATAATGTTCCAGCGGGCCCGATAAATACAATGGAAGAAGTTTTCAAAGACCCGCAAGTCATTTTTCGTGAGATGATGCTGAATTTTGAAGGTGTTCAGGGAGTAGCTTCACCGTTTAAATTTTCCGATGCCAAGCTTAATATGCGAGTACCATCTCCCAAGTTAGGTCAGGATGATAGTGAGTTTTAAAACCCACTGATTAAACGTTGAAGAGCTTTTCAAGCTCATTTTCATCATCAAACTCAATCCTTATGGGTAGTGAAAGTACTTTCTTGCGAAAGGAACTTGGTAGCCGTACTGCATCCTTCTCTGTCGTCACTAACTGTGCATGAGCTCTTTTTGCTTTACTTTCTAATCGTTTTAAAATCGATTTAGTCAACTTTTGATGATCACTTAATGGCACACAATCTATTAAGTTAGCGCCTAGTGATCGAAGGGTTGCAAAAAATTTGTTAGGGTCGGCTATCCCAGCGAAAGCTAAGTATTGTCCTTCTTTCCAATTCATGCCGGTCTCTATTGGCTTTATTTTTGAGTAAATAATTTTTAAGTGCTTTGGAAACGCATCAAATTCATATAAACTTTTTCCTACAATAATTACCGCGTCAGCCCTTTCGAAACCTTGGGAAATATTTTCTCGAAGTGGTCCTGCGGGCATGCATTTTTTATTTCCAAAGCCGTTCTTTCCATCAACTACTAAAATTGAAATATCTTTATAAAAACTGGGATCCTGAAATCCATCATCCAATAAAACTACTTGAGCGCCTGCTTTTTCAGCGGCAGCTATTCCATTTCTTCTTTTATTCGAAACCCATACAGAAGTGAATTCGGACATTAGAAGTGGTTCATCACCCACTTCTTCGGATTTGTGCTTTCTAGGATTTACTAAGAAAGTTCCTTGGAATTTACCTTTATACCCACGTGAAACGATGTGGACTTTTAGTCCTTTTTCTAAGAAGTGATGCGCTAAGGCTATTGTTATGGGTGTTTTGCCTGTACCACCTACATTTAAATTACCAATGCATATAGTGAAGCAGCTATATTTTTCAGGTTTACCAAAATTTCTGCGTAGTAAAGTCAAAAGGCTATAAAGGTATCCAAATGGAAGCAAAAATGTTGCTTTCCAAGAATAAGGCTCATACCAAAATTGTGGCGCTTTCATATTAATTCTCTTTGTTTTAGATATTCAAAAACGAGTTTTACTATTTTATCGGTATTTTCAGCACCAGAAGAAATGAAATCAAGTGCTGCGGTTCCCATATTTGCAGCTTTGTCCACTGAATACAGTTTGTTTAACTCAGCTGCTAATTCGTTACTGTTTTGAATCTGTAATGCAGCACCAACACTTCTTAGGCCTTTATACTCCAATGAGTATTTACCCGTATTGGGTCCATGTAGAATTCCACAACACAAGCTTGCAGCAATTAATGGATCTTCTTGCTCATCTGGACTTGCTATTGTGTTTCCATAAAACACTACGGGTGACAATCTCATGAATTTGATATTATCCTCAGGTTGATTTGAAAAATAGACTTGAGTTGCTTCACCGGTTTTTTTGATTTCCTCAATAGGACTTAGCCGCAAATCTAGCCTGCTACAATGCTCTTTCAGAATACTCTCAAGTTTTGGGTTGGATAATGAAATAGTCAAACAATATTGAAAAGCTGCCCGTAATACTTGGCGATGAGCTTTAAGAACAAATTCTATTTCTTGTTCATGAATGTTTAAGGCGGCCCAAATTTGCTTGCCCTTTAAATCATTTGAAATACTATCATTTTCTGAAAACGGCAGGGGTGCAATCGAAGATTGTAACAGGCCCATTCCTTCAATTTTTTGCTGATCTAAGGAATTTTGAAACAGTTTGAGTGCGCCCATTTCATTTTCTGTAAAAACAAAATCAAAATTACTAAACACGCCTTTTTTAAAGTTTTGAATTATCTTTAGTTTTCTGCTTGGTAAATTTTCAGAGCGTGCATCGGCGAAAATACTTAAGTATTTTCTCTGTTTTATTCTTGAAGTTAGAAGGTAGGGTAACGGCCCATCCAAGCAAATTATTACCTTTGGATCATATTTTTTGAAAAAATTAGGATAAGAAAGCTGATCAGAAATTTTTCCAGCAATTTTAAAATCATATGATGAAATGGGGGTTTCAATAAATTCTTGCCCATATGTCAATAGAAATTCTAATTTGATCTTTTCTCTAAGGTATACACAAAGTAATTCAGCTGCGCGGAAACGATCTGGCTGAGATGTGTGAACCCAAATACATGGAGATAATTTGGATGCTACTGGGCTTGAGTTGTTAATTGTTTAAGCTCCTTTAGTTTCCTTTTAAGTTTACTTTAAAAATAGTTCAAAAATAAAAAGCCGCTCAATGAGCGGCTTGTATTAACTTTTTTTATTTTATCTAGTAAATTAGAAGCCCAAACCTTCATACTTTTTCTTAAACTTAGATACTCGACCACCCTGATCGAGTAAACGTTGGCCACCGCCAGTCCACGCTGGGTGTGCAGTTGGGTCAATATCAAGAGACAAGGTTTCGCCTTCACTACCCCAAGTCGAACGCGTTTTTATAACTGATCCATCTGTAAGTTTCACGTTAATAAAATGGTAATCAGGATGAATATCTTTTTTCATTTTATGTCCTTACTCTTTGGTGGTTTTTGGCTTGTAGTTAGTATCTTCAGCAATACGAGCAGACTTTCCACGACGAGATCGAAGATAATATAACTTCGCTCGCCTTACCCGGCCACGGCGTACGACGGTTACACTCTCAATATTAGTTGAATAAAGAGGAAATACCCTTTCCACGCCTTCACCAAATGATATTTTTCTAACGGTAAATGAACCTGCTATACCATTACCATTTTTTCGGGCAATGCATACGCCTTCATAATTTTGCACCCGAGATCTAGTGCCCTCAGTGACCTTGTATCCTACTTTAACAGTATCACCAGCTTTAAAATCCGGTATATTTTTGCTGAGCGAGGCAATTTGCTCTGCTTCTATTTGTGCGATCATATCCATCGCGCATCTCCTTTGATTACGGTTTCCCCGTTTTATTACTTCACAGGTTCAGAGCTCTCATTTCTTCTTGGATCCCTAATTCTATAAGTCCAAAAGAGTATGCAACCAATTTCTTTTCTAGCTACAGATTTAGTGTTTGTTTATTAACGATTATAAAATACTAAATTAAAGCCCCAAAAGGGCCAACCTAATAGCTTGGAACGCACTTAAATTGAAAACAGCTGATTGGCAAGTTTTTATTTTACTTAGGCTAAAAGTAAGATGACACTGAATTTATTTATTTAGTTTTGCCTTATTCCAAATTTCCCATAGGTCAGGTCTAAGCTTCTGTGTCTTAATTTTTGCCTGATCGACTCTCCAATTTGCAATATTTTGATGATGACCCGATAATAGAGTTTCTGGAATTTTTTGATTTCTCCACTCAGCTGGCTTTGTATATTGTGGGTATTCTAATAGGCCATTCGAATGACTTTCATCTAGCGCACTTTCAGGGTTTCCCAGTACGTTTGGTAACAAACGTACAGTTGCATCAATCATTGCTTGTGCTGCGATTTCACCACCCGTCATAACGAAATCACCCAAAGAAATCTCTTCAATGTCGTAGAGTTCAAATATACGCTCATCAATTCCTTCAAATCTGCCGCATAAAACAATAATTCCAGGTCCCGCAGCCCATTTTTTTGCGAGGGTTTGATCAAATCGTGTGCCTCTTGGCGACATACAGACCAAAGGCCTTCCCTTAGGTGGATGTGCAATAGCTTTTTCTAATGCAGGCTCTATTACGTCTGCGCGTAAGACCAGTCCTGGACCTCCTCCCGCTGGCGTATCATCAACTTTTTTATGGGGTCCAATACCGAAATCACGCAAATTTATTGTTTCGAGTGTCCACTTTTGTTTTTTAAGGGAGCTTCCAATGAGGCTTTCGCTTAATACGCCTGGAAACGCGTTGGGATAGAGTGTCACAACGTCGGCTTTCCAAACGTCTTTTAGTCGCGGACTATTTGTTATCAATTCTTGGGGCTTATCAAAAGCTGATATTGATTTTCTACCGTGGGATAAGGGTTTGTTAGGCATTATCAAACAAGCCCTTCTGGGGGATCAACAATAACAACAGAGTTTTTTATATCAACTTTAGGAACAATTTTTCTAGTAAATGGAATCAAAATAGATTTTTTTTCACTTTCACTTTGGATTTCTAGCAAATCAGAGGCGCCATGATTGAGAACAGACTTGATTTTTCCAAGATGGTTTCCCTCTAAATTTTCAACACTTAGACCGATCAAGTCAGCATGATAATATTCGTCTTCATGCAGCTCTGGAAATTTTTCCCTTGGGGCATAAAGCTTTGTACCTTTTAGATTATCCGCATCCTCCTTTGATATAATACCAGACATCCGTGCAGATAAACCATTTTTTATTTCACCTGTAATAACGACCTCAAACTTTTTTTCACCTTTTTCAGTTAAGAGGGGAGCATAGTCAGCTATTGACACCGGAATAGACGTAAAACTTTTTAAACGAACTTCGCCTTTTACGCCAAAGGCACCAGCTATTGCTCCAACGCAAATCAGTTCTGCCATATGTGAATTCCTCACAGTGGATATTCAATAAATAATCAAATTATTCTTGAACTTGGACTTTACATACAGCTTCATTGAAGGTCCCACCCATTTCACTGCATATTTCTTTATAATTTTGTTTTTCGTATATGATGCCAGCTGTAAAAGCTATGCCAACAATAATCAGCAATCTTACTGGTCTAAAAATCATATTGTTAACTTAATATTTTTCGTTTGATTATTCAAAATAATTTTCCAACGATTGTTATTGGAATTTTTTCATAACAATCGTTGGAAAGATGGGTAAAGTTACCCCTTAGCCTCTTCGGCTGGTGCTTCGTCAGCTGGTGGTGCTTCTGCCACTGTCTCTTCGGCTGGTGCCTCGTCAGCTGGTGCTGCTTCGGCTACTGTCTCTTCGGCTGGTGCTGCTTCTGCTACTGTCTCTTCGGCCGCTGCTTCGTTAGCTGGTGCTGCTTCGGCAGTTGCTTCAGCATTATCTTTTGCTAATTTTTCTTCAGCTCTATCTTTTGCCTTCTGGCCTGGAAGTGCTTTTTGAGGGTTATTTCTGGTCTTTTTACCCAAAATCCCAGCGGCTTCTAGAAAACGTGAAACGCGATCAGTCACCTGAGCACCTTCACTTAGCCAGTATTGAATGCGCTCTACATTCATTTTGACCCGCTCATCACTATTCTTTGGTAAAAGTGGATTATAAGTCCCTAGTCTTTCTATATACCGTCCGTCACGTGGCATTCTGCTATCTGCTGCAACAATTCGGTAAAATGGACGTTTCTTACTGCCGCCCCTTGCAAGACGTATTTTCATGGCCATCTGATATTCTCCTTTTTGATGGGTTTTTAGGCAAATGCCTTAAAGTTTGTGTTTCTTGTGGTGTTGAATTACTTCTTGAATAATAAAATTTAATAAATTTTTTGCGAAGATTGGATCTAATCCTGCTTCATCTGACAGGTCTTCAAGCCTTGAAATTTGATAGGATTCGCGATCAGGATCCGAAGGAGGCAAGTCATTTTTTGCCTTCAATTTTCCAATAGCTTTAGTGTGTCTAAAACGTTCGCTAAGCGTGTAAACTAAAATTGCATCAAGGCGATCAATACTTTCTCTGTGATCATGAAGAATATCTAAGACTGATTGGGATAATTTAGTCATTCAAAAGCTCCCTGAGAAATTAAATCTCTGACTTAAAATTAGTAAAATATTCATCTATCCAACTCATGGGGTTTAGGGTGACGAAAAAGCATGTCTTCACCCATAAATAAGTTTGTATATGATCGCTCAAAATAAGCCCCCATGCGCTTTGCCAAATTAATGGATCTCTCGTTACCTGGAATTATACCGCTGGTAAGCGTTTTGAATTGAAGGACCTCATAAGCCCAACGTCTTGCTCTACAAGCTGCTTCGAAAGCAATAGATTTGCCCTCGAATTTATCAAAAACCGCCCACCCTAATTCTGGTTCTGGCCAGCCTTCAGGGTTCCAAATTCCGCTCATCCCAGCAACTTCACCGAGTTTAGTTTCAATCATAAAATATCCATATCCATGCCAATGCCAGTGGCCGACGTTGGTTGAAAACCAACGCCATGCATCGCTACGGTCAGGCGATGAGCCAAACCCACGAGAGCGATCTTCGTCTAAAAGGAAAGCAATAACTTTTTCTGCGTCTTCTTTTTCGGGTCCTCGGAGAATCAAGTTTTGCGATTCTAAAACTGGGGCGGTTGTTAGGGTCATTTCTTTTTCCCAAATCCAGAAAGCCCAGGTGGAAGCTGACCACCACCTAATCCAGAAAGCCCTCCTGGAATGTTATTTGGCGAAATATTACCAAGATCTTTTGCTGCCTTTTGCAATGCTTTCGGATCGAGCTTGCCTGATAAATCATTAGGATCAGGCATTCCTTTTCCGAACATCCCCCTCATGGCTTGTTTTAACATGCCACCTTTGCCCATCTTCTTCATGACATCAGACATCTGTCTTTGCATTTTGAGTAATTTATTTAAGTCACTAACTTCCATTCCTGCGCCAGAAGCTATTCTTTTTTTTCTACTTGCTTGTAAAATTTGCGGATTTGCACGCTCTCTTTTTGTCATAGAATTTATTAAGGCAATTTGCCTGTTAAACACTGAATCATCCATTCCAAGCTCAGACGCTTGCTTTGCCATTTTCCCCATGCCAGGCATCATACCCATAATACTTTCAACACCACCCATTTTCATCATTTGCCCGAGCTGTGTTCTTAGGTCATTCATGTTGAATTGACCTTTTTGAAACCTTTTCATCATCTTTTGTGCTTGCTCGGCTTCAATAGTTTCTTGAGCTTTTTCGACAAGTGAAACTATGTCACCCATTCCAAGAATACGGCCCGCCACTCTTTCTGGCTCGAATGTTTCCAGGGCATCTATTTTTTCACCGACACCAACAAATCGTATTGGTTTGCCAGTGACTGCGCGCATGGATAAAGCAGCACCTCCCCTTCCGTCACCGTCCATTCGCGTTAAAACGACCCCACTGACGCCAATTTTGTCATCAAATTCAGTTGCAACATTTACGGCATCTTGCCCTGTCAATCCATCAACAACTAACAAAGTTTCCCTGGGATTTGCTACGTCTCTAACGGCCGCCGCTTGGGCGATTAGTTCCTGGTCGATGTGTAAGCGACCGGCTGTGTCGAGTATATAAATATCATAACCACCTAAAGAGGCTTGTGTTTTTGCTCGCTTTGCTATTGTTACCGGGTCTTCTCCTTTAACAATAGGCAAGGTGTCGACACCGATCTGCGATCCTAGTATTTGAAGCTGTTCCATAGCTGCAGGACGATTGACGTCTAACGACGCCATTAAAACTTTTTTTCCGTCTTTTTGTTTGAACCTGCTTGCTAATTTTGCGGAGGTTGTTGTCTTACCTGACCCTTGAAGTCCCACCATTAGAATGGGAGCTGGCGGATTGTCTATTTTCAGTTTCTCGAGGTCATCTGAACCTGCTAAAAAATGGACGAGCTCATCGTGAACTATTTTTACAACTTGTTGGCCTGGAGTAACCGATTTTGTTACAGTTTGACCTGTCGCTTTATCTTGAACGGCTTTTACAAAGTCCCGTGCCACAGAAAGGGAAACATCGGCTTCTAATAAAGCTACCCTTACTTCACGGAGAGCAGTTTTCACATCATCTTCGGAAAGCGCACCTTGTTTGGTTAGCCGGTCAAAAACACCAGAAAGCCGCTCAGATAAACTTTCGAACAAATTAAACTCCTTAGGTTCAATTTAATATATTTAGTTAATCCCAAAAGCTGTTCCTAAACCTTTTAACCCCCGTGGGCGAAACTCGCTGACGGGGGGCGATCCAACTATTAAGGACCGGAAGACGCTTCTTCCGTTGAAATTTGATGTCATAAACACGGCTTTTCTCGCTGTGTCAAGAAGATATACAAGAGTAGCTTTTCAATCTTAAATTAAATCAGATCGGTTCAATAATTTTTCTTTTTCCAAAAATTCTTCAAAAGAATCTAAATTTAGAGGGTTCAGCTTTCCAAAACTTTGTATCCAAATGAAAGCTTCATGCGTTGCTTCCGTATCCAATTTGCACCATTTAACTCTTCCATGGCGTTCCTGGGAAATTAATCCAGCATTGGTCAAAATAATTAGATGCTTTGAGATAGCTGCGAGGGAAATATCAAATGGATCTGCGATATCTGTTACAGCCATATCATCTTCCAAAAGCATCATTAGGATATCTCGCCTTGTTGGATCAGCTAGAGCTGAAAATATCTTGTTTAGCTTTTGAGACATTATGACAAAACTTTATTCAACCAAATAGTTGAATAATAGAATTCAACGCCAATTTTATCAACTAGATGATCCATATAAATTCCAATTTATAAAAAATTATAAAAAACAATGACTTAATATTTTTTTATCTTCGAAATGCTTATTGACTTAGAACTCGTAAATTCATAGACAAAGGGAGTTTTTGCAAGGCTAAAGCATGGGTGTGGGTAATATCGAAAAACCTCTTAAATCTTTAGAGGCCAAGATTAAGGCTGCAAAAAAAGCAGCTGATCCGGTGGAGCAAGTACAAAACAAATTCTCTGCTGCAGAAGTTGGTTGGAGGATGATAATTGAATTAACTGCTGGAGTTTTTATCGGCTTCGGCGTGGGGTACGGACTGGATTTTTTGTTTGACTCAAAACCGGTTTTTATCTTGATAATGACCCTGTTTGGGTTTGCAGCTGGCGTGAAAACTATGATGAGATCTGCTCGTGAACTGCAAAATAAAGAATTGGCTGCGCAATACAGCTCGGAAAAGGAAAATGTAGATGGCTAACAGCGCTGATGCAAAAAATGAAGGGTTAATTTTTCACCCTATGGATCAATTTATAGTTGAACCGCTTTTTGGTGCAGGTCCTGTACAATGGTACACCGTTACTAATGTAACTTTATGGATGGCGTTGTCAGTCGTTGCACTTATTTTGATTATGGTAGTCGGAACATCTAAGCGCGCACTAGTACCTTCTCGAGCACAATCGGTGGGTGAGTTAGCCTACGGTTTCGTACACAAAATGGTTGAAGACGTGGCAGGTAAAGATGCAATTCCATACTTCCCGTATATCATGACGCTCTTTATGTTTATTGTTTTATCGAATTTCTTGGGTTTGTTACCTATGTCTTTCACAACTACTTCGCACATTGCCGTTACCGCTGTAATGGCTATGCTAGTATTTTTGTCTGTAAGTATAATAGGTTTTGTCAAAAATGGTTTAGGCTTTTTGTCACTTTTTTGGATTTCATCTGCTCCATTAGCTTTGAGACCAGCACTAGCTCTTATTGAAATTATTTCATATTTTGTCAGGCCTGTTAGTCATTCCATCCGATTGGCTGGCAATATGATGGCAGGACACGCCGTTATCAAAGTATTTGCAGCATTCGCAGGTGTGGCGCTCATATCGCCACTTTCTGTTGTTGCTATCACTGCAATGTATGCTCTTGAGATATTAGTTTCTTTCATACAGGCATATGTTTTTGCAATTTTAACTTGCGTCTACTTAAAAGACGCTCTTCATCCACATCACTAAGTTTATTAATTAAGGAGAATACGAATGGAAGGCGATATTGTACAAATGGGTGCATACATTGGCGCGGGGTTGGCCTGTACTGGTATGGGCGGCGCAGCAGTTGGTGTTGGCCACGTGGTAGGAAACTTTATAGCAGGGGCGCTTCGCAACCCTTCTGCGGCTGCTGGACAAACTGCAACAATGTTTATTGGTATTGCTTTTGCTGAAGCACTGGGTATTTTTTCATTCCTAGTAGCCCTTCTACTAATGTTTGCTGTGTAAGCAACTGTTAGAACTATGTCCTTAAAGATGAGGTGTTCTATACTTTGGGACACCCAGCTTTAATGGGTTATTAAGGAGTAAAACATGGCAACAAAAACTGATGTTTCTTCCAGCACTTGTGTTGATGGCTACGGGAGTGCAATCGGTATGCCGCAATTGTGTACCGATTGGGCAGGTAACCAGGTCTTTTGGTTAGTGATTACCTTAGTAGCAATTTTCTTTGTACTGTCGCGACTTGCGCTGCCTAGAATTTCCGCAGTAATTTCGGAAAGACAAGGCACAATTACTAACGATTTAGCAGCAGCAGAAAATTTGAAGTCCGAAGCTGTACAAGCTGAAGAAGCTTACAAGAAAGCTCTTGAAGATGCTCGGTTAGAAGCTTCCAAAATAATAGAAGCTGCTAAAGTCGAAATTAAACAAGAGTTGGATGTTGCGATCCAAAAAGCTGATGCAGACATCTCAGTAAAAGCTGTTGCAAGCGAAGACGCTATTTCCGAGATTAGGAAAGATGCGCTAGCAAACGTTAAATCATTAGCAAAAGATATTACATCGGAATTGGTTAAAGTTCTTGGTGGAAAAGTTGATGCCAAAGCCTTAACTGCAGTAATCAACAAAAAAATGAAGGGGTAATGGGAATGTTAAAAAACGCGTTAGTTTTTGTAGCAATGCTAATCATTGCGAACCCTCTATGGGCAGCTTCTGGCCCTTTCTTTTCTCTTCGAAATACAGATTTTGTGGTAACAATTAGCTTCATTCTGTTTGCCCTAGTTTTGATTTATCTAAAAGTGCCTTCTATGTTGGGTAAAATGCTGGATCAGCGAGCAGTGTCTATCAAGAGTGATTTAGACGAGGCGAGAGCATTAAGAGAAGAGGCGCAAACAATTTTAGCTTCTTACGAGAGACAACAAAAAGAAGTAAGTGATCAGGCTGCTCGTATAGTTGATGATGCTCGAAATGAGGCTAAAGAAGCCGCCAACCAGGCAAAAATAGACCTTGAAAAATCAGTTCAGCGACGATTGAGTGCAGCGGAAGAAAAGATTGCGTCAGCGCAGGCCTCTGCTGAACGTGAGGTTAGAGACACTGCGATAAATGTAGCGGTTGCAGCAGCAACAGAAATTTTACGAAGTCAAATGTCGGCTGATATGGCAGATCAATTGACTGAAAATGCAATTTCGGAAGTTCAAACAAAATTTCATTAGAATAATACAAAGCCAAAAGCAATTTGTGTTATAAGGATGGGTTGTTTGCGTGTGTTTCTAGGTGATTTTAATTTTAAAATATCTAGCTAATGCTGCTAACGTTTACCATAATATAAACCGACAACATGCTCAGCTTGGGCAAAAAATAACCATCTAATTATAAACATACCCGCGATGTGAGTAATTACAGCAAGTAGTGCAATAAAGTGGGAAAATGGAAGCGATAAAAATATTATAGGCATTCCAAACGCTAATATGCTGCCCATTATGCGTAACTTAGAGCTATGCTTCCGCCCTACTTTGTAAACAAATTCCTGTAAGAGGTAGTTAGTGCCCGTATGAGGTGCTTCAAATGACCGAACCTCACTCGGATTAAGTGTCAGTTGGGTTGCAGTGGCTAAATTTGTCCCTGATTGGGTAAATGCCTTATCGCCTAAAATCCATGACAGGATTTGTATTACACCGGCTAGGGCCAATAGTGGTAGTGCAACAGAAATTTGTCCTGATAACAAAGCTCCCCCTGCGATTGAAAATACAAGAAAAGCGATTGGTGTGGCTCCTGAGTTCCAACGAGGTACAGTTTTTAACTGTGCATATATCATTGAAGTGGCAAAAACTGTCGCGATGCAAAAGATAGCAGATAATAACCCAATAATTGCTAAATCTATATCAAAGAAAATACGGCCTAATGCGTATATGCCAGATAGTACTAAAGCGAATAGCGAAAGCCACGCTTCACGGCTTAACCAACTCGATTTCCATTGGGAGAACGCTTTTATTGCCCTTTCAGGATGACCCAGATGGAAAGTCGACGATAAGAGACCGCCTATAGCTAATCCAAAACCAATTGCAAAAAAGACAAAAGCTACTAGGCCGCCCATACTTGGATATCCTAGGCAAAGAAAAGCTAACAGTCCAAAACCTAATCCAGACAGGGTTGTAAAAATAATAACAGATGGTGCTGGATGCATATTAAATTCCGTCTAAAGTTTTATCTAGCCATTTGAAAAAGCCGTCTGGTTCATTGGCTATCGGTTCAAGATAAGGTGCCAAGATATCTGTAGAATCCATTTGGTTTTTAGGCCTAGGTGGCAAGTATTTATTTACGGGAAGAGTTCCTTGCTCTGGCATTAGGTCGGTTCCGCCTCGCTCTTCTACCAGTATACTGACATCGCTATTAGGATCCCCAAGGTCACCAAAGTGTCTTGCCCCAGCCGGACAAGTCCTGACACAAGATGGAACTTGATCCTCTTTGGGTAAATTTTCGTTATAAATTCTATCTACACACAAAGTGCACTTTTTCATTACTTTTTCAATGGGATCCATTTCTCTGGCCCCATATGGGCAAGCCCATGCACATAATCCACAGCCGATGCAGTCACTTTCGTTTACGAGTACAATACCATCTTCAACTCTCTTATAACTAGCACCGGTGGGACATACAGTGACACATGGAGCATTTTCACAGTGTAAACACGACTTTGGGAAATGTACCAAATGCGCGGGTTTATCTGCTGGAGTAACTTCATAGGAATGAATACGGTTAAGAAATGATCCAACTGGTTCCGCGCCAAATGCATTTTCATCTGATAAAGGAGCACCATAATTCTCAGTATTCCAACCTTTGCAGCTAACCACGCAAGCATGGCAACCAACACAGGTATCAAGGTCTATAACCAGGCCGAGTTTTTTTTCTGTCTTTTCTGGCAGCAAAGTCATTAATCTCTCACTTTCCAAGAAATATTCTTTGGAGCCTTACCAACTGGAGACTTAATTTCTTCAAAACTTGGTTGGCTTTCTTGAGGTGCCGTTGTTTTTTCTAACCTAACTTTAAGGTCGAACCAGGCAGCTTGGCCTGTCACTGGATCAGAGTTTGACCATCTAAGGCCATCTCCTTTAGCAGGCTGTAGTTCATGGATAAGGTGATTTAGTAAAAACCCCTCTGTTGCTTCTGGTGCATCTGCATCGAGCGCCCAAGTGCCTTTTCTTTTTCCAATTGCGTTCCAAGTCCATACAGTATTTTCGTTTAAAGAAGCCATCTCTGCCACAGGAACAGTAATAGTATTATGGATAGAGCTCAGTTTAACCCAATCACCTGTTTTCAGATTATGATCTTTCATAATTTTTGTTGGAACGTAAAGTGGATTTAGTCCATGAATTTGTCGTAACCAAGCATTTTGGCTGCCCCAGCTATGGTACATCGCCATCGGTCTTTGTGTTAACGCATGTATCGGGTATTCGTTATTTTTTTCATTTTTGGGTTCAGTAGAATACCAGATTGGGAGTGGCGACATTACTGTTTTTAACTGCTCTCTCAAATGTTCTGGAGGCTGGTGCTCCCCAACTCCCTCAGCGGCTAGCTGAAATTTACGCATTGGTTCAGAATATAAGTTAAATATATAAGGCATTGGACTATCATATAGCCCTAGATCGACTGCCCAATTTTGATAGGCATTATTCCATGGCTTATAATATTTAGCTTCTTCAGGAACATGAGCGACGTAGAAACCTCCATTTTCAATATAGGATTCTAACTGTTTTGGATTTACACCACCCCTTCCTTGAGCAGAACCATCCCCACGAAACCCGGCTAATGGACCAATATCTGGTTTCCTAAGATGATTTACAATATAATCGGCATAGTCTTTGTATTTGGAAGAGCCGTCTTCGTTAATAAAACCGGGAAGGCCTAGCCTCGCACCAAGGTCTATTAGAACTGACTGGAAGCCCCGCACATCACGGTCCGGCTCTATAACTGGCCACCTAATAGCATCCGCTGCTCCATCAGCTTCGCTGATTGGTCTATCAAGTAATGAAATACAATCATGTCGTTCTAAATATGTCGTATCAGGTAAAATTAGATCTGCATACGCAACCATTTCTGACGAATAAGCGTCAGAATAAATTATTCGTGGAATGACATATTCACCGTTATCGTCCTTATCAGTGAGCATATTCATAACCCCACTGGTATTCATAGAACTATTCCAACTCATATTCGCCATGTACATAAAAAGTGTATCGATTTTATAAGGGTCACCTGCATAGGCATTCGAAATTACCATATGCATCAGCCCATGCGCACTCATAGGGTTTTCCCAAGTGAAAGCTTTGTCTATACGAATTGGTTTTCCTTTATCGTCCAATGCCAAATCTTCTGGACCATGTACAAACCCTAAATGTGGGCCATCAAGAGGCGCATCAGGCGTCACTTTGAAATGTGGTTTAGGATGGATAGAAGACGGTTTAGGATAAGGAGGTTTAAACCGAAACCCTCCAGGCACTTCAACGGTTCCAAGCAAAATTTGGAGTATATGTAAGGCTCGGCAAGTTTGAAAACCATTAGAATGTGCTGAAACACCTCTCATGGAATGGAAACTTACTGGTCTTCCTTTCATTGATTTGTGCTTTTCACCACGGAAATCAGTCCACTCGATTGGCAGTTCGAATTCTTCTTCAAATGCTACTCTCGCTATTTCATTTGCAAGTGCGCGAATTTTTTGTGCAGGAATGCCACAAACATCGGCAACCGTTTCGGGATCATATTCTGGTGAAATATATTTTTTGATAATATCGTGAAATACTGTTGTGCTGGTAGCCCCTCGTACTCGATAAGTCGCGTTTAGGTCAGGGTGAATACCCTTAGTATCAAACGCGCATATTTTTCCGCTTATTCTATCTTTAACAAGTGGTTTATCATTCTCATCTTTTAGAAATAAACCTGATTCAGGGTCTAGAAAAACAGGAGCGTTTGTATATTTAGCTAAATATTCCAAGTCAATTTTACCCGCCTTTATCAGTACATTGATAAGTGATAAAATTAATAAGCCATCTGTTCCAGGAGTTATCCCTAGCCATTCATCAGCTACAGCGTTGTATCCAGTACGAATCGGATTAACACCAACGATCTTTGCTCCGCGTTCTTTGATTTTCCCAATACCCATTTTAATCGGGTTACTGTCATGATCTTCTGCTACGCCAAACAATATGAATAATTTTGTGTAGTCCCAATCGGGTTGGCCAAATTCCCAAAATGAACCACCCATTGTATAAATTCCAGCCGTAGCCATATTTACACTGCAAAACCCACCATGTGCCGCGTAATTTGGCGTTCCAAACATTTGGGCAAAGTAACTTGTAAACGATTGGGACTGATCTCGACCTGTGAAGAATGCTAGTTTTTCAGGCGCTTTTTTTCTGAGAGGTTTTAGCCATTCGACTGCCAAATTAAGCGCTTCGTCCCAGGAGATTTTTTTAAATTCGCCTGAACCTCTTGGACCGACTCGTATCATAGGAGAGTCAAGTCGAGAGGGTGCATTCACTTGCATAATCCCTGCACTACCCTTAGCGCATAGAACCCCTTGATTAACAGGGTGGTCTTTATTGCCCTCTATATATGAGACTTTACCATCCTTAATATGCACGTCTATTCCGCACCGGCAGGCGCACATATAACATGTTGTTTTCTTTATCTCGTCTGAAACTTTTGGGGAAGTTTCTAAGTATGGTTGATCTTTCATTGCTATCTACTCACCCTGTCAACCGGAACAATCCGATTGTAGCAAAAATTATCATCAATCCCAATGTAATAGGGCGATAATATTTCTCTAGCTTCTGAATAAACAAAATTGACCCTAGTACAACCCCTATAGAAGAGGGTATAGCTAATAAAATTCCGCGCAAAAATGCTTTTTGGTCCATTACATCGAATATAATTAAAAAAATAAAAGTTGTTATTGAATTTAGCAATATATACACAATTATCGATGCCCGCATACGCCTTGCTGAATTTTGGCTTGCTAAAACATAAGTGGCCACGATCATCCCACCAATACTTGCTAAACCCGTTGCCATTCCGGCAAAAACACCTGACGAAATTGTGCCTAGCTTTGTTGATAAAAACTGAAGTTTGAAATTTTGTAATAAAATAAGTGACAGCATCAATATCAACGTCAAAGCGATAAATTTACTAATTTGGAAATCCAGAATTGTCGTAAAGAATATACCTATAGGCAACCCAAAAATAGCACCAAGCCAAAGGTGCATTGAGGTCTTTTTGTCAGATTCTTTCCAACCGTTTTTAATCATAAAAACTCCAGCGAAAAATTCCATCCACCAACATATTGGAATTAATTCTAAAGGAGGAATGATTGAGAGCGCCAAAGACATTACAAAGGCTGATAACCCAAAACCTGTAAAGCCTCTGATCAGCCCGGCAAAAAAGCAAATTAAAATTAAGAGAGCTAGATCAGAATTATTTAAAGCTAACGTTTCAAACATTATTAAATGCGATTAGCTTGTAATACCGTAACCGCTATCATTTGGGCTACGTCATTAGCGCTACACCCTCTTGATAGATCATTAGCAGGTTTAACCAAACCTTGAAGAATTGGTCCTATGGCTTCTGCCCCTCCAAGCCTTTGAGTAATTTTATACCCAATATTTCCAGCATCTAGGTTAGGGAATACCATTACATTTGCCGTGCCTGCTGTCGGGGAGCCTTTGGCTTTTGTTTGTGCAATTTCCGGGGAAATGGCTGCATCGAATTGTAATTCACCGTCAATTTCAATCTCAGGGTTTTTTGATCGCACGATTTTTGTGGCTTTTGTCACTTTAGAGGCTTTGGGGTGAGTTGCGCTACCTTTTGTTGAAAAGGACAACATAGCCACTCGTGGGTCAGTCAGCAGTAGGTTTTTACATGAGTCAGCTGCCATCACTGCTATCGAAGCGAGCTCATCTTCGGTGGGGTCTATGACTAATCCACAGTCAGAATAAACCATTGGATAAGCACCTTTAGGGTACATCAAAAAACAGCTAGAAATAAGCTGAGCATCATCGGATTTACCAATTAATTGTATAGCTGCGCGAACAACGGTAGATGTAGTTTCTACTGCGCCACCAACCGTCCCAGCAGCATGCCCAAGACGGACCATCAAAGCTGCAAAATTTAAGGGTTCTTTGACTTTACTCCTCGCTTCCTCGATTGAAATTCCTTTTTTCTTACGGAGATTAAAGTACTCTTTTTCAAATTCAATAAGGAGTTCTGATTTTTCTGGATCAATAATTTTTACACCAGAGGGTAAATCCACATCCAATTTTGTGAATTCTGCTTTAATTATGAGCTCACTGCCTAACAAAACAATTTGGCACACACCTTTATTATAAGCTGCAAGTGCCCCATTTATTACTCGAGGATCATTGCCCTCGCTCATCACTATTACTGGCTTGTGATCTGTGCCGAGCTCCTCCAAAACCTCTAAAGGTAATTTACTTTCAATCCTAGAAGAGCTCATGATTTCAGTTACACTTGTTGAGATCTCATATCATTGGCATCTATTCCCGCTACTGACACTGGTGCTGTCATTGCATCACGTCTGAAAGGTTCGCCTAACTCTTGATTAATCATTGCCTCAATAAGAGTTGTGACACCGTTTTCCATTTGATCTTTAATCGCTTCGTTTAGAGCTGCAGTTAGATCATCCATAGTTCTCGCAACAACTCCCTTCAAATTACAAGCCTCTGCAATTCCGGCATAAGAAACTTCATAATTTAGCTCAGTTCCAACAAAATTGTCTTGATACCACAACGTTGTGTTACGCTTTTCTGCACCCCATTGATAATTACGAAAAACAATTTGTGTGACAGCAGGCCAGTCGCCTCTGCCGATTGCTGTAAGTTCATTAACCGCTATACCGAAAGCGCCATCACCAGAGAATCCCACAACTGGCACATTGGGGCATCCTATTTTTGCGCCTACAACCGATGGAAGCCCATAGCCACAGGGTCCAAATAATCCAGGTGCTAAATATTTTCGACCCTCTTCAAAACTGGGATATGCATTTCCTATTGCGCAGTTGTTTCCTATATCTGACGAAATAATGGCATTTCTTGGAAGAGAGGATTGGATTGCTCTCCAAGCCATCCTAGGACTCATCCACTCAGGTTTATCATCCCTGGCTCTTTGATTCCAAGTTGTGCCTGGGTCATCATCCTCATGGTCCATTGAAGAAAGTTGTTGGGCCCATTTTGACTTTGTTTCAGCTATGTTAATCTTTCGAGCGTTGCGGTTTAAATCGCCAGCAGTATCAGACAATTGAGAAAAAATATCACTGGCAACCTTACCAGCATCTCCCACAATGCCGATAGATACCTTTTTAGTCAGACCTATTCGATCAGGATTTATGTCGACTTGTATAATTCTGGCATCTGAAGGCCAATAATCTAAACCGTATCCTGGAAGTGTTGAAAATGGGTTTAGTCGTGTGCCCAGACATAATACAACATCTGCCTCCTTAATTAATTGCATCGCTGCTTTTGAACCATTATAACCAAGTGGGCCTGCAAAAAGTGGGTGGTTTCCTGGGAAGGCATCGTTATGCTGATAACCAACGCATACAGGTGCATCTAACTGTTCTGCCAGTTTCATTGAAGCACTTATTCCACCCTTTGATAATACAACTCCAGCACCGTTTAAAATGACTGGACTTTTTGCTTCACTCAATAAATTTGCTGCATCGGAAACTGATTTACCTCCACCACTTGAGTGTTCAAACTCAATTGGTTCTGGAATCTCGACGTCTACAATTTTTGTCCACATGTCTCTTGGAATATTCAGCTGCGCAGGTGCTGATTGTCTTTTGGCCTGTGCTATTACTCTAGTCAGCACTTCTGCAACTCTGGAGGGATCTCGAACTTCCTCTTGGTAGCACACCATATCTTCAAAAAGCTTCATTTGTTCAACTTCCTGGAACCCACCTTGACCTATGGTCTTATTGGCCGCCTGAGGAGTTACTAACAAGAGTGGTGTATGATTCCAGTAAGCAGTTTTTACCGCAGTTACAAAATTTGTAATACCAGGTCCATTTTGCGCTATCATCATGGACATTTTGCCTGTCGCTCGCGTGTAGCCATCACTCATCATTCCAGCACTTCCCTCATGTGCGCAGTCCCAAAACTTAATTCCTGCTTTTGGGAATAAATCAGATATTGGCATCATCGCTGATCCAATAATTCCGAACGAGTGCTCAATGCCATGAGTTTGAAGTACTTTTACAAAAGCTTCTTCGGTGGTCATTTTCATAATTATTCTCCTGCAGGTAATTTTAGATGGCTAAATTTGTTTGTTAGTCGCGTTATAAGCTGATGTTGTATAAAAGGTTAGAGCCAGTTTAACAACCAAATTATATCCAGATTAACTGTAGGCTACCAATTTTTTAATACTACTTGCCAAAAGGTTTATTCCCGCTTCGATTTTTTCCGGATTAATCGATGAAAAGGCCAAACGGTAGTAATTTTCTGGTTGTTTTGGAGGAGAAAAGAAGTTTTTCCCTGGCTCAATCAGAACGCCATTTGCCATTAATTGGGTAGATAGTATGTCAGTATTTAGTTTCCTGGGTGCTTTCATCCAAAAAGACGAACCACCCTCAGGAGAAGTATTCCCAGCGATTTCTAACTGGTGCTTTTTAATAGCATTTGCCATTATGGATCTTCGTATACTATATTGTTTTGCCATCCGGTTTATCAAAGCGTCGTAGTGGCCTAATCTTAAAAAATGGGCTGCTGTTCTCTGTATGTGTCCAGGTGGGTGACGAAGTACACTTGCCCTAAGAGCTCTTGCTTCGCTTATAAAAGGTGCCGAACCGACTAGGTACCCTAAACGAAGCCCTGGAAAAAGTGATTTTGAAAATGATCCAACATAAATTACTCTTCCTTCAGTATCTAAAGACTTCAAAGCTGGTGAGGCAGATTTTTTTGATGAAATTTCGAATTCATAGTCATCTTCAACAACAAGCGCATCAAGCTTACTCGCAATTTCTAACAGTTGCTGTCTTCGGTCTAAAGGCATTGTAATTGTAGTTGGGCATTGGTGACTAGGCGTAGTAAATATTACTGACGTTTCTTTTGGAATATGATCTGGCATTATACCATCTTTATCCAAGTTTACAGGTGCAACATGGCATCGGGATTGTTCGAGAATATCTCTTAAAGGTGGATAGGATGGGTTTTCAATTGCGGCGGTTCTGCGCTGATT
>JAQWIK010000099.1 GCA_029248915.1 Paracoccaceae bacterium | reverse complement strand
GGTTATAAAGATCCCTAATCGATCTCTTTATTAGATCACCTTCTTCGTATATTTTACTAGGAGCAATAGATTTCAGCGTTAATTCTCTAATCTGCTCCCAAAGACGCTGCAAATACTCATAATCTCTTTTTATCTCAATTTTAGTTCGCTTAGCTCCCGCGGTCCTAACTATTAATCCAGCACCGATGGGAACATCAATTTCATTTGCAATTTCTTTTAATTTCTTTCTGTCAGATAAGTTTGTAATTTTTCTACTTATACCACCACCACGGGCCGTATTCGGCATCAAAACACAGTATCGTCCAGCCAGCGATAAATAAGTTGTGAGAGCGGCGCCTTTGTTTCCTCGCTCCTCTTTTACAACCTGAACTAGCATTATTTGTCGAACTTTAATCACTTCTTGAATTTTATATCTACGCTGGCGTGGCTTTCTCACACGACGAATATCTTGTTCATCGTCAATCTCAGAAATTGCCTCTATTTCTTTTTTGGGATCATCATCGGATCTTTGTTCTTTTTTCGGAGAATCTAAATCAGTTTTTTCACCCACCGATCCTAGCTTTGATGAGGAACTATCTTCATTTTGTTTACGAGAACGCTTACGATAACGACGCTTTTTAACGTTTGTTTCGTTATCCTCAGGACTTTCTACATTAGATTTAACTTCTCCGTCAGAACCAGCCAAATCATCTGAATTTATTACCTCATCATTTGACTCTGTATCAATGTTAGCAGCTATTGGTTTGGAAGGTTTTCTTGGTCGGCCGCGTGGTTTTTTTTCAACTTTTTCTTCACCAGAAACTATATCGTCACCACCTGACTTTTCGTCATCAATCTTTTTTTCTGTAGAAGGCTTACTCTTAGCTTTTGAAATTTTCGATTTTCCCTTCGACGTTTTTTTTCCAGCCTTATCGTCATCCGGTTGGCTCTTGGTGCCGTCACCTGTTACCTCGGGGTCATTAACCTCAGTTTTTTCTAAATCGGTTCTGCTATCCTCTTCACTCAACAAATCATCTTCAGTGATTTCATCAGAAACTTCTCCATCATCTTTCCTTCGCATAGCTTCAGAATATGCTCGCTCCTCGGCCATCAATGCCTCTCGATCAGCAACTGGTATTTGATAGTAATCTGGATGAATTTCAGAAAAAGCTAAAAATCCATGGCGGTTTCCACCATAGTCGATAAAAGCCGCCTGCAATGACGGTTCTATCCTTGTAACTTTTGCTAAGTAAATATTACCTGCGAGTTGACGTCTATTCTCTGACTCAAAGTCAAACTCCTCGACCTTATTTCCCTCAACAACAACAACGCGAGTTTCCTCCGCGTGAGTCGCATCAATAAGCATTTTTTTTGCCATAATTTCCATATATCAACAAACCTAGAGAGGGTCTTTGCATGCCACTCCGCTATGTTACGTTGTCCTGATTGGGCGCTGTCCAGTCCAGAAATGACACTAATCAATTCTGCATTTTGATAAAATTTAAATTTCAACTTCTTAGACATCGCGATTTCTCTCCAGTAGCTTCAACTGCCAACTTTTGCCCTTCAATATAACGGGCTTAAAGGGCCATTGGCCCCTATCAATTAGTTCAACCGGGCCCTTTAAAACAGGGCAACCTAGGAAAACTCTTGAATTCTTCGCTAATAACAAAGTAAACACTTTACTAGCTTTTAGATAATAACGAGGATCTCTATCTAATTACAATAGTTAAATTACTATTTATGATGTGATATTTACTTTTCCAGGGCCCGAAGCCTAGCTATCAATGATGAAGTATCCCAACGGCCGCCACCAAGTTTTTGTACATCTTTATAAAACTCATTAACCAATGCTGTGACTGGCAGACTTGCGCCCACCTGATCCGAAGCTTCCAAACAAATTTGTAAATCTTTCCGCATCCAGTCAACAGCAAACCCGTGTGTGAAATGGTCATCAAGCATTGTTTTATATCTATTTTCCATTTGCCAACTACCGGCTGCTCCTTGAGAAATTACTTCAACGACATCGCGACCATCAAGACCAGCCTTCTGAGCAAAATGCAGCGCCTCAGACAGCCCTTGAACTAAACCAGCAATAGCAATTTGATTACACATTTTTGTCTGTTGCCCGGATCCGCTCTCACCAATTCTCTTACATATTTTTGAGTATGTTTCTAAGATAGGTTTTGCTTTGTCAAAAGCCTGCTGATCTCCCCCACACATAATTGAAAGCATTCCATTTTCTGCTCCTGCTTGGCCACCAGAAATAGGAGCGTCAATAAAATCAAATCCCATCTCACTGCCGATATCAAAGAGCTCTTTTGTTACATTCGTCGAAACGGTAGTATGATCCACAAAAATTGAACCACGACTAATTTTTGAAAAAGCACCACTTTTACCAATTGTAACTTCGCGTAAGTCATCATCGTTTCCAACACAACACATTATAAAGTCTGCACCTTCTGCAGCATCTGAGGGTGTTGCTGCAATTTGTCCTTTATATTCAGAAGACCATTTTTTAGTTTTATCAAAGCTCCTATTATATACTGTTACACTGTGCCCGGCCTTCGCCAAATGACCAGCCATCGGAAACCCCATGACGCCCAATCCAATAAAAGCTAAATTACTCATAATACTTCCCTAACATTTTACTTTTCTAATTCTGTCTCTTAAGAACAGATGTTGCAAGGAGATAACTTTTGCTCAGGATGGTTCATGTCAATTTTAATTAAGTGGTTAAGCCGTGCTTTATTCAGTTTTTTTCTGATAGCATCTGCTGTTGCCATAGTAAGCTATCATTTAGCATCCCGCTCGCTGCCCAAATATAATCATACCTTAATTTCTGATAAGATTGAAAAGAATATTGAAATAATCAGGGACTCTGCAAATATTCCACACATATTCTCGGAAGATAATAATGACGCGTTTTTTGCTCTAGGTTACGCACATGCACAAGATCGATTTTGGCAATTAAATATTTTGAGAAGGTCGGCTCAAGGACGTTTGTCAGAACTATTTGGACAAAAAACATTTGAGCTTGATGAATTCATAAGACGGCTCGATCTTTATAATTTAGCCAGATCGTCTGTAGAACATCAATCAGAACAAACAAAATCTATTCTAAAAGCATACTCAAATGGGATAAATACACGAGTAAAAGAAATTAATGCAAAAGCGCTCGGCCGAGGATCGCCTGAGATGTTTTTATATCCAAATGATTTTTCATTTTGGCAACCAGCCGACAGTATCGCTATTTTTAAATTGCTTTCATTAAAAATGACTGGCCAAATTGATGCTGAAATTACATACGCTAAAGCTTTATTAACAGTTAACAATAAAGAAATGCTATCTGCCTTATTACCAGATGCACCTGGCAACTCAATCAGTAAACTACAAAACTTAGAGAAATTCTCTTCAAATAATTTCCAACAGACAAAAAATAAAAAAAATTCGATGAATTTATTTAACTTTCCAAGTTTAGAATTTGCGGGAGCTTCTAATGTCTTTGCCGCTACTAGAGAGAGATCTGCTGCAGGTGGGCCTTTATTGGCAAATGATCCTCATTTTGAGTTATCGGCACCCTCTTTGTTCTATTTAGCAAGGCTACAATTAAATACCGGTGGGGTAATCGGAGCTTCCGTTCCTGGAACTCCAATAATATTGGGCGGAAGAAACGAAAAATTAGCGTGGGGTATAACCGCATCATATCTTGACGATCAAGATATTTTCATTGAGGAGCTAAATCTTTCAAATCCCAAGCTTTATAGAACTGAAGAAGGGTGGAAAGAATTCAAAACTGATAAGCAATATATCAAAGTGAAAAACTCTTCCGATATTGAAATTGAAAGAAGATGGACAACAAATGGTCCAGTTTTACCTGATACTGCCTTCGATTTATCAAGTATAACCCCAAAGAACCACGTTACAACACTTTCTTGGACAGCCCTAACTGACAAAGACACAACTATTTCCTCTGCAATCAATTTGATGCTTAGCCAAAACGTCCAAAATGGATTGAATGCTCTTGAGAATTTCCAAGCACCGTCTCTCAATTTTTTATTAGTTGATAATGAAAAAATGGTACTTAAAACAGTTGGCAAAATGCCCCGAAGATCCCCATTAAGCCAGACTCAAGGTAAGATGCCCTCCCCAGGTTGGAAACTAGAAAATAAATGGCGTGGTTATTGGGGATACGAGGTCAACCCAATTATCATAAGTTCTCCTGGTGATATTCTAGGTAATACCAATAACAAAATAACTGATACAAAGTTTCCAAAACATGTTTCACATTTTTGGGGAGACACTCAAAGAATATTACGGTGGCAGAAGCTTATGCAAAATAGAGAAGTGCATACGAGAGAAAGTTTTATAGAAGCACAACTCGATATAGTATCGCCAACAGCTAGAGCACTTCTGCCAATTATTGGTTCAGAGCTTTGGTATTCTCAACCTATGGGCGAAGCCGGCAGCAAGGAGCGATTACGCTTCGATGCTATTTCGATGCTGGCCTCATGGAACGGAGAGATGGGTGAACATCTGCCTGAACCTTTAATTTTTTCTATATGGATGAAATTCTTACAAAAAAATTTAATTGATGACGACCTGGGGCCTATTTCTTCACGATTCAGCCAATTTAACCCAATATTTATTGAAAAAGTTTTTCGTAATATCGGTGGGGCATCCAATTGGTGTGATATAAAACACAGTAGCCTTCAGGAAACATGCGCCGAAATTGCACTGAAATCTTTAGACGAAGCACTTTTATGGTTACAAGAAAAATACGGGAAGAATTTAGATGCTCTTAGATGGGGGGAGGCTCATGAAGCTTTTCATCGACATGAGACTTTGGGTGGCATTCCAGTCCTAAAATATTTCGTGAATATTCGTCAATCAACCTCAGGCGGTGACAATACCCTTATGAGAGGTAAAACTTCAGGAAAGGGTAACGAACCATTTTTAAATATTCACGCTGCTAACTACAGAGGCGTTTATGATTTTGCTGATCCCGATAGTTCTGTTTTTATAATTTCAACTGGACAATCAGGTCATTTCTTATCCCGACATTATGATGACTTAGGTAATTTATGGCGGAGAGGCGAATATGTACCGATGTCTCTAGATCCGAATTTGGCTCGAGGTGCATCATTAGGTGTAACAAAAATTATATCTAGCAAGACTAATGACTGAATGAATGATATTTTGCCTTTTGTTGAGCCGACCACATCACGTCCAACTTAAACCCGGTTTCAGTATAAAACTCATTTACCACAACACCATGTTCATGAAGCCAAGCCTTTTTCCTTCCAAATTTAAAAGGAATCAACAGAGTGTCAGAAAACTTTTGTGGTGTGATCAGCTTCTCAACTTGCTTCATCAAACTCGAGACACCCTCACCAGTTAAAGCTGATAAATAACACACCCCTGATCTTCTACTAGAAATATTTTTCAAACTTTCTTTCTTTTCAGGCTCAATAGCATCCATTTTATTCCATATCTCCAAAACTGGCGTCGACTGAGATATTCCAAGATTCTGCAAAACCTTTTCAACTTCCAAAGCCTGAAGATCTGTATTTTTATTTGCAATATCTCGCACATGGAGAATTAAATCCGCGGCTAAAACTTCTTCCAACGTTGCCCTAAAAGCCGCTATCAGTTCAGTTGGAAGATCAGAAATGAACCCAACAGTATCAGAAATTATAATTTGGATTTTATTATTTAATTTTATTGCCCGCATTTTTGGATCAAGTGTCGCAAATAGCATATTTTCAGAAAATTCATTAGCGCCAGTCAACAGATTAAACAAGGTGGATTTTCCAGCATTGGTATACCCAACTAACGCAACAATTGGAAAAGGAACTTTAGCACGGGACTTTCGATGTAATTCTCTTGTTTTTTTTATTTTATCAAGTTGGCGTTTTATTTGAACCAAATGATGATCTATAGCTCTTTTATCAGCCTCAATTTGCGTTTCTCCGGGCCCACCTACGAAACCAAGGCCACCTCT
>JAQWIK010000098.1 GCA_029248915.1 Paracoccaceae bacterium | reverse complement strand
TCTTTGCATAAACCATGCATATCTTCCGGCATGTTCAGCCATCCCATGACTTATATGCACTACCGCCTTTGGCATAGATGAAGGTAGATTTTTATATATTTTTAACTGGGCACCTGAGTAAGAGTTTTCTACAAAATGTTCCATAAAGTCTTTAAACACAAAGCCTCTAGTAGCACCATATTAATTTCAAGAAATAAAAACGGCAGAAACTTTAGAAAAAAGAGTCCATGTGCTAAGTTCTTTTCCAAGCTAACTGATATGTATTTTTTGCAATAAGCTGCTTACATATTCTAAGTACTTTTAATATTGTTATTCTTAATCTCTTAAATTGGGTAAAAATATGGAGTTGGTATTTTTTTGGACCTTGATCACCCTGTCTGCTATATTCGTAGGAATGGGGAAGGGTGGATTGCCAGTCATTGCGACCCTGGGTGTTCCCAGCCTCTCTTTGATAATGTCACCAGTTGCAGCAGCAGGATTGCTTCTACCTGTATATATTGTTTCAGACATATTTGCTTTATCTGCATATCGTCGTGATTTTAATAAAGATGTATTGAAAATCGGCATAATTGGGATGTCTTTTGGCGTGATAATTGGAGGAATGACCGCACATATTGTGGTCGAGTGGATGGTAACTGCCCTTATCGGCATGATGGGCTTTCTTTTTGCAATAAATCAATTATTTTTTAAGAAACCTGATAATGAAACCCCTCAAAAGATAAGCAGCAATAAAGGTTATTTTTGGTGCACGATTGCTGGGTTTACCAGTTTCATTAGTCATATAGGAGGCCCACCATGGCAAATATTTACAATTCCACTTCAAATGAAGAAAACTGTTTTTGTGGGTACTTCTGTAATAGTCTTTAGTTATTGTAATGCAATAAAACTGGTTCCCTATATGTGGTTGGGGCAAATTAATATAGAAAGTATTATAATTTCATTATTTATGATGTTTCCAGCTTCATTGGCGGTTTTTGCCGGAATTCGAATAGTAAAATTAATTCCAGAGAATGTCTTTTTCAAAATTATAACGTGGGCTTTAATGAGTATTTCGATAAAATTAATGTGGGACGGTTTTAAAGTTCCATTTGGGTGAGGTTCAAGCTGATGATTCATTTTAAAAAAGTTTTGTTTGAAATATTTTAGGATTATTACTTGCTGTACAGTTCTTTAGAAATAAGCTCTATCTTTATTTTATTTTGTGCTTTTGCAATGGGCGGTATTTTAAAGGGTGCAACTGGAGCTGGAAGTCCATTAGTCACAATTCCAGTTTTGGCTATCTTTTTCGATGCTAAACTGGCTGTAATTCTTATGTGTATTCCAAATCTGATTTCTAATAGTGCACAAATCGTGCAGTATAGAAATTCTGCAAATAGTATTATTTTTTCCGTAAAATTTGCTGTGGCTGGAGGAATTGGATGCTTGGCTGGTACCATTGTTCTTGCTTCAATGGAAACCAGTTTTATTCAGTTTCTTGTTGGTACATCAACGCTGGGTTATGTTCTCGTTCGCTTACTGAAGCCAAAAAAACAGATATCGAGCTCACTAACTCTGTTTCTGACGCCGTTGATTGGATTACTTGGAGGATTGGTTCAAGGTTCCTGCGGAATATCAGCCCCTGTGGCATTAAGTTTCCTAAATGCCCTTAATTTGAAACGAGAGAGTTTTATATTCTCGATATCATGTTTCTTTTTTTCTATGGCTTTAGTTCAAATATTAACAGTTCATTTGTTGGGCTTATTAACAATTACGATTATTTTTTTAGGCATACTATCAATAATTCCACAAATAGCATTTATGCCTGTTGGAAATTATTTAATTAAGAAATTTTCAGCTCAAACCTTCGATAAAGTAATTCTTTTATTTTTGATAATACTTTCGGTTAAAATTTTGTCAGAATTGATAGGTTTTTAAACCGCTATTATTATTTCGTCTATGATTATTATTAGGATCTGTGAAGCTGTTGATTTATTTGCCACCTTTTATTATTAAAAGGGTGATCATTATAGAGTGCATTTTTTTAAATGTTTCCAATTTTTCGATTTGAAAAACACTGTATAATCAAGCTTTGTTAGGTTTTACACTCAATTAGCACTTGTAGTGCTATTATCTAAAATTGTGTTTTTTCTTTTTTTTCTTGACTGCGTCGTATGTTTTATAGTGTTAATAGTTTAGCTAATGCAAACGTTCGCATAATAACTTAGGTGCTTATTAAACAAGAAATGTAGAAAGTGGTTTGGGATGAATAACAAAAATCCAATCATTGTGGCTAATGATTTGACTATCGCTTATGAACTGCATCGCGAAAGAAAAAAGTTAGTCGCTTTGCAGGATATTAGCTTAGAGGTAGCTCCTGGAGAGTTTGTGGTTTTGGTAGGACCTTCGGGTTGTGGTAAGACAAGTTTTATTAACGCTATCTCAGGTCTAGTTCCAAAAGCTAGTGGCAGTGTGACCGTGAGAGGGCAGGAAGTTACTGGACCTGGACCGGATCGGGCGATGGTCTTCCAAGATTATGCACTTCTGCCTTGGCGAACCGTGGAGTCGAATGTGAGAATGCCGTTCGAATTTCAAGATTTAGGAATTTCTGATGATGAAAAAGCTAGACGTGTTAAGGAATGCTTGAGCTTAGTTGATTTGACGGGTTTTGAGAAATCCTTTCCTTATGAATTATCTGGGGGGATGAAGCAAAGGGTTGGAATAGCTAGGGCATTAATTACACATCCCGATATACTTCTAGCTGATGAACCATTTGCTGCAATTGACGCTATGACCAGAGAAGCAATGCAAGCTGAAATGGAAAGAATTGTGATGGAGACTGGTCAAACATGTGTATTCATAACCCATTCCATCGATGAAGCTATTTTGCTGGGAGATAGGGTGGTTGTAATTTCATATCGGCCTGGAAAAGTAAAAGAAATTGTTAACGTAAACTTTCCGAGACCTCGGATGAGTAATTCTGAGGTTAAAACTTCAAAAGAATACGCGCAGCTTCGTGATCATATTTGGAATTTAGTTAAAGATGAGGCCTCACAAACTAATAGAGGAGAGTGAGAATGGTGGCTACAAAAAATAAATCTCTTCAACAATTTGACACTGATGATCCAGATAGAATTCAAGATCTAGGTTGGACTTTTAAGGAGGTTTGGAGGCGTACTCGAGGCCTTGTAGTTACTACACTCAATCTCATCACATTTTTTATTCTATGGGAAGTTTTTACAATTTATGGTGATATTAACCCATTATTTTTGCCAAAAGCATCTGATATGTTTGCCGAGTTATGGGTTGGATTGACAACTCGTGCGCCTGAAGGCGCTGTCTTTTCCGGAAGTATTTTAGATCATTTCCTACATAGCTTTAATAATCTGATGTTCGGCCTTGCTATAGCTTGCCTGATTGGCATTCCAGGAGGCTTATTGATGGGTGGAAATAAATATATTGAAGCGATTTTGAGCCCTTATGTCTGGGCATTAGCTTCTTTGCCAAGAATAGCTCTGGTGCCACTATTTATATTGTTTCTCGGTTTTACAACAACGATGCAGGTAACGATTATTGTTATTTCTGCAGTTTTTCCAATTATGATTAATGCTTGGGCTGGTGTGAAAACTACTGAGAAGTCGTTACTAGCAGCCGCGCGCGTTTTTGGTGCAAATAGAAGGCAGCTATATGTAAAAGTAGTGCTGCCATATACTCTACCATTTATTATTTCTGGTATCCAACAGGGTATTGGAAGGGGATTGATTGGGGTGGTTATTGCTGAATTGTTTGGTGGTTCGAACGGTTTGGGATTCCTCATTCAAAGATCCGCGGATACGTTTAATACCGCAATGACCTTTGCTGTTTTATTGTTACTTATCGTGATGTCATTATCATTGATAAATTTCACCAGATGGCTAGAGGCTTATGTTGCTCCGTGGCGAAACGTTAACCATCTTTAGAGTGAGTTTAATTCACAATTCCAAAGGGAGGAAAAAATGGCACTAAAACGACAAAAAACACAGATTCTATTACCCAGAAGAGAGGTCTTACTTTCAGGTTCTATGGGTGCGCTAGGAATGGCGATTGGGGCGTCCGCGTTACCTTTCAAGGGCGCATTTGCTATGGATTCAGCGGCGGTTCAATCTAATGTAAGTAAAATTCGTATGGCGGACTGGAACCCAAATTATGCAGCTCAATGGTCGTGGAGACTGGCGCAGTTTAAAGGCTTTTATGAAACTGCGGGCATAGATGAAATAGAGTTTTATCTTACAGATACTTACTTTCCAGGCTTGATTGGTGGAAGTTTGGACATTGCTCATTCTGATGTCGATGTATTATTTGGGTCTGCAGCTGCTAGTGGTGCACCACTAAAACTATTGAGTGTGTATCGTGATAAAGAATGGTGGATAATGGGGGTTGGTGAAGGAATTGATACCTTTGATGACCTCAAAGGCGGTAAAATATCAGGTGGAGGACTGGGTGGAAGAAACACATGGATCCAACGTGAAATTTTAAAAGAGAACGGTATAAACCCAGATAGTGATGTAGAAATGGTTCCTATGAAAGGTGGGTCAGATGGACGGATGAAAGCTATCATAGCTGGCGTTTTACAGGGTGGATCAGTGTTTCCGCGTCATGAAAAAGGTTTAACTGACAATGGCGGAAAATTTATATCTGCCAATATTAAAGAAGTGCCACAAGAAGGCTTCATCACCAACATGGAGTGGGGTGCAAAGAATGAAGATGCATTATATGCATGGCAATATGCTGAGTTGAAAGCACGTCAGTGGTTGCACGATCCAGCTAACAAGGAGTCAGCATATGCTGAAATGCGGTCTAAAGGTTTTGATATTCCACCTGAGTTTGAGGCCCAATACGAAACTGAATTGAACCAGATTTGTAAAGATGGTGGTTTTACAGAAGCATCGATGGACAGCTTTGCTCAAGGGGTTAGGGACTTGGGTCAAGTTCCATCAGATTTTGATTGGCGCGATGCAGTCGACCTGCGCTTCTTACATGCAGCTCAAGATGCACTGGGTATTCCACGTAGGCCTGCTTAAGATTAACTTCACTTCTAATAATCGGGGTCAAAGTAGTTTGACCCCGATTTTCTTTCTTTGTACATTTCGAATTCAATATTGAAAGTATAATTATGGCTATGTTGATAAATGGCAGTTGGGATCCTGATGCAAAAGGGACAACTGCTCCAGACGGTAGCTTTATAAGGGCAGAGTCACCTTACAGAGATTTCATTACTGCCCCAAACTCTGGAAAGTTTCCTGCTGAAAAAGATAGATATAACCTTATTGTATCCCATGCATGCCCTTGGGCGCATAGAACCTTACTATATCGAGCAATTTTAAATCTAGAAAAAATCATAGATATTTCGGTCGTTAACCCAATCAGTTATCCGAATGGCTGGACTTTTGAAAATTTCAAAGATGTGTCCAATGATACTGGTCTAGATATAGATTTCCTAAGAGACCTGTACCTTTCTATTGACCATGAGTTTACTGGAAAAGTGACCGTACCTACTTTATGGGATAAAAAAACGCAAACTATAGTAAATAACGAGTCATCTGAGATTATTAGAATGCTTGATGGTCCTTTTTGCGAATTAAATGGACAAAGATCTGGCCAAATGTTCGGAGGTTATCCTCTCACAGAAATTGATCAAATGAATGGTTTTGTGTATAAAGGACTTAACAATGGTGTTTACCGTGTTGGCTTTGCAACTAGTCAAACTGCGTATGACAATAGTGTGAAACTTCTATTTCAAACGTTAGATAAATTGGAAGATATATTAGCCCAATCTGATTATTTACTAGGTGATAGGGTTTGTGAGTGTGACTGGCGTTTGTTCACAACTTTGGTTCGATTTGATACAGTCTACTACTACCATTTCAAATGTAATTTGAGAAAATTGGAAAGTTATAAAAATATTTCCAAATACCTGTATCGGCTTTTAGATTTTCCTAAGGTAAAGACTACTGTATTTGAGGATCACATTATTGACCATTACTACTTGTCTCATTTAAGAATTAATCCTTATGGTATAATTCCTGTTGGCCTGAAAAAGCTTTTGGTAAATAGCAACGGAAAAAAAATATAATGTTGACCTTATATCATTACGACAGATCTACTGCGGCACAAAGAGTACGCCTTGGATTGGACGAGAAAAAAATCGAATGGAATAGTGTAATAGTTGATACTGCCATGGGCGATGCTAGCAAAAGACCAGATGGATTTCATAAATTAAATCCTAAAGGTCTTATACCGTTGTTAGTTCATGACGGATTTGCTCTACCGGAATCGACATTAATTCTCGAGTATTTAGAGGAGGCATTTCCAGATCATTTATGCCTTACTCCATCCGCTCCTCAGGAACGGGCTACAATGCGCCTATGGATGCGTCGCATTGATGATGGGGTGCATGTGGCTAGCCGAACAATAGGAGTTTGTATCGTAAACCGTTTCATCTACAAAGAAGCAGATAAATCGAAGCTTAAAGATTATTACAAAAAAATGCGTGATCAAACGCGAAAAAATAATGATCAAATCAATATTGAATTAGGCCTTGATTCACCTCTTTTAAAACCATCTCTTACTACCTTTAGAAGGTTATTTGAGGATATGGATAAGCAGCTTGCGTTAACTCCCTGGTTATCTGGTGACGATTACTCAATCGCTGACATTTCCTTAGTCGTATACTTAACCAGAATGACGTCATTCCAAATGGCGCCTCTCTGGCAGAACTTAAATCATTTACGGGCATGGTTTGATAAAATCAAAGCTCGTAGTGCTTACAAAACAGCAGTAGATGACTGGGGAGATGTAACAGCCAAGAAAAGACAAAAGGAAGGACAGGCGGCCTTTGAACAAATAAAATCCTTATGGGAATCTGTAGAAAAATAAGCCAGCTTTTTATGAAAGTTAACAATTATGTCGATCGAGTTATATAACTTTTCTCAATCAACGTGCAGTATTAAGGTCAGACTGTTACTCGCAGAAAAGGAACTTCCATGGGTAGACAGATGTTTAATTTCATCAGAAAATCATCATTTGTCTGAATGGTATCTTAAGCTTAATCCGAATGGTGTAGTTCCGACCTTAGTAGATGATGAAAAAGCTATTTTCGAGTCAACAGCGATACTGGAATATTTGGAAGACAAGTATACGCAGCATACCTTTCGTCCAAAGGACCCGTTTTTATGCAGCCAATTGAGGGCTTGGTTAATTTTTGTAGACGTCTGGCCAGCACCGGCGGTCCGAGTACCGTCATTTCAATATGGAGGATTGCGGGAAAAATTCAAAATTATGAGCCATGACGCCTTTGAGAACCTAAAAAGTAAGCGTCCACTAAAAATCGAGTTCTATAATTCTTTTGATAAAGATACTGGATTTCCCAAAAGTGAAATTTACAATTCCTTCAACGTATTAGAGCGGTCTTTCAAACGCATGGAGTTATTGCTCATGAGATTTGGAGGACCGTGGTTGTTCGGAAAAGATTATACTATCGGAGATATGGCGATACTTCCTACAGTAGATCGTCTGGAAGATTTAGGTTTTGATGCTCTTTGGAGGACAGGCTATCCATTGATTGTCGATTGGTTAAAAAACGCACAAAATAGGAAATCCAGCAAAGTAAGTTTTTATCATGGCAGTAGACTGTCCCATCAATTTCCCAAACTCGTAAAGGGGAAAGGCACTAATGATCATATTGTTATGGAGTTTAAAAATTCTAAAAATTAATTTAAAAGCTCTTAATTTAATGGAATTTGTCATTCGTTGGATTGCTGTGAAGTTGATAAGAGATATTTGTCTTCCATGCCTTAATCTCTGATAATAGTTATTGTTGCTTTTGGAAGCCTACTTTTCCAATATTAGAAGTTATATTGACTCATTGTTGTGGAGATATAATATCGAAGCAAACGTTTGCAGAGTATTTAAAGATGCAGTCTGATTTTATTATCGCAGGAGCGGGTCACAATAGTTTGATAACCGCATGTTACCTTTCCAAAGCTGGGTATTCTTGTGAGATATTGGACGCGCGTTCAATTGCAGGTGGTGGTTGTGCAACTGAAGAGATTTTAGGAGCGGGTTACAAAATCGATACTTGCTCAACTGGTCATACGTTAATTCTTCAAAATCCTTTAATTAAGATGGATGAATTAGGCATCGTTGAAAAATATGGGCTTTCCTATCTTCATCCAGATCCAGTCGCTCATGTTGCTTTACCGGATGGTGAGCAAATAACTATGTTTCTTGATGTAGAGAAAACAATCAAAGAAATCGAAAGGTTCTCAGTTGCGGATGCACTAAGCTATACGCGATTAATACAAGAATTTGATGAATTAAGGCCACTTTTAGGAAAGGCTCGGTCAGGTCCCATTGGATTTGTACCAAGTCTGCAAGACTTATTGAAAGATCACCCTCGTGGAGGTGTGTGGTTGAGAAGAATGGCGATGAGCGCAAAGGATATAATACTACGTGAGTTTAAAAATCCTCATATTAGGGCCTTCATGGGCTGGATGACATTTCAAACTGCGGTACCCATTGATCAAGCAGGTACTGGGTTATTGCCCTACCAAATTACTGCGCCAAGGCAGTCTAACAGCTGGTCTATACCAAAGGGCGGCTCAGGAGAATTAACGGATTCACTGGTAAAGTTTCTTGAGGACCACGGCGCAATTTTTACATACGATACTGTGGTAGATAGTTTGATACTTAATAATGGACGCTGTATCGGTGTTAAAGCTGTTGATAGTAGAGAGTTTCGTGCAAAGTTAGGTGTAATTTCGACCATACATATCAAGCATTTAGTGAATATGGCGCCAAAAGAGCTATGGGGTGAAGACTTTCTATTTGGAGCAGATACTTATAACGTCGGCGTGCCTTTCTTCTCAACTTATCTTGCAACTACAGAGCCCCCAATATTTAAAACGCCAAGAGGGCCAAGGTCAGCAGTTTCAGCGGGGTATGCTGGGTGGTTCGAGGATCTGGTGCAGTCGGGAAGAGATATTTATGATGGGAAATTATCAGAAAAAATCTCTTGGTTGCTTGTAGCAACCCCGACACTCGTTGATCCATCAAGGGCGCCCTTAGGCCATCACACAGTCAAATTTTTAACCCACACTATATATGATTTGCCTAAGGTTGGCCCTAAAGGCTGGGAGAAAATGAAAATTGAATTTACTGAAAAACTTATAGAGAAAATCCAAGAATTTTGTCCATCATTTACTAATGATGTAATACTAGATCGTATAATTAAATCGCCTGTTGATATTGAGTCTTGGAATATGCACATGATAAACGGCGCTCCCCATGGAGGTGATAGGTCCGTTACATTTTCTGGCGCTCAAAGACCAGCTCCAGGTTGGGCTCAACATAAAATGCCAATAAAAGGTCTATGGCAGACTGGGGGCACCACTCACCCAGGTGGCTCAATTACGGGTTATCCCGGCCGCAATGCAGCAATGGTAGTTCTAAAAGATTTAGGTCTAGACCCTTGTAACACAATGCTAATTTAATTTATCTCACAGATTATGTGCCAGCCATTTAAAAGAGGCGGGGCCCCATTCTGAGTTATGCTCGAAAGCACAGTGGCCGGAATTTTTGTATATTTTTGCACTTCTTAAACCTGGCTGACCATGTTCAAGCATGAAATATATATTACTTATTGGGGCAAGCCCATCCGTATCACCATTTATCAAAAGTATTGGCATCGTCATTTTATCAACCAGATTTAGAGATTCTAAAGACCAGGCCTTTGAGGTTTCATATTCCTTCTGTTTAGACCACTCAGGAACCCATGTTGGCCCATCCTTTTCACCAAATTTAAACTGGGCTCTTTCGTTTCTTGTCTCAACGATAAGGTCTAAATCTTCTTTTGATGGATTATTGTGAAACGGGTGACCAGCAATTGCTACAACTGCTTTTACTTTATCGGGTGCAGTCCCTGCTAATTGAAGAACTGAATAGCCACCTCTACTAACTCCAAAAGCCCCAACTCGTTCAGGATCAATTTCTGGACGTTCCATTAGTGTATCAATTGCGGCCTCCCATGCTTTTACAGATTCTGGTTCCCATGGAAATGGGTTTTCACCGGTTCCAGGCGCATCCATTACCAAAGAAGCCATTCCCTCATTCAACGCCATATCAGCAGCCCAACCCCGATCTTCTTTAAAAACATCCGCGCCACACATAATTAGCACTGCAGGCACCTTAGTCTCAGATTTAGGTGTTCTATAATGAGCTTTTATTTTGATTCCTCCGCAATCGATTTCTACGTCTTGTATTGGAGGATTAAGATGTTTCGAGGCTTTTTTATAAGCTCGTACACAGTCTCGACTTACCTCCGCTTTTAAGGTCGACACCTCTGCAGGAAATCTCCCAATCGAATAAAAGGTTTTTGCTTGCAAAAACAATTCTCTAGCTTCAATTTTATTACCTTTTTTTTCTTCAATATCGCCAAGACTTTCAAACTGCTTCCCAATTTTTTTCCATGCTGGAACCCAATTTGCGTCTAGTGTTGAAGTCAAAGTTGCCACAGTTTTTTCCAACAAGTCTAAGTCATTAATCATTTGCAACCACCGTCTATAAAAACCTCCTCTTGCAACTAAAAATGGATTTTCGCCAGGCTTATGTGGTAATTCAGAAATTAATTTTACCATTTAAATCAACCAGTTAATTTATAATTAAAATATATTTTATCAGTTTAAACATTTATTTTTCTTTTTCTAGTATTTTTAAGAAAACGATTGCATAATTTATGTATTGAATAATTGATTCTGTATATTTTAAAAATTAAAACTTTCATCAGGAGGGTTATTATGAATTTCAAATATTTTATCAAATACCTATCTTATGGTTTTTTTGCAGGAGCCATAGCCCTGTCACCCGTTACTGTATTCGGTCAGGTCAAGAACCCTGGGCTTTTAGTTCATGCAGCGGATGATGAGCCAACAACACTTGATCCTGCCCAGGTCGAACCTGGTGAGGGTGGCGAAACCATTATTCTTCAGGTTTATGATAGACTTTTAGATATTGGTCCCGCAAGCGCCGCTTTAATTCCTTCGTTGGCCGTGGAAATTCCTTCTTTATCAAATGGTGGAATTTCTGAGGATGGTCTGACTTATACATTTAAATTGAGAGCAGGGGTTACGTTTCATGACGGAACTTCTCTGACTGCTGATGATGTTAAATATTCATGGGATCGAGCCATGGAGATGAACCTCCCAGAAGGTAATGCTGGCGCCTTGAGTGATGTAATCGCGTCAACAGAGATTATTGATGACCTAACATTTAGAGTTAATTTATCTGAGCCTTCTGCAAGTTTCCTTAATTCAACTGTCGTCTCAATGGTTGCATCTGTAGTAAGCCAAGATGCTGTCGAAGCGAATGGCGGGGTCAAGGTAGAGACCCCGAATCGATTTATGGCGGGTAACATGGTTGGCACCGGACCTTACAAGTTTGTAGTTTGGAACAGAAATGAAAATTTGCAACTGGAGGTTAATGAAAGTTATTGGGGAGATAATGCCAAGCTTGATGTGCGAATAGAAATTGGAGGTGATCCTGACGTTAGAGTATTGGGTTTACGAGCAGGTGAATTTGACACCATTGAGACGGACCCGTCATTTATCGCTGATTTGGAAGGCGCAGATGGAGTAACAATTTACACTGGCGGGTTACTTTTAGAGCCGCTGCATATTGGTTTTAACCTCAATATCCCAAAGGGCTCTTTGCCAGATGGTGATACTATTTCCGAAGATTTTTTCCATGACCCAAGAATTCGTCAAGCTTTCAACCATGCTTTTGATTACCAAGCCTTCTTAAATGGTCCTCTAGCGGGTTATGGAGCGTTTAACCCACACTACACTCCCATTGGGATTTTTGGTCATGATGCTGATGCTCCAGTTTATTCTGAAAAGAATTATGCTGAGGCAGAGCGCTTGTTTCGAGAAGCAGGTGTTTGGGATGAGGGTTTTGCGGTTTCGGTAATAACGGAGGAAGGAAATTTATTTGCTTTAATGTGCTTAGTTCTAAAGGACTCAATTGAAAGGCTAAATCCAAATTTTCGCATAAATGTACTGGCTGTGGCAGAATCAGTTTTTGATGATGCGCATGCCCAAAATCCGTTAGAGTATGCAATGTGGGCAAAGAATGCGGATCCAGCGGCTGATCCAAACTTTTACATGCAAGCTTATCAACACCCAGATGGAGAGTGGGGAGAGGTTCATGGCTTTGCGAATGGATATCGTGATGCAGCAAAAGTTGGCGAATTAATCGACAGCGCTGCTACCGAATTGGACCCTGCTAAACGATCAGCAATATACCGAGAGCTACAAACAATTCTTTATGACGATCCAATGTGGTTAATTGGTGCTCAAGAGGGCGTTGTAATGGCTCATCGTGATTGGCTTAAGGGTTTTGCAATGCAACCCTTGTGGCCACGTCCAAGTTTGAAATTTTCCTTCTTTGACAAATAAAATTTTAAACTAATAAAATAGCGAGCTGAAATATCGGCTCGCTATTATGAGGTAGATATGCAGCTAAGAGACTATATTATACGCAGACTTATGGTTCTGCCAATTTTAATACTCGGTGTGAGTATAGTTGTTTTCACACTTACCCGAGTGGGTGGATCTCCAATTGGAATTTATTTGAGTCATGAAATGACACCCGAAGAGGTGTTAAAAATAGAAGAGCGTTTTGGTTTGGATAAACCTGTTTTGGTTCAGTACATTCAATGGCTAAAAGGCATAGTAAGCGGCGACTTTGGGTGGTCTGGCGTTGCTTCTGCACCTGTGGCTGAAGTTTTTCCAATCAAACTTGCTGCAACTCTTGAGCTAGCAACTGCTGCGGGTTTGGTTGCACTTTTTCTTGGAATTACATTGGGCACTTTTGCCGGTGCCCGGAGAAATCGCTTCCCGGATCATCTTACAAGAATAGTGGCAGTAAGTGGAGCAAGCCTTCCTCAGTTTTGGTTTGGTATACTTCTTTTAATAATATTTTGGGCTCAACTTGGTATTGCACCAATTGGTAGATCTGACGCGACGATATTTGCATCTATTAGTCACCCTACTGGACTTTATACAATAGATGCTATTCTAGCCGGTTCAATACGCGCTTTATGGGATGCAATTTGGCACTTAATTCTTCCTGCGCTTACTCTTGGTTATGGCGCTACAGCTATAATTGCGCGGATGATGCGGTCCGCACTAGTGGAGGAGCTCCAGCAGGACTATGTAGACGCAGCTAGAGCCAAGGGACTAGCAGAGAAATTAGTTATAAAGCGTCATGCAAGAAGGAATGCTTTGGTCCCTACTATAACTGTGATTGGGCTCACCTTTGGTTTCCTGCTTCAAGGCACAATAACTATCGAAATAATATATCGGTGGCCAGGGATAGGCAGATGGATGGCTGATAGTGTTCTGAGAGGTGATCAGGCCACTTTAATGACTTATGTCTTATTTACTTCAGTTTTATTTTTATTGGTTAATTTAATTGTAGACGTAATTTACGCCAATCTTGATAGACGGGTAACATTAGGAAAGTAAATGACAAATCCACCCCAAAGTTCCAATATTACTATCACTAAAGATTCTGCATTTAGTGTTAAAATAAACCGATTTTTAGCTTTGCTTCAGAGACTATTGTCAAACCCAACAACAGTAATTGGGCTTATAATTATTGGCTTGATGCTTAGCATGGCTATATTTGCCCCGTGGATTACTACCGCGAACATTCCTGACCCATATCAAATGCCTAGAGATTGGGGAGCTGTAAGAAAGCCTCCAGGAGAGATGGGTTATTTGTTAGGAACGACTAACGAGGGTGGTGACGTTTTTTACGGTATCGTTTGGGGTAGCCGAACCTCATTACAATTATCCATATATGTTGTTGGATCGACCATGATAATTGGGACTATAATTGGCTCAATTGCTGGATTATTGGGCGGATGGGTTGATGAAGTTTTGATGCGCATTGTTGATGTGTTTTTGTCTATCCCAGAGTTAATTTTTGCATTGGCTATTGCAGCTGTTTTAGGTCCATCATTTACAAATATTATTATCGCTCTTTCTTTGGTTATTTGGGTGAAATATGCGCGCATAATGCGTGCTCAAGTTTTGCAAATTAAGCAAAATGATTTTGTTGATGCAGCCCGCATAGTTGGAGACTCAAAATTTAATATTTATATCAAGGATATACTTCCTAATGCCGTTACTCCGGTAACAGTACAGGCTACGTTAGATATGGGTAATGTAGTGTTGATTGGTGCAACTCTTAGTTTCATTGGTCTGTCGGAAGCAGGAATTGCAGAATGGGGGGTTTTGGTTAGCGAGGGTCAAGCTGGAATCGCTTCTGGTAGGTGGTGGGCATCAACCTTCCCAGGCCTTATGATTTTTTTGTGGGCACTGGCGTTTAATCTATTGGGTGATGGGTTGAGAGACGCACTAGATCCAAGATTAGAGGATCGCTAATGCCCAATAATCAATTTGAAAATAACGTTCTTGCAAAAGTAAAAGATCTAAAGGTTCATTTTAATTCAAAGAGAGGGGTCGTTCATGCCGTAGATGGAGTCGATTTTGAAATTCTGAATGGGGAAACTCTTGGTCTTGTAGGAGAAACGGGATGCGGGAAGTCTGTAACAGGCCGCTCATTTCTTCGTCTTCTACCTATTCCACCTGGAATAATAAAGGGTGGAGCAGTAAATTTTAAGGCAAATTTAGTTTGTACGCGGTGTTCTGGTAGAGGATGTAGTGAATGTGGGAAAAGTGGTCACAAAACCGAAAAAGGTGAACAAGTCGACTTGCTAAAAATAAGTGATACGAGAATGCGTGAAATTCGTGGCGACAGAATTGCTATGATTTTTCAGGATCCAGGTAAGGCTCTGAATCCAACGTTAACAGTTGGCGCTCAAATGGCAGAGGTTTTTCTACAGCATCGCTCACTTGAAATCTTGGATATGGCAGGGCTTGGACAAATAAAAAACAAAGCAATTTTACGGTTTGCTAAACAAGATGTAAAATTATTTGATAAAATACTTTTATTATTACCAAAGGCACGAAAGCAAAAATTGAAGGTTCAAGAAGCTGTTAAAATAATGGTGTCAAAGGCTCTCTCAGAAACTCAAGTGCCTAATCCACTCAAGTTACTAGATCGCTTTCCTCACGAGCTTTCTGGGGGTATGCGTCAAAGGGTTATGATTGCCCAGGCCCTTGCTTGTAATCCTGATCTTCTGATTGCGGATGAACCAACTACCGCTTTAGATGTCACAGTCGAGGCACGTATTTTAGAACTCATTCGTGAGTTGCAATTGAAGCGAAAAACTAGCGTTCTGTATATAAGCCATGATCTCTCACTTGTGAGACGTATTTGTGATCGGGTTGCAGTTATGTATGCTGGTAGAATTGTAGAAATTGGTAAGGCCGAGGAAATATTTGCAAACCCAAGCCATCCTTATACCAGAGGGTTAATGGCTGCAGTACCTTCTAACGGAATACCACGAGGTTCGCTCTCTGCGATCAAAGGAACAGTGCCAGAATTGATTGATCCCCCGGACTCTTGTAGATTTTCCGGAAGGTGCCCTTACGAGGTAAATGGGTGTAGAGTGAATGATCCAAAACTAAGAAAAATCACCGAGAGTCATTCAGTGGCTTGCTTTATAAACGATGCATCTCTAAGCTGGTGTGCTCCCTCTTTTGAAGAGGAAAGAGTATGAAAGATTCACAAAAAAATTATTCAGACGACCTCATCCTTTCTGTTGAGGAAGTTAAAAAGCATTATCCAATTAGAGAAGGGGCTTTGCAGAGGATTGTCGGGTCTGTGCGTGCAGTAGACGGTGTAAGCTTACAGTTAAAACGTGGTAAAACTCTAGGAATTGTGGGAGAAAGTGGGTGTGGAAAGACAACTTTAGGGCGGCTTATTTCAGGGCTCAATGATCCTACATCTGGCGGGGTTCTATACGGTGGTGAAGAAAAATTCAACAGAATTGATGAACTTAAGAATATTCCACTGCGAAATTTTCGACGTAATTGTCAAATGGTATTTCAAGACAGTTTTGCTTCTTTAAACCCTCGTCATTTGGTAGCAGACATTGTTGGGCGCCCCCTTAAGGTTTACAAAGAAGCTACAGGTGCAGACCTACTTGATCGAGTTGTAACTTTATTGGAACAAGTTGGTTTAGGGCGTGAGCACCTTTACCGATATCCACATCAATTTTCCGGAGGGCAAAGACAGAGAATTTCGATTGCACGTGCTATTGCATTAAATCCAGAAATTATCGTTTTGGATGAGCCCACATCAGCTTTGGATGTTTCGGTGCAAGCGCAAATTTTAAACTTGTTAAGTGATATTCAGAAAGCACGAAATCTTGCATATATTTTTATAACTCACGATTTAAATGTTGTCAGGCATATGGCAGATGATATTGTTGTAATGTACTTAGGTAAGGTCGTTGAGGCTGGTTCAACAAAGGATATCTTCGATGCTCCACATCATCCTTATACCAAGGCCTTAATTTCTGCAAAACCTGATTTAGACAAAGCAAATTCTGAGAATGCTATAGGATTAGAGGGTTTAATTCCAGATCCCGCAAGACCTCCCCAAGGTTGTCGATTTCATACACGATGCGTGATGGCGACACCAGATTGTGGTTGGGAAGTTGATGATGTTATTAGGTGGTTAGAAGATACTCCTGGGATGTTTGAGGAATTAGTCGGGGTTGAGCGGAAATCTGAGTTCTCAGCCGTATTAACATTTTCAAGTGAAGGTGCCGCAGCAAACTTAATTGCCTCCGCTAGATCTGAAAAATTGCCACTGGCTATGAGGCAAAGTTTTATCAAATTAAATCTTAATAATGAAAAAGTTGAATTAGCATTTAAAGAAGTAAAGGAAGTTGCACTAAAGAGCCTCGGGCACCGACAATCTGCATGTGTCTTGAGTCCTGAAGAAGTTTCAAAAGGAGCTCATTATGGAAATTGATCCGGAGAATATAATTCTGACTGAAAACGTGAACGGGCATCCTGTCAGTCTCATGATGATAGAAGTGTGGGATGGATTATACACCCCAGTTGGAGTTCGTAAACCGGAGGGCAGTGGGCCTTTTCCAATGGTTTTATTGGCTTCCGGGAATGGCGGTGAGGGTATGTCTTGGATACGAGATGCGATGAAAAATAAGGCCTATACAATTGATAGATTAATTGAAGCGGGTTTTGCGTGTGCTTGGACCAGATATCGAACTGAGGTCGAGCTAGGTTATAATAGTGGTGGAAGCTTAATCCGCGACGTGAGGCAAGGCAGAGAAATGTTCAATCGCAGCCCTTTAGAGTATGAAGACCAAATTGCCATCTCTGATTACTTTAAATCTGTACCATGGGTAGATGAGGATCGCATATCAATGATAGGTATGAGCCATGGTGGTGAAATGGTTCTGAAAATAACTTCAGAATATGACGGTCTAGCAGCAGCTATTGCAAGTGAACCTGCTAGCCATGAATTTCTTGCATTAAAGCCCGATGATAGTGCATTTATTAACGAGAAAACTGGTTTGCGTAACATTGAAGAAATGCAAATGGCAGAGGTAATAAAGGTTAGAAATCGAATAGACTTACCTTTGGCAGAGAAAAGGATTGAAAGTATCAAAACTCCTATTCTCGTGATGGGTAGGGATGAAGATCACTTACAAGGTATTTTTAGAACATCATACGATCTATTAGTAGAAGGAGGCCATAACGCTGAGTGGATTTCTTACGACCATAATTACCATGGGTATATTTTTCCAATTCGCGGTGAAGACGGTAATTATATTATTAACGATGTACAGCAGAAAGCTATTAAGTTCGTTATCCAATGGTTAAAGGATAAACTTAATCTCAAATAAAAACAAAGCGAAACTTTGACCTTTTATATACGTTGGTATACAATTGTATACAGATAAATAATTTTAGTCTGAGAAACTTTAGTATTGGAGATATCTACATGAAAAAAGTAAGAGTTGGAATAGTTGGCCTGGGCCGTTGGGCAAGAGTCCTAACCCGTGCTTGTACGTTGTCAGAAAAAGTAGAGATTGTTGTTGGTTTCAGTAGATCGCCTGAAACAAGAGATAACTTTTCCGCGGAAACTGGTATATCCGTTGTATCTACCCTCAAGGAATTACTTGCTCGAGATGATATCGAAGGAGTTATTTTGACGGTTCCAAATGAACAACATTATCCCGTTGCTCTCCAAGTCGCGAAAGCAGGAAAACACGTATATACTGAAAAGCCTATTGCCCATAATTTAGAAGACGGTTTAGCCATTGAAAAGCTGCAAAAAGAATACGGGGTAACCGTTACAGTTGGCCATTCTGCTCGACTCCTGGGTGGCGTACAAGAGATTAAAAAGCGAATTTTAAATGGAGAACTTGGAAAAGTTGGATTTTTTGAAGCAAATTTTTCAAATGAAAGAGCATTGGAACTTACCCCAGATACATGGCGCTGGTATAAGGATCGTGCACCGGGCGGGCCACTATCTCAGCTCGCAATTCATATGTTTGACGTTGTAAATTATCTTGGCGAAACTATCGTGGAGGCCTCATCCATTGCCTCCAAACTGTCTCCTGTTGGAGCTGAAGTAGACGATCAATCTATGACTTTATTGAAGTTTTCTGACGGAGCTATCGCCTACATTGGAACATGTTGGACATCACCAGGGATTTTTGCTCTCCGTGTTTTCGGGTCAAAGGCTTTAATTCATTACGAAATTGACTTTGGCACTTGGGACACACCGGAGAAAATAAAAAACAGCTCTACTTTTTACATTCAACGTGGAAAAGATGGCTTTGGAAAACGGGAGGTCCTGTCGGAGCCGGAAACAAATATGTTTACTGCTGAGCTCGATATTTTTGCAGAAAGCTGTAAGTCTGGACAGACATCAGTTTTATCAGCAGCAAATGGGAATGAGGCAGTAGCCTGTGTTTACGCGGCTCTCTCCTCAATAGATAAAAATGGGGTTTCTGTTAAATTATCTGAAGTAATGCAATCTGCGAGGAACAAATGAATCTTGAAACCAGGCTTTTTGCGGAGCTTACTCAACCTGAAATTAAGGAACAGTTGCAGGTAAATCCGCTTGTATTGTTTCCCACGGGATCAGTTGAACAGCACTCGGCTCACCTGCCAGCTAACACAGACACAATAGCGGCTACTACCGTATGCGAGCTCGTGGCAAAAAAAATGGATGGTCTTGTGCTTCCTGCTCCATCTGTAGGTGTCACACCGATGCACATGCCCTATGAGGCAACTGTAACCCTAAAGCCAGAGACCTTCCAACAGGTCATTATAGAGATTTGCGAAAGCGCTGCAAAACATGGTGCTAAAAATCTAATGATCGTTAATTGGCATGAAGGCAATATTGCCTCTCTCAGCATTGCCGCGGAAGAGCTTCACCGAAGAGTTGGATATCGTGTAGTAGTTGTCCAGGCCTGCTACGTGGCGGAAGAACTATGGGGTCATAACTGCGGCGGCCTAACTCATGCTGGTGAGATTGAGGCGTTAGCAGTAATGGCCTCTAGACCAGATCTTGTTCACCTGGATAGGGTAACTGGGGGGTCTGATAAAGCAAAGGGACAACATATGGACAAACTCCGGCGCACTAGGGCTTTTCAACCTGTGCTTACTGATATTCGAGATATCGCTCCTTCGGGATGGTACGGAAATCCGCTACCGGCAAACGAGACCAGAGGAAAAGCGATGATGGACGAAATTGCTGATTATATTGCGAAGGAAACAACACAATTATTTGAACAATTAACAGCAGTTCTAAAATAATGGTTGTTAAGGTCAATTCGGATAAAAATATTCAGCTTAATTTACCTGGTCGTAATTCTACCGAACTGATGTCTGAGGTATTCGGATCAAAGTCTACTACAGTTCGCATAGTGGAGATTGGACCAGAGAGCTCTGACCGAGGGCCACATTTTCATGACCAGTTTGAAGAGGTAATCTACGTGTTAGAAGGTTCTGGCTTTCTTAAAACAAGCCAGGGTCAATTTTCACTAACTACGGGGGATACAGTTTGCATCCCTGCCGGCGTTCTTCATCAAACTTTTAATAATGTAGGTGAAATAATCAGACTTTTTTGTATCTTTCCAATATCTCAAATCAAAAATGGAACAACAGAGCTAGAAAGTTGGAATGATGCCTAAGGTAATTTCTCTAAGACCACTAAAGGACTTTTATGACTTAGATGTTTATCCCTCTAAAGATATTACTGTAATGGAGTTAGGCGCTTCTAGCACTTTGTTAAAACAAGAGATACTGAAATCAGATGGAATTATTCTTCCAGCGGTAGGTAGCAAATTAGACAGTAGCTTATTTGAAGGTAGCAAAATAAAGTTAATTCAGGTAACTGGAGCCGGATTTGATAGGTTAAATGTTGCTGAATTATCGGCGCTGGGAATACCTGTTGCAAATATACCTGGCGGATCAGCAAGTGCCGTGTCTGAATATGTTGTGTCAGTTGCTTTATCTCTATTACGAAACTTTAACTATTGTACAAAGAGCATAATCAAGGGAGAGTATTCTAGCTTGAGAAATGAGATAATTTCTGCAGGCATAAACCAACTGTCAGGCTTAACCGTAGGTATAATTGGGTATGGCAAAATTGGTAGGTCCGTACATGATGCTTTTGAGTTTTTTGGTGCAAATGTAAAATTTTATGATCCTTTCGTGAAAGGTGGATGTGAATTAAATGATGTCTTAAGGGATGCCGATCTTGTTTCGGTACATGTTCCTTTAAGAGATGAAACAAAAAATTTACTTGGAAATAACGAACTCAAATTACTGAAATCCGGTGCGATCCTTATAAATGCATCAAGAGGAGGTATTGTACCTGAAGAACTCATAGTGCAATTATTAAATCAAAACCATTTAGGGGGAGCCGCCATAGATGTATTCTATGAGGAACCGGTACCAATCCAAAACTGTTTTTTAAAATTAAATGATAAAGCCGCACAACGGATTATACTTACACCTCATCTGGCAGGTATATCACGACAGGCATGGCGCACTCTGTTTGAGAAATCCTGGGCAAATATCGAAAAGGTTGTTTTAAATAATGCGGCGGCAGAATTTGTTGTAAATAATAACGAATAAAAATTCTTACTTGTTCATAATTTCATAAACGGAACAGGTTCTGTGCATTTTCAGAAAAAATATCAGATTTTATGGATGGTTTTATCTTTGAATTCTGTAGCCAATTTACACCAGTTTCATTATTAGCGTACGGCCAATCGATGGCGAACAGTATATGATCTAATTTGAGAGTGTTTACACAAAGCTCTAATGCATGGTCTGAAAAAAAACCACTAGTCGTAATCCAAAAATTAGACTTAAATATATCCTCAAAGTTTATTGGCTGACTTTCTGTTCTGGACAGACTTTCTTGAATTCTGGGCAGCCAGAACGGAATTGCTTCACCAAGATGACCTAATATTATTTTTAAATTGGGATGTTTATCAAAAATGCCAGAGAGGATCATCCTTATCGCCTGAGTTCCGGCCTCTACTCCAAAACCCCATGCGGCTCGTGTTAGCATCGGGTGACTTGCATCATAAGGGGCATAGTATCTTTCAGTAACTTCTTTATCCGGTAACGCGGGATGTAAGTATATAGGGACATCTAGTCTTTCAGCTTCGGCAAATATTGGCCAAAAGAATTTTTCATCAACCATTCTTCCCGAACTCAATCCATGGATCATTGCGCCTTTAAAACCTAACTCTTCAACTGACCTTCGCAATTCACTTGCCGCATCAATAGGTAAGTTTGTGGGCAGCATTGCAAACCCCAAAAATCTATCAGAATGATTGCTGATGACCTGAGCTAAAGCATTATTAACATCTTTACATGCATCGATCGCAACTTCATTTTTTAGACGCTGACTTCCTGGCGATTGATGAGATAGTATTTGAACATCTATACCAGCAGAATCCATTTCACGAATTCGTATATCACTGAAATCAAATAATCTTTTTTTTATTTGGTCAGGCTGTTGAGCGGCATGGCCTAGGTGATTTGACAGGCTAGGGTGCATGAAGTGCTCTTCTACTGCGATTATTTTATGTTTATTGTTCATTTCTTAAAATACCTGTTATGTAAAAACCATTCATTCTTTAGGCGATTGAACACTGCCGCGCTCAATAATACTCACCGGCATGATAGTCGTTTCAGGAACCGGCACACTTTTTTCTTTCATCTTTTTAATTAATATTTCCGCTGCTATACGCCCAACATCAAATTGTAGGATTTTTACAGTAGTAAGGCCGGGGGGAATCCGGTCTAACAAAGGAATATCATTAAAGCCTGTAATTGATACATCTTCTGGACATTTCAGGCCTCTACTATGAATAGCGTCTAGTGCGCCAATTGCCAATCTATCGTTTGCACAGAGAATAGCTGTTAAATTTGGACATATGTCCAAGATTTTATTGGTTGCTTCTTTTCCCGCAGGTTCAGAGTAAGCATCGGCAGAAACTATTGATCCCTTTTGTATTTCCATACCTCTATCTTGCATGGAACTTGAAAAAGCTTCTTGTCTAGCAATTCCTGTGTAAAGATGGGATGGGCCCGCCAAATGACCAATTTTTTGGTGTCCTGCGTTCACTAGTAAATCAACCATAGAATAAATTCCTCCTTTGTCATCATTAACAACAGCAGGAATCCCTGACCCAACAGCCATTCGATTGGCCGTAACAATAGGAAGCTCAGAAGAAAAACTAACGGCAGTTGGATCGTTTGAAGTAACGGCTGCGTCTATAATTCCATCCACACCGCGCTCCAGTAATACTTGAAAAAATTGTTTTTCTCTTTCTGGGTCACTGTCCGTATTAACAAGAATAGAAGCATAGCCCGCAGGTTCCAATACACTCTCTACTCCGCGAACTATAGGTGGGAATATAGTGTTTCCAATGTCAGGAATAATAACTCCCACCGACATTGTTTTCTTTGTTCTAAGTCCTAACGCAACGCGGTTTGGCCTGTAACCCATTTCCATTGCTTTAGATCTAATTTGCTCAACAACTTTCTTAGATAGTGAGCTGCTCGCCTCTGTTGACAAAGCTCTTGAAACCGTTGAAACATGCACTCCAGTCTCTCTAGCTACATCCTTTATTGTTATATTTTTTTTCATAGCACCCTTTCAAAAAAGGTTATAATCGATTCTGCTTGATGTGCAAACGGTTGCGCAATACTATTGACCCCTGTTAATACTTTGGCTAACATAAATGCAATCGTTTGCATTAGTAGTTACCTGGGGTATAAAATGAGTTCGGTCATAGACGAAAAAGATTTTCAGAAACCTATAATCCGACGTAAAGCCCTATCTGCAAGTAATGACTCTTCATTGGCCACAATAATAGACTTTGGAGAGTTTGAATCTTTTATTTACGATGAACCTGAAATCCATGGTGGTGGTGGAAAGGGCCCAACACCACTTACAGGTGTTTTAGCTGCGCTTTGTGCATGTGAAAGCGTTACATTCAGTCGAACTGCCAAAGAAATGGCATTTGATTACAGTGGGATAAAATACCAAGCGGCTTTCACAATTGATATTCGTGGTAGGTTGGGAGTAAGAGATGTTGTTCCTCATTTCCAAACTGTCAAAATAGAGGCCCGTGTTTCGACTGAAGAAACTGCTTCTGATTTAGCTAAAGTTGTAGAGGAAACTGAGGCACGTTGTCCCGTTTTCAATTTAATAAAAGATGCGGGTGTACGCATAAATATTGTTTGGATACGTCAATCAGAAGAAACTGAGCAGCAGCCATAATAAGGAGAGAAGAATGAACAAACCGAGTATTGGATGGATTGGAATGGGCCGCATGGGTTATCCAATGGCGGAGCGGTTGCTCAAAGCAGGCTATAGCTTAAGGATTTGGAACCGAACTCAATCGAAAGCAGAACCCCTTGTGAAATATGGCGCAGTCATAGTAGATAGTCCTGCAGAATTATCAGATGTGGAAGTTCTTGCCACTATGGTCTCAACAGGCAGTGATGTTGAGGAGGTGTATTTTGGAGAAAACGGTGTTTTATCAGGGTCGGGTGTTCCAAAAATATTCTTAGACTGCTCGTCGATCGGTGTAGATCAATCCTCTGACATAAGGGAACGCTTAAAAAAGCTAGGGGCTGATTTAGTGTGCTCACCAGTTTCTGGAAATGGTAAATGTGTTAAAGTTGGAAAATTATCAGCCGTGGCCTCAGGGCCCAAAAATGCGTTCGAGGCAGTTGAGGATATTATATCGACTATAGCCGGCATGGGTGTTTCATATGTGGGTGAGGGTGAGCTTGCAAGGTTTTGTAAGATTGCACACAATGTGATGCTAGGCGCAGTAACACAAAACCTTGCTGAAATTACCGTGCTCGCTCAAAAAGCTGGGGTTCCAAGGAGAGCATTTTTAGATTTTATGAATAATTCGGTTATGGGTTCGGTTTTTACTAGATACAAGACGAATGCATTTGTAAATTTAGATTGGACTACGACCTTCACGCCAGCGCTTTTACGAAAGGACCTCGATTTAGGTCTTGCTGCAGGAAGAGAACTCAACGTTCCGATGCCCGTCACAGCAGCCACTAGAGAGGCTCTTCAGGCGCATTTTGGAGCCGCGTCTCTTAAAGATAATCCAGAAGGGTATCTGCAGGAAGATTTCTCGGCCCTATTGGAAACAGTAGCGCTTGCGGCAGGAGAAAAGTTAGAAAGTGAAAATGATCCATATCCAACGGGATTAGAGTGATAATAAGTACATTACTAAAATGGATAATTTTACTCTTTATAACGCTCCACAGTCAACTTGCAGTCAGCGAGTTAGATACTGTTTACACGCAAAAAAAATAGACTTTGAAGAAAGAAAGCTTGATTTATTTAATGGCGATCAACTTACACCTGAATATCTTAAAATAAATCCAAATGGAGTTGTGCCTGCTTTAGTGCATGGGGAAAAGTCAATTACAGATAGTTCTTTAATATTAGAGTACTTAGAGGATATTTTACCTAACATCACACCTTTGCGCCCAAAGAAGGCAGATTCTATTGCAACAATAAGAGCAATGATGCGGTTTATCGACGAAGTTCCGGGCCCAGCTATTAGAATTCCATCATATAATTTGGCATTTCTTCCACATTACCGATCTATGAGTGAAGAGGAATTTCAATCACTCTGCGACAGCAAGCCACTTAGGCGCGAATTTTTAATGAAAATGGGACGTACTGGTTTCCCAGAGACCGATATGAATGAAGCTCTCGAACGATTAAAACGTGGGATTGAGCGCGTTGGCGATTGGCTCGCTCAGAGCAATGGTCCCTGGCTTAACGGTAAAGAGCTCACGATCGCGGATATCGCAATTATGCCAATTATTGTACGAATGGCTGACATAAATTTAAAATACATTTGGAATAAATTACCAATGATAGAGAAATGGTATTCCAATATTCAAAGTTCTGAACATTTTCGAGCAACTTTTTATCATGGTTCACTGTTAACAGAGAAGTACCCACATCTAGCGAACGTTAAATAAAGTTAGGAATATATTTGTAAAATGTATCCATATTGGACTTATTTAAAATGAAAATTATTACTATTTCGATTAAAAAAATTGAGGTTGATTTGTAAATGAAGGTTATAAATGGCGCCAAGTAAAGAAAAAGATCCGCGAATTTCAGCTGCTGCCATGCATTGGGCACATCGTATGGTGACCAATGGTGTTCCTTTAGCTGACTTCCAAGATGTAACAAATAATATTTCCGATTGGGCAGAGTGGTGTTCGGCATGGGTAAAAAGGGGCGAGATTCATGCATCACTGGGAGAGGAGGCACTTTCAATTGGGAACACTTTGACTGCCTCAGAGCACTTTAGAACTGCTTCGATTTGTTGTCATTTTGGAAAGTTTTTGTTCGTGCACAATACAAAAGCAATGAAAGAGGCTCATCAATTAGCAATATCACATTACAATAAAGCTTTGCCAATTATGGCACCCACAGGTGAAAGAATTAAGATACGATATGCTGGTAAGTTTCTGTATGGAAATTTGCGTAAACCGATTGGCAGAAAAAAATCTCCAATAGTCATAATGTGTATGGGTTTGGATAGCACAAAAGAGGAAATGTATACCAACGAGCAACCATTTTTAGAAAGAGGGATCGCGACTTTAGCTTTTGATGGACCAGGTCAGGGTGAAGCTGAGTATGAATTCCCTATTCGTTTCGATTATGAGGCACCAGTAAGTTCAGTTGCAGACTGTCTGGAGAACAGAGAAGATATTGATTGTGATAGAATAGGTATTTGGGGGGTTAGCCTAGGGGGATACTATGCTCCACGTGCAGCTGCTTTTGAAGAACGAATAAAAGCCTGCATCAGCCTAACCGGTCCTTTTGACTTTGCTGAAGCTTTTGATCGAGCTCCCGAATTAACCAGGCAAGCATTTATTGCAAGGAGCCATTCCAAAACGGCTTCGATGGCAAAAAAATTAGCTGTAAAAATGAACTTATCATTGGTGGCTAGTGAAATTAGTTGTCCTTTATATATCGTTGGTGGAGCCCTAGATAGGGTAATTCCTCCGGACCATGCCCAAAAATTAGCAAGCTCTGCATCGGGAGATGTCACTTTAAACATGGTTAGCGATGGATCCCACGTGGTAAATAATCGACCTTATAAGTATAGATCTCAAAGCGCTGACTGGATGTCTCGTAAACTTAATTCTTAAATGGAGAAAATGATGAATAACAAATCGCTAGCACTTACACCGAACGTTCTAACTCCTCAGGATTTAGAAACAAATTGGAGGTGGGAAGGTCGACTACCAGCGTGGGGTCACACAAGCGTTGATTTTGAACGTCGCGTTGATCATGATAGATTACGCCGATATCGGTTAAGTAGAACAAGACAATCTCTGCAGAATTCTCCAGCAGGAACTTTACTTCTGTTTGACGTCAATAATATTAGATATGTTTCTTCGACAAAAATTGGAGAATGGGAGCGAGATAAGATGTGTCGTTTCTGTTTATTAAGTGGTGACGAGAGCCCATATGTTTGGGATTTTGGTTCAGCCGCTGTACATCATCAGAAATATTCTGATTGGTTAGAACCAGATCATTGTTTGGCAGGCGTGGTGGGGATGCGAGGTACAATTCCACCAGAATTTGGACTAATGAAAAAGTACGCCAAACAAATCGCAGGCCTTATTCGTGACGCTGGAATGGCGGATATGCCAGTAGGTGTAGATTATGCTGAAACGGCAATGTTTCATGCATTACAAGAGGAAGGTATTAAAGTAATTGATGGCCAACAAATTATGTTGGCAGCAAGAGAAATTAAGAACTGGGACGAAATTCAATTACTCACTCAAGCAGCCAGTATGGTTGATGGTGTTTATCACATGATTTATGAAGAGCTGAAGCCAGGAATTAGAGAAAACGATATTGTTGCCCTGTCAAATAAAATGTTATACGAAATGGGATCGGATGATGTTGAAGCAATAAATGCTATATCAGGAGAGCGGTGCAACCCACATCCTCACAATTTTACCGACCGCTATTTTAGACCAGGTGATCAGGCCTTTTTTGATATTTTGCAATCATATCAAGGTTATAGAACCTGTTATTATAGAACTTTCAACATTGGTCGGGCTACACCTGAACAGAATGATGCGTATGTAAAATGTAGAGAGTGGTTAGATGCGTCAATTGCTATGATTAAACCGGGCGTAACTACTGACAAAGTCGCCGAAGTCTGGCCAACCGCTGAGAGTTTAGGTTTCCCTAACGAAGACGCAGCTTTTGGCCTACAGTTTGGTCATGGTCTTGGTTTAGCTTTACACGAAAGACCAATAATTAGTCGTGCTGTTTCCTTAGACCATCCAATGGAGATTAAGACTGGGATGGTATTTGCTTTGGAAACTTATTGCCCTGCGGCAGACGGATATTCAGCCGCGCGGATAGAAGAAGAAGTAGTGGTTACGGATAAAGGCTGTGAGGTGATATCACTCTTTCCTGCTGAAGAATTGCCTATATCAAATAAGTACTGAAATAATATTAGAGATTATATGAGTTTTAAAAATTTAGTCAGGTGAATAGTGAAAAAAAACAAACATAATACAGAATTTTATCTTAGATTATACAAGCAAATGACAAAGATCCGTGTTTTTGAAGATAACGCAAATCAGCTGTATCTCGATGCTAAAATGCCAGGCCTCACTCATATGTACTCTGGCGAGGAAGCAGTAGCGGTTGGAATTTGCGAAGCATTACGGATTTCTGATAAAATTACCTCTACTCATAGAGGCCATGGGCACTGCATGGCAAAAGGAGCTAACTTTAACCAGATGTTTTGTGAGCTTTTGGGTAAGGTGGAAGGTTATTGTAGGGGTAAAGGAGGCTCGATGCATATCGCTGATCAAGCGAATGGTAATCTTGGAGCAAATGCCATAGTTGGAGGTTCAATGGGTATTGCAACTGGGTCCGCTTTAAGAGCTAAATTACAAAAATCGGATGATGTTACTGTTTGTTTTTTCGGAGATGGAGCGACTGCTCAGGGCCTGATGTATGAAGTTATGAATATGGCTGCGCTATGGCAATTACCGATTATCTACGCTTGCGAAAATAACGGATACTCTGAGTACACGACAACTGAGGAAATTGCTGCGGGTAGTATATTAGAGAGAGCCCGGGCTTTTGGCATTGAGGCTTTTAATGTGGATGGTCAGGACGTTATTGCAGTCAATAAATTGGCGTCTGATCTTGTTGAAAAGGCCCGAAAAGGTAAGGGTCCATTTTTTATAGAATTAATGACCTATAGATATCACGGGCATCATGTTGGAGATATAAATCGTACCTATTACCGGTCAAAAAAAGAAGAATTAGATTGGAAAAATAATCGAGATCCCATTCAAATATTGGGTTCTTTTTTGGAGTCAGAGGGTATCGCTAGCGATGCAGAACTGATGGAAATTCACTCAACCATTAGTCGCGAAGCTAAGGATGCCGTAGATTATGCCCTTAACGCAGCTTACCCAGATACTTCTGAGGTAGATCTGCATGTTTTTCAAGAGGTTTAAATAATGCCAGAAATCACACTTTCACAGGCAGTTAACCAAGCAATAGCGGAAGAAATGCGGAGAGATTCAAACGTTTTCCTTATTGGAGAGGATGTCGCTGAGGCTGGAACCCCATTTAAAGTTACGTCCGGTTTAGTTGAAGAGTTTTCTACAGAAAGGGTCATAGACACACCAATTTCTGAACCGGGTTTTATGGGGCTAGCGGTTGGTGCGGCTATGACAGGATCTCGACCAATTGTCGATTTAATGTTTGGCGACTTTTTATTTCTTGTGATGGATCAGTTGTGTAATCAAGCTGCTAAAATACATTACATGTCAGGTGGAAAGTTAAACGTACCACTTGTACTCCGAACTAACCTCGGTGCGACCAGAAGGTCAGCGGCTCAACACAGCCAGTCTTTGCATGCTTTAGTTGCACATGTTCCTGGCTTAAAAGTTGCGATGCCGTCCTCTGCATATGAGGCAAAAGGTTTATTGAAAACCGCCATCAGAGATAATAATCCAGTGGTAATTTTTGAAGATAAACTCATGTATCAGGATAAAGCATTTGTTCCTGATGAAGAGTATTTACTTCCATTTGGTGAGGCGGCTATTCTTAAAGAGGGAAGGGATGTAACATTAATAGGCACTTCATCTATGCGTCAAGTTTGTGAAAGGGCGGCAATTCTTTTAGATAAAGACGGGATTAATGCAGAAGTTATAGACCCGAGAACTATTGTACCTTTGGATGAAAATACGATTTTAAATTCGGTAAAAAAGACTTCTCGGGCAGTTGTAGTAGATGAAGGTCATCAAAATTTTGGAACTACAGCAGAGATTGCCTCAAGAATTAGCGAAAAAGCTTTCTACTATCTGGATGCCCCAGTCATCAGGATGGGAGCAATGGACGTTCCTATTCCCTTCAGCCCTGTATTAGAGGATCTCACTGTACCAACTGCAGAAAGGGTTGCAGAAAATGCTCGAAAAATAGTTTCTGGGGAGTTGGTACATGCCCTATGAAATTAAAATGCCGCAGCTAGGAATGAACCAAGATAGTGCAACGATTGTGACTTGGCTTAAAAATGTAGGGGAGAAGGTTAACAAAGGCGATCCAGTTTTTGAAGTTGAGACCGATAAAGCGACCATGGAAGTTGAAGCACAAGCAAGTGGATATTTGTCAGCAATTCAAGTTGAGTTAGGCGTTGAGGTGCCAGTGGGAAACTTAATAGCAACTATTGTAGAGAACAAAAAGGATATATTAAAAAGCATAGAGGAGCCTAATTCAGATAATAAAAATCAATCTGTTGCAGATGAAGGATCTAAAATAGATCATGAAACCATTACTGAAAAGTCCAACGAAGTAACCCATGAAATTGGTGACCGTTCATTTAAAATAGATACAATTTCAAAAGATTTATCCAAAAAAACTGGATCCTCTCCAAACGAAAAAGTCTTAGCCTCACCTAAAGCCAAAGTTATTGCAGTAGAAAGAGGGCTGGACATGAGGAGACTTATAGCCAGAGGTCTGAACGAACCAATTCATTCAGCTGATATTATGGGTTTGCAGTCTGGTGAACAAGCGCAATTAATGGCCGTCGTGCAAGATCGATTATTATTAGAGTTAATTCAAACTTCAGAAGATATAGATAAAGGTAATATTTTCGCATCCTTTTTGCTGGGTTCTTGGCATTTTTTGTTTCCTGATAAATTTCTCCATGTACAAATAAATAAATTGGATGGGTCAGTTTCTTTGTTTAAAGAAAATATCTTGCCAGACGAGGGCGCAGAGGAAGTAATTGTTTCGATTATCAATTTATGTGACACTAGGCTGTTTAGCTATTCCTCGGGGCAAAATGGAAATGTTTTAAGCGTAAGCCATAGCAACGACACTTTTATCCTAAATTTCTCGTTTAATGTTGCAGATATTAAACTACAGGAAGCCGCTTTTTTACTGAACGAGCTAGCGGAGCGGGTGGAAGACCCTATCCGTCAACTTATATAGGACTAGTAATGAACGAGTTAAAAAATAAATTATATATTAATGGTAAATGGCGTCCTGCATCTGATGGAGGTACCTTTGATGTACTAAATCCAGCCACAGAAGAGGTTATTACAAAGGTTGCAAACGGAACAGTTGAGGATGCAAAGCTGTGTTTAGACGCAGCCGAGGCTGCTTTTCCATTGTGGGCATCCAAAAGCCCTCGTGAAAGAGGTGAAATATTAAGGAAAGCATTCGAACTTTTTTCCAATCGTATCGATGACATTGCAGACCTAATTACGTTAGAGAACGGAAAAGGTAGAACAGATTCTATTGGGGAAGCGCGATACGCAGCTGAATTTTTTCGCTGGTATGCTGAAGAAGCGGTTCGTTCGGAAGGGCATCTAGGAGTAGCTCCTGCTACAGGCGCACGCATATTAGTGCATCAAAAGCCAGCGGGAATTTCGGTTCTTGTGACTCCATGGAATTATCCTGCTGCGATGGGAACAAGAAAAATAGGTCCAGCTCTAGCTGCTGGATGTCCAGTGATTGTAAAACCAGCATCAGAAACTCCGCTAACAATGCTAGCATTAATGCCAATTTTAGAGGAAGCCGGTGTTCCTCCAGGCATAGTAAATATTTTAACTTCTCGATCCTCGGGGAGAGTTGTAGGTGAAATGCTTAGTGATCTGCGAACAAGAGTAATTAGCTTTACAGGATCTACCGATGTTGGCAGAAAGCTACTTCATGCTGCTGCTGATAATGTTGTAAAGCCAGCCATGGAATTAGGTGGAAATGCTCCATTTATTGTTTGTCAAGATGCCGACCTCAATGCAGCGGCCGACGGACTAATGGTTGCAAAAATGCGTAATCTTGGTGAAGCATGTACTGCTGCTAATAGAATTTATGTTCATGAAAATGTCGCAACAGAGTTTGTAGATCTTTTTGTTGCAAAAATGGCTAACCTTAAGATGGGTGATGGAAGAGATCGCAGTATTGATGTTGGTCCATTAGTTAACCTCGAAACTCGGGATAAAGTCGATTACTTTGTTCGCGATGCTGTTTCAAAAGGCGCAGTTATTAAACTAGGTGGACAAAAACCCGTTGGTAAGGGATTTTTCTATCCACCAACTGTAATAACTAATGTTCCAGATACCGCTGAATGTTTGTCTGATGAAATATTTGGACCCGTGGCGGCGATCCAAACATTTAGCGATGAGATGGAAATAATACAGCGTTCTAATGCAACAGAATATGGGCTTGTTGCCTATGTTTACACAAGCGATATGAAAAGAGGATTGAGAATATCAGAAAGCCTAGAATTTGGAATGATAGGCCTAAATAGAGGTCTTGTATCCGATCCTGCGTCGCCATTTGGAGGTGTAAAGCAGTCTGGCCTTGGAAGAGAGGGTGGTAAAGAAGGAATGCTAGAGTTTCAAGAAACCCAGTATATTTCTACCGAATAGTAATTAAGTGGACGTAATAGCAAGCCCATCAACGAGAAAACTAGCCCTAGAATTGGGTTTAGATATCGAGGAGTTAGCTATAAGGCTTGGGCGAAACACTATTTCCCGAGACGATCTGAAGCAAAAAAAAAGTTTTGATCACCGAGGGAGTTACTAGCGATGCCTTGAAATATTGGGACGTTGATCACTCTAGATGGGGTAAAACTAAAACTGAACCATTAAACAAGACTGCTTCAGTGGCATTAACAAACTTGATGGCAGCCAATAAAATAATTCCGTCTGTGACACACCACGATTCGGGTAAAATAGACCGAATTGAAAAATTAAGAAAAAACTTAAAAAACGAAGATAAGAAAATCACTCAATTAGCATTTCATGTTCTTGTATTAGCCAAGTGTTTATCAAGTTTTCCAAGATTCAATTCTTCTCTCTCAACTGATTTTAAGCATCTCATTTTAAAAAATTATATAAATATTGGGATAGCTGTGGATACTCCATTTGGTTTAGTTGTTCCGGTAATAAGGAACGTGAATCTTCTCAACCTATCTGAGGTATCACAAAAGTTAGTTGACTTTGCAGACCGCGCTCAAAGAAAACGGCTTCGTCCAAATGAACTTGGCGGTGCATCGATGACAATTTCTTCTCTTGGAGGAATTGGGGGGGAAAGTTTTACTCCAATAGTAAACCCCCCTGAGGTCGCCATACTTGGAATATCAAAAATGGATATTCGACCTGTTTGGGACGGAGGGAAGTTTATTCCAAGTGCAGAAGTCCCCTTGGATTTAACTTACGATCATAGGATTATAAATGGGGCAGAAGCCGCTCGGTTTTTAAAATATTACACAACACTACTGAATAGACCGGAAGAACTTGTACTTGATAGGGTCACATAAAAAGGAATAGCAATGACTTTCGAAAATGATCATGTGTCTTTCAAAGTCAATGGAAAGCAATACAATGTAAATGAGGATAAAAATACTCCTCTTTTGTTCGTGCTGAGAGAGTATTTAGGTTTATCTGCCACTAGATTTGGTTGTGGTGAAGGAACTTGTGGAGCCTGTACTGTTATTATAAATGACGAGGCAATCCTGTCTTGTGACGTTCCAGTTGGAGAAATTGAGGGCAAATCCGTTGAAACCGCAGAAGGATTGCAAAGAGAACCAAACGATCCATTGTTTCGGGCTTTTATTAAAAATCAAGCTGGTCAATGTGGATACTGCTTATCAGGCATCTTAATGGCTTCTAAGGCACTTTTAAGAAAAGATCCTTTTGTTAGTAGAGCAAAAATAGCGAAAGCTCTGGATGGAAATTTATGCCGATGTGGAGCTCATAAAAGAATATTAGATGCGATTGAAGAAGCTGCTAAATCAGTTGTGGATAATGCGTGAAATGATACCTCCGTCACCTCTTACTAATTTTCCTTTACTTGGACATTGGGTTAAATTATCAGAAAAAAATAATTTAATTTTCTTTTCAGGACGTGTTGAATTAGGTCAGGGGAATACAACTGCACTAGTGATGATGATTGCTGATGAACTAGACGTGTTACCATCATCCATACACTTGGAAACCGCACGAACAGATTTAACACCAAACGAAGGAATAACGGCCGGTAGTATGTCAATCACTATTGGAGGTGTTGCTCTACGTTGGGTCGCATCTGCTCTAAAATATCAGATCCTCGAAATTGCCTCAAAACAATTAAAGACCCAACCTTCCAATTTGTATGTTCAGAGTGGGTGTATTTATCAGAAGGGAAAGAAAACTGAGCTTTATTTAAGTGATACTTTTTATAAAATTGATTTTAATAGAAAAATCATTGATGACGTACACCTGAAGTCTTTTGAGGAAAGACAGAAAAGTTTTCCAAATATTAATAGAATTGACCTGAAGTCACGTCTTGTCGACGCTCCATTTATTCAAGACATTGCTTTTGACGGTATGCTTTATGGAGCCCCAGTTCATCCCCCTAGTACATACCATCAATTAGTTAAAATAGATCTAGCCAGCCTAAAAGATCGCCCTGGTGTTGTTAAAATAGTTAAAAACGGCTCATTTCTGGGAATAATTGCAAATAGCTTTTATCATGCCAGAAATGCCGCAATCTGGGCTAGATCTAATGGCATATGGAAAAGTACCTTAACAGATCCTGTAGATCATTTTCAAAAACTAAAATGCTCAAATAATGTGTTAGATACGATCATTGAATCAAAAGACATACGCAAAAATTCGGGCAAATGGTTCGAAACATCTGTCTCTAGACCGTTTATTTATCATGGTTCAATAGGCCCCGCGGCAGCTATCGCAAAGTTTGAAGATGAAGAAATACTTATATATTCCCACAGTCAGGGTGTTTTTCAACTCAGGCAAGCTATAGCAAATGTTTTGCAGAAAAAAGAAGATCAAATCTGCATTATACATAGACCCAACTCAGGATGTTATGGCCATAACGGCGCTGATGATGCAGCATTTGATGCCGTATTAATGGCAAAATCCGTACCGGGTAAATTCTTAAAAGTCATCTGGTCAAGGTTTGATGAGTTTCATACGTCACCAATGGGTGCTGCCATGGTAACGAAATCACGAGCTCTGCTATCTTCTGATAAAAGGGTTATCGCTTTTGATGTTGAAGTAAACTCAACCCCTCACACCAATCGTCCTAGTTCTAAGATACCAAATTTACGAGCAGCATCCTATTTATCCAAACCTATAGTTTCAGTAAGAACGCCAGATGTGCCGCTCGAACGGGGCGGTGGCGCTGATAGAAATGCATCGCCATCTTATGATATTGACAGTCTACGAGTCAGGAAAAGAATCGAATATGATACCCCATACAGAACCTCTGCTCTTCGATCGTTAGGGGCATATTGTAATGTAATAGCTAATGAGACGCTTTTTGATAAGATAGCAAAAGAATTAAATGTTGACCCAATCAAATTTCGTCTTGAACATGTTTCTGATCCTCGCTCCAAAGAAATACTTGAGCGCCTAGCTGATGAGAGATTAAGTGATACATACAATACCAGTGATGATGGAACTGGTTGGGGGTTAGGCTTTGCCCGATATAAGGGATCTGGGGGATACTGTGGGGTTATGATAAAGGTAAATATCGATGAAACTGTCCAGGTAACAGATGCCATATCTGTCTGTGATGTCGGAGAAGCAATAAGTAAAGATGGCATTAAAAATCAGATTGAGGGAGGCATTATCCAATCGATAAGCTGGACATTGAAGGAAAGTGTGCCAGTAGACGGTTTTTCAGCGACTGCTGAGACATGGACCGATTACCCAATTCTAAAATTTAGTGAAATTCCTAATTTACGCACAATTTTAATTAATAGACCTGCTGAAAAACCATTAGGGGCAGGGGAAATATCTCAGGGGCCTACGGGAGCAGCAATAGTTAATGCTATAAACAATGCTATTGGGATTCAGGTTACAGAATTACCAATTACTAGGGACGCTATCATTGCAAAGTTGCATAGCGTGACCTAAACGATTGCACATGCTTTAGTTTCCGCATCTAAATGGGGCAAATATTGTTTGAAATTATCAGCAAATAACTTCTTTAGTTGCTTTGCAGATTTGTCATACGCAGCTTTATCCGGCCAATTATTTCTTGGATTTAAAATTTTACTATCAATCCCTAATGCGCTTGTAGGAACATCAAAACCAAAGTTTATGTCTTTATGAAATAATTGGCCGGATAAAGCTGCGTATGACAAATCTGCAAAGCAACTAAAGAAGTTATTTGCTGATAATTTCAA
>JAQWIK010000097.1 GCA_029248915.1 Paracoccaceae bacterium | reverse complement strand
CAGCAAATTTTTCCAATTTAATTAACTTATTTATATCTTTGAAGCGACTAGTTGGTGAGTAAGGGCCTGAGTCATCAGACGATGACGAAGAGTAACTTGCTGAGTTAGAGGAACCTGATGAAGACGATGAACCTCCACCCATTGCCGCAAAACTTGCTTCTGTAAAAATGAAAACGGTCAAGATTGTGTATAAAATTTTGTTCATTGGACACCCCTTTAAAAACAATTAGTATACGGCTCTCAAAGAGGATTAGATCAGTTTAAATGCTAGCTGCTCGATCAAAGATAACCAACTTAGTATAATATCGTTAAGGGCATTAAGTTTTGTTAAAGCGATAATTTTGTTTGATATGGTTACAAAATTTAGCTTTTGAAACTTTTGGCTAATTTAGTTTAACAGTATCAACCACAGTTTCTTTTTGATAATTGAATACGCATACTGACGATTTATTGTTCTCTTTAAAATCGAATGCATCCCTAAGCTCTGAAACAAGAGAACCAATAAGGCCGTCGAATTTTTTTAAATTACCAATATCATCAAAGTTAGCTGAAACGCTTACTTCGCTTTCCTTACTTACAGTGATTGTCAAACTTGACATTTCAAGTTTAACCACGTGTCGGCTAAGATATTCGGTACAATGACCGGCTGCTATTTTGGCGGAGGTAAATGAAGTAAATTTATATGTTACACTCTTAGAATACATTATTACAAATCCTCAAACAATGCGTCAAAAGCGGCTGCCTGATTTGTAAAGTCGATCTTTTTAGAGGCAAAAGATTGATCAAATAAGTGAAGCTTTTCGAGCAGCTGAGCGCCATCATTTGTAAGTTTGCCGTGCTCACTCACGAGTAGTAATTTTTGAAGAGGTTGTAATTCTGTTTCCCTATCAATAGTACCGTTTCGAAATTCGATAAGGGTTATTAATTCAGCAAGCGTTATTTCTGGGGTATGTTCCCTAACATATTTTAAACCTAGCAGTAATTTTTGAGAATTATCTCGTTGGATAGTACTTTGGCGTTGAAGATAGGCTCCCAATTTTTTGACCATATTATCTACAGCTGATACAACTTCGGTACTTATTGATTTTGGCTCATCATGTGCCAAACAATAGGTTCCTAGGACAAGGTTATCATTGGTCCTAATTGGGAACCCGCAGTAGCTACCCGTCATATTTCCAGAAACCACATTTGGATGTTTTCCAAAGATTGGATGCTTCGCAATATCATAAACAATTGTCGGTTCAATATCTGCTAATATATGCTGACAAAAGGATTTTTCTACTGGCCAAGACCTGTCTTGCTCTGGCTCTGGTGAGATACCAGAAAGTACACATTGATGAGTTGAGTCAATCAACGAAACCATTGTCTTTGAGAAGCCAGAAAGTAACTTTCCTATCTCACAAAAAGCATAAAATTCGTCCTGCTGATCCGTCCCAATAAGTGCTAAAGCCTCAACGAATGAAGCTCTCTCAATTTCATTTGGTAACTTATCTGCAACTGGATACATTGGGTACGCTTTAACTTCTTCAAACTCATATTACATTTTAACTTGGTTTTTGAAAACATAAAGATCATTTGATGAAGCGTAAGATTTACCTAACGAAACATAAAAAATTACCCTGCGTTTCTAATTAACCAAAACGCTAATGACTATGAATTAATCACTATCGCATAATTTTTTGGGTCGTATTTGACTACCATCGTCGTATTTGAATAAGAAATTCAAATGTTTTGCATTTTGGGTATAAGCAACAGATTGTTATTAATATTTCAAAGTTTGGAACTATGGATAAAGAGTCAGAGCGCTGGAATTATAAACCCCCTGAAAAGGTTCAGTTAAATCCAATATTTTCAAGGTCTATTCGCATCCGGATTATTTTTGAGTGGTATGCTTCATACTGGTTTCAATTATCAACAACAACATTGGCACTGATCCTTGCTTTGCTTGCTTGGATATTTTTATTCCCTGCAGTATCATCTTTTCAAAATTTGAATTGGCAGGCTTACGGTACGCTGTATCTCCTTAATTTGATCCCGCATTGTTTTTTTGCTGGGGGTATTCACCATTGGCTTTACCGCTACAGGGGGCAAGCTAAAAAATTTAAGTTTGATGCGCGTGATCCCGCTAGGGATAGTGGAGTTTATACTTTTCGCGATCAAGTTAAAGATAATATGTTTTGGACTATCGGCAGTGGTATTACACTTTGGACACTATTTCAGGCGGCCGTTTTATGGGCGATGGCAAATGGTTTTGCGCCACTTTTAACTTTTTCTGAAAACCCAATATTCTTTATTTTGGTTTTCCCAATATTGATTGTTTGGGCTAGCTTTCACTTTTACTGGGTTCATCGTTTTTTACATTGGCCTCCGATGTATCGGATTGCACACGCTCTCCATCATCGCAATATCAATGTGGGTCCTTGGTCAGGAATCTCAATGCACCCAATCGAGCATTTGTTATTTTATACAAATTTTTTAATTCATTTTATATTAGCGTCCAGCCCTGTCCACTTAATGTTTCATGGTTATATGCAGTCAATTCATCCAATTTTCAGCCATTCTGGTTTTGAAAAGCTTTATGTGGCTAATAAAGAGCGTGCTAAGATGGGTGATTTTTTTCATCAGCTTCATCATCGTTACTTTGAGTGTAATTATGGGACAGTGGAGATGCCTTGGGATAGATGGTTTGGATCATTTCATGATGGCAGTGAGGCTGCCACTATTGAAACTCGAGTACGAAAAAAACGGATGTATCAAAGTTAATACAGTAAATTTTTGTTAACAAAAATAACGAAAAAGAAGTTTTTCAAATTTATTGAATGCTTTGGTATTACAAGCGAAAAGATTTTTTACCGGGTTTAGTCAGAAATTATAACCATCACTTCATTTCGTCTCAGAAAACCTGGTGTGCTAGGATCATTGTAAAAAAGGTATTTTGATTTAGAGATTATATTAAAGTCTCTATTTTTTAACCAAGCCAATAGAATTTTTTCCTTTTCTTTTATAAGGAAGCCACTTCTATCAGTTTTTCCAGAAAATCTTATAACCGCTGCCATTGTTGCTTTTATTTCTTCAGAATACACTTGTTTATTATTTGGTTCTGGTAGGGTTTTTTTGTTATACTTTGAAGGCATAGAAAATGACACGATCCATTCGTTATTGGTGTCACTCAAAGACTGTATAACTGGAGCAGTCATTGATATTTTTTCTCCCTCGCGTGCCTTGGCTCCGATATAATTAACTAGTGGTCTAAATCCGAGCCTCAGAGATTTATATTGATCGCCTGATACTTTTACCGATTGAAGTAAGATACTTTCGTAGCTTCTGACTTCAATGTTTCCGTCTTTTTCAACTACTTTATAAGATGGAGTTTCAAGAAATTTTGGCACCAAGTACCAGGCAGCCATAATTCCAAACAGAGTGACAAAGAGTACTATACTTATGACTTTAAGAGTAAAAATAATTATCTCACATATTTTAAATCTTTTACCTTAGTAAATTAGGTAACCAGGTTGCAGTAATGGGTAAGAAGATCATAAGAATACCATAAAATACTCCTACCCCGACAAACAATGGAACTTCCTTGAAGGCACGAGAAGGATCTTCTTTGATAACACCAGCGGCAGTATATATTCCCACGCAAACAGGTGGGGTTATCATTCCAATTCCAGCGAATGCTACAAACACTACGTAGAGATGAAGTAAATTTTGGTTTAGTGAAACTACGATTGCCGCAAAAATAGGTACCGTTAAGTAGAACACTGGAACAATCTCAATAAATGTTCCCAAGATTAAGCAGATCAATGCGAGGGCAAACCAAAAGAAGTAAATCCCAGCTCCTAAACTTGTAAAGTAGATAATTATTTTTTGGGGTAGTTGTGTATATGTTAAGACTACACTTAGAAAAGTTGCTGTTGCTATTATTGCAAATATAACTGCGGTGATTGCGGCTGTTTCCTTAAGGCATTTCAGTAACCCATCCAAGGTTAGTTCTCTATAAACAATAAATCCCATTATGAGAGCCCATAGTCCAGCTATTGCGGCTGACTCAGATGGAGTAAGCAATCCTGCATAAATCCCGCCTAAAATAATTCCAGGTGTAATAAGAGCGGGAATAGCATTTTTACCGGCAATTATCCTTTCATAACCTGTGGCTTTTTTACTTCCTTTGATGTCACTGCACTTAAATAGCACTACTCCTATCATTAAAAATAATAGAATTATTCCTGGAATCATACCTGCTGCAAATGTTTGAGAGACTGGCACATTAGTCAAAGCGCTGAATAAAATTGCTGCGTTCGAGGGTGGAATGAGTGCCTCTAATAAGGCAGCCGACGCTGCAAGTGTAACGACGAAGGGTTTTGGATAACCTTCTTCAATCATTTTGGGCATCATAATCGTACCAACAGCAGTGATGGCTGCAAGAATTGACCCGCAGAATGCAGCAAAAAAGCCCATAGAAATCACCATAGCTATCCCGAGACCACCGGGCCAATGACCAACTAATGTCGTGGCGAAGTGCACTAATCGTGTTGCAGCTCCTCCACGCAGCATTGCTGTACCTGCAAAGATGAAAAGCGGAACTGCTATAAGAACGTGTTTGGTTAATGCTCCGAAAGAGACCTGAATTAAAACTGACCATGGCAGATTAAGTCCAGCTATAGCAGCTATGGAGCTTCCAATTCCAAAAACTAAAAAAATTGGAACAGATATACAAAGAAGCAAAAGAGATAAAATAAATGCGAAAAGGTACATCAGTTTGTCTCTTTCTCAATTTTTCTTGCGTCAAGAATAGATTGAATGGTCATTTCTATTGAAAACAGAGCAAGGATTGCAAAACCAACTGGAAAAGATAAGTACATCCACCAGATAGGAATATCTAATTCTAGTTCCATCATCTGACCTAGACGATAATAAAGCGCAGTGGCATCAAACCCTGCTTTAATGAAGATTAACGACGCTAAAAAGGCAGTAATGTTCATTAAAATTTTAATATATTTGTTTGTAGTCGATGATACTAAAGATGATAGAAAATCAACTTGAATATGGTTTCCCTCCTTCAACAATGGACCTAAAAGTGGAAAGACTAACCAACACACTAAAACTGGGGGTAATTCTATCAACCAGTCGTAACCGGTTCCAGAAACGTATCTGGTAATGGCGCTTAAACTCAGCGCCATTACCATTATTGCAACTATTAGCATTGCTAATGAGTATGATAGCTTTGACAAAAAATTATTTAGTCTGGTCAAAACCCACATTTAACAATCCCAAATTCTACTGATTTTCGTCTCGACTATTTTGCAAACGCCTCAGCAGCTAGTAGAACATCTTGATCAAACATATCTGCCATTGCCGGCATAACCTTGTCAGTCATCATAGCATCGAACTTACTTTTTTCGGCACCACTAAGTTCAGTAACTACCCCTCCGCGTTCAGCGAATTTTTTCAGAGTACTTTCGCCAGCATCCAAAATAGTATTAGTTGCCAGATCACCAATTTCAGCACCAACCTCCATTACTAAATCTTGTAAGTCAGCTGGCAGTGAGTTGAACCAGTCTTGATTAGCCATAATGTAGGCATCAGCAAAATATTGATATGGTTTTTGTGCATATTTAAGATATTCCCACCAACTATAGGCTTCAATACTGCCGGGGGGGCTATTAATCGTATCAATCATTCCAGTTTGTAAGGCTGTATAAACTTCTCCCGTGGGCAATGAAACGGTGTTTGCTTCCATAGCATCCCACATTGGTCTCTCACTTTTAAGTAATGCACGAGCTTTAAGGCCCTTCATTACGTCTATACCTGTTAATTCTCTTTCACTCGAAAACGTCATTACAGGTCCAACTGGATTATACATAATTAATTTTGAGTTACTTTTCTTTGTTAGGTCATTCCAAACGGCTTTTCCTGCTTCAGAGTCTTTGAAAAAACTTCTCTGCTGCTCGTAAGAAGAAAAGAGGCCAGGATATGACGCAACATTGAAGTTTTTATTTATTGGAGGAAAACTTACAACTCCCACGACCCCACCTAACTCAACGGCTCCTGAGGTAATTGCCCCCATAACTTCTCTGATTCCAAAAAGCTGCTTTGATGGATAAAACTCAATTGTTAAGCGGCCATTTGAACGTTTGGTGACTTCGTCGGCAAATATTTGAGAGTGGATTGCACTCTGGTGTTTTGGGCTCCAATGCCCGGACATTCTAGCAACTAAATTTTCAGCATATGCCACTGAGGAAAACAGTGATAATATAAGTGAAACAGTTGCAGCTAAAGACAAACCGATACGGGCTTTCCTTGCTTTTTCAAGTATAGTAATTTGCACTTTTTATACTCCCTGATATTTTGTTTTTTAAGTTCATTCTTATTTTTTGATGCGGTAGCTCTATGTTAGCTGTATAGAAAACTTTTGATACATTTTTTTTAATTTATTTTTGAGTGTAACGTCCGGTAATTCACCAGATTGACTGGTGTGCTTTATTTAAATTTAGTCGATTTTCTATTACTACTTAGCGTCCTAGACGCATCTCATGGAAAGCTATCAAATTGTTAAGTTAAAAAGTATACTATCTAGAGCTTGGAGAAATATATGATGGATGAATTGCCGTTTTTGGTAGTCGTAATAAGGAGGTTGCGAGCAGCTGTGATTTGGATAGTGGCTGCAATTTTTGCAGTGCTTTTATATTTTGACTTCACAGAAGATGAAGATGTTGCAGCTATATTAACATCTGTTTTCATATTTCTTATTATCGTTATTGTCGTGATGATTGTTTTTAAGAAATTTTTTTCAGATAAAAGTAAAGATAAGGAATGAAAAATTGGATAAAAAAATTACTCATGAAATAAAAATCCCTAGGTCAATCATAGTCGTATTATATGCGATACTTATTGTCTTAACGCTTAATTTAGTCTCGCCTTTTTTTAACGTTAAAACAGCGTCGGCTTTTTCAAATGAGGTTCACAAAATTGCAATTTGTCATCCTGTTCATTTTACTAGATGCGCAGAAATAAAAGACGGTGTTTTGATGGCAGGTTTTTATCAATAGCTAAGGTTTATTTCCATTGAAATGAAATGTAGTGTTCATCTTCTGTAGCGTGGCGTTCCTAAAGTTTCTGCGTCTTTTAAAATTGTTTCTCGCCAGATTATATAGAGCCCGGATCCTAAAATAAGAGCTATTCCAGCTAAAGTAGTTTTGTCTGGCCAATCTCCAAATATTAACACACCCCAAAAAATTGCAATTGGCAGTGCAATATATTCAAAAGGGGCTACAACAGCAGCCTCACTAATTCTATAAGCTTGTGAAATAAAAAATCCGCCAAAGGCACTGCCGGCACCAATTAAAATCATGATCAAGTAGTGATTGCTACTGGGCCAAGACCATGCTCGAAATAAAAACTCCAGAGAAGGATCACCTCCACCAGAAAATTTTCCGTCACCTATTATCAAGCCAAATGCTAAGCAAATTATTAGAAAAGTTACTTGAATGTAAAATGACATTGAGGCTGCGGACTCAGTCTTTCCAATATAACGCGTCAGCATATGTAAAGTAGCATATCCGAAGGCTGCTAATAGGGGTAAAAGAGATGCAGTTTGAAAACTAGCTGAACCAGGCCTTAATATTACTATTACTCCGATCAACCCAATCACGACTGCTGCCCATCTCCGAGGACCAACAGTTTCCTTCAAAAACAAGACAGAAAAAACAGTTATTAATAGTGGACTTATAAAAAATATTGCCACTCCTTCAGCTAATGGCAAAGCGGCTAATCCTAGAAAGAATGTGATATTTGCAAAAACAACGCAAAAACCCCTTAAAAGATGAAGCCCAAGTCGATTTGTGCGGAGTGTTGGGAGCCCACCTGAAAATGGAATGATGAACAAAAATAAAACCGTTAATCCAACAAGAGAGCGGATTAAAACCACTAAGTGTAGGGCATAGTCGTTACTAATAAATTTAATTGCGACATCATTTATCGAAAAGCAAAATACTGCAATTACTGCACTTACAGATCCAAATACAGCGGTATTTCCTTGGATAATTGATTTCATAGACATACTAGATCAGAATTTTTTGCAAGCATCTAGGACTGAAGCGACATTGATTTATTGTTTAGAGTAATATTTCAAGCTTTCCGAATTTTTCTTATCTCTTTTCAATTTGAACTTTCTACATTAACAAAATTTCTATTGTTGAAACGCTTTTTTCTACTTTAATATTGTTCAAGTTTTTAATGGGATAAAATTTTGAGAACTTATTTCCAAAGTAAACCAAAAGACGCTGTATTCGTCAGTTTTTTTCTATACGCGTTTAGTCTTGGAACTTTATTTCCGCGCTTGGGGGATCTTCAAACTCAAATGAATATTGATAAAGCAACGCTCGGTTTTGCTTTGATAGGTTTGCCCCTTGGTGTCCAGTTTACTCTTTTATTTGCGGATCGAATAGTACGTAGATTTGACTTTAGACATATATTGATGCTGGGAATACCTTTACTCAGTATTTCACAGTGCTTTGCCGGGCTCTCGCAAAGCCCACACATGTTTGCGGGAATTTTGATTTTAGGCGGTGCCGCAATTGCAGTTATTGAAGTTGCAGTAAATTTGGAGGCTGATCGTGTAGAGGCGCATAGTGGCCATCGTATAATGAACCGTTCTCACGCTTATTGGAGTTTTGGTTTTTTTGGTGCTGGAATTACGGGTGCTGGCTTCTCACAATTAGGGATTTCGCCATTTCTACATTTCGCTTTGATCACAGTATTAGTGAGTGTTTTGACAATTTTTCTTTTCGCGAAATACAACGCCGCTAAACCTCGTAGGCAGGGCATAGTGGTTAAAAATAAAGGCTTTGTCTGGCCTTCAAAAGGCATTTTTATGTTAGTGTTTTTTTCGCTTTCTGCGATGCTTGTTGAGGGAGCAAGTATTGATTGGTCAGTTATTTTTATGAGGGATATTTTTGATACTGTCCCTATAGTGAGCGGCTTATCATTAGCTTTGGCTGCAATTGCTCAAGGGTTCATACGTTATTTTGCAGATCAGTTTGTTGATAAATATGGTCCGGAAAAGGTCTCCCTTTATAGTCTAATTATCATGGTTTTGGGAGTAGGCTGTGTTGTATTTTCGTTTGAGCCTGTAACTGCACTAATTGGCTTTCTA
>JAQWIK010000096.1 GCA_029248915.1 Paracoccaceae bacterium | reverse complement strand
AAATATGCTTCAGTTGGAACCCCTGAGAAAGTTAATTTATGAATAAAAGGTATAAAATTTCATGAAACCTCAGATTATGTGCGAAATATGGCGCGGTTCATATTTAGAATCTGTTCATTCTGGTATGGCTGCAATTTGCGATAAAAATGGTGAGATAAGCCATCAATGGGGTGATCCAAAGACATTAATTTTACCTCGAAGCTCTGCAAAGATGGTGCAAGCTCTCCCTCTCATAATATCAGGAGCTGCGAAAAAATATTCAATTAAGGAAGATTTTTTAGCCCTAGCCTGTGCTTCACATAATGCTGCGGAAATACATTTATCAAGGGTCCTCAGTTGGCTTTCTCATCTTGGTCTAAATGAAAGTGATCTAAGATGTGGCTCGCAGCCATCAAACGATCCCTATGTTAAAAAAGACATGCGTGAAAAAGGGCAGTCGCCTTGCCAAATCCATAATAACTGTTCTGGGAAACATGCTGGTTTTTTATCAGTTTCTCGCCACTTGAATGCCGGACCTGAATATACAGATCCAGATCATCCAGTACAACTTATGGTAATGAACGTATTTCAGGAACTTACGCAAAATAATGTTGATGGAATAGTAATAGATGGATGCTCGGCGCCCAATCCTGCTATGCCGTTGTATTCTCTTGCTAAAGCCATGTCTTGGTTTGCCACAGCACATAAGCGAGATGATGAGCTCAGCAAAGCGGCACTTAAGTTACGAAATGCAATGGTAAATTATCCAGAGTTGGTGGCTGGAGAACGTCGGGCTTGTACGAATTTAATGAAGGCTTGCGATAAGAAAGCAATTCTAAAAACTGGAGCAGAAGGTGTCTTTGTCGCAATTTTGCCCGAGTTAGAAAAAGGGATTGCACTTAAAATACATGATGGGGGAACTCGAGCATCCGAATGTGCTATTGCTTCATTGCTTATACAATTAGGCGTTCTTAATCCTAATCATCCAACGGCATTAGCTTACACGCATGCCCCGATATTAAACTGGCGAGGCGTAGAGACTGGGTTTATGAAAGCAAGTAATTCGTTTAAATTATGATTATTTTATTTAATAAGCCGTTTAACGTTCTTTCTCAATTTACCGACAAGTCAAACTATGCAAATGAAAGGCAAACGCTATCAAACTTCATAAACATTAAACAGGTTTATTCGGCAGGAAGATTGGATTTAGATAGTGAGGGCTTAGTAATTTTAACTGATGACGGTAGACTGCAATCAAAGATATCTTCACATAAATTTAAAGTTAAAAAACCTACATGGTTCAGGTTGAAGGAATACCAAAAGAAAAAGATTTGCGGGCTCTAAGAAGAGGCCTTGAATTGAAGGATGGCCTTACCAAGCCTGCTGAAGTCGAAACAATACAAGAGCCGACATGGCTTTGGGATAGAAACCCTCCAATAAGGGTGCGTAAGTCTATTCCTGACAGTTGGATTGAGCTAAAAATCAAAGAGGGGAAAAATAGGCAGGTTCGACGAATGACTGCTAATATTGGATTTCCAGCGCTTCGGCTTATCCGCACATCAATCGGCGAATGGAAGTTAGGTGACTTAAAGCCCGGCGACTTTAAAATTCTCTAAATTGAAAAGTATTTTTTGATAATATTTCGATCACATCGATGAAAAACCATAATCTAAAGCATCTAAAATCTGATCTATTTCCGCTTCGGATATAACGAGAGGTGGGGACATTAAGATATTATTCAAGCCGAGCCTAACCATAGCGCCTGCTTCATAAGTTTTCTGATGTAGTTTTTTCATTGCGTCCATATTTATAGCAGTCTTTTTCTTCTGATCGCTGACAACTTCAATAGCGGCCATTAAACCCTGACCTCCTCTAACATCGCCTATAACATCAAACTTTTTCTTCAGTTTCAGTATACCATTGTAAAGTTGTTTACCTCGAATTTCTGCATTATTTTTTGTGTTAATTCTTTGAGTTTCTGAAAGGCAAGCACATACAGCTGCAGCACCAACAGGATGAGCGGAATAAGTGTATCCATGAAAAATGCCGGCCTCTGGGCTAGTAGAATTTTCAAAAACATCTGCTACTTTTTCGCCCATAAGAGCGGCGCCAACAGGGAAATAACCTGAGGTAATACCTTTGGCCATGCTCATCATATCTGGTTTAACGTTCCAGTGTCTTGCGCCAGACCAAGATCCGGTCCTACCAAAACCTGTTATTACTTCATCTGAAATCATTAGTATGCCAGTCCTTTCACAAATCTCTTGCATAAGGCCCATGAAAGACGGGTCTGGAACTATTACCCCACCTGCCCCTTGGATAGGTTCCATAATGAAAGCAGCAATTGTGTTTTTGTCTTGAAAAGCTATTTCGTCTTCGAAAGCTTGTGCAATGTTCAGAGCTAATTTTTGGGAATCTATTTCATTAAATGGATTTCGATAAGTGTAAGGGCTTGGCAAGTGAAAACAGCCTGGCAGTAAAGGTTCATATGCTATTCTGAACCTATTATTTCCATTCACGGATGCACCTCCAAAGTGCGTTCCATGGTATCCCTTTTTCAATGATATAAATTTTGTTCTGGTAGGTTCTCCCCGCAGCCGATGATATTGGCGAGACAATCTAAGGCAGGTTTCGACTGAGTCTGATCCACCCGATGTGAAAAAAACTCTCTCCATTCCATCGGCTTTAAACATCTCTTGGACCATATAAGAAGCTTCTATAGCTGCTGGATTAGTAGTTCCCGCAAAACCGGAATAATAGGGCAGATGATTGAGTTGTTCTGATATGGCTTTTTTAACAGCTTCATTTGAGTAACCTAAGTTAACGCACCAAAGACCCCCAACTGCGTCTACTGTTGTATGACCGTCTATATCGCTTATACGCGATCCATCAGCGCTTGTAATTACCTTGGGTGGGTTGTTAAGCGAGTCGCTCGGTGCACCCATCGGGTGCCATAAATGTTTTGCGTTATTTTCGATAATGAAATTGTTGTCTCGCATATCGTTCCCCTTATACTCAAAATTAAATTTAATAATATTTAAGTAACCTGTCGATTAAAATTTTGTGTAAAGTCATCGTTCAGTGGACAATAATTAACAGTGTGTGTAAGCGACTAATCCATGAATAAAGCTAAAGTAGATCCAAATTATAAAGTTATCGCAGAAAATAGGCGTGCGCGATTTGACTATGCCATAGAAAATGATCTTGAGTGTGGAGTTGTTTTGCAGGGATCTGAGGTTAAATCGTTGCGAAATGGCGGTTCAAATATCGCTGAAAGTTATGCTCAAATCGAAAACGGCGAACTCTGGTTGGTAAATTCATATGTGGCGCCTTATGAACAGGCAAAAAATTGGGGTCACCAGGAGCGTCGAAAGAGAAAGTTGCTGGCGAACAAAAAAGAGTTATCTAGGCTTTGGAATGAAACCCAACGCAAAGGAATGACGCTTGTTCCGTTGGTAATGTACTTCAATCATACTGGGCGTATTAAACTTAAAATTGGTATCGCTAAAGGTAAAAAAATTCATGATAAGCGTGCAGATGAAGCAAAACGAGATTGGGGACGGCAAAAACAAAGGCTTCTTCGTCAATCTGATTAAAGAAGACGAATTTAGGGAAACCAACTAAATTGTAATCTGCGAATTAAATTCATGTTGATGCTTGCCCAAATCATTTTGAGATTGTAGTCAACTCATTCTAAGTTAGTGGAAAAATTACATGGAAAATGATCCTCAGGTTTTAGTTTCAACCGATTGGCTTTCTGATAGATTGTCTGATCCTGAAATTCGAATATTGGATGCTACTTGGTACCTCCCGAATATTGATAGAGATGCAAAGGCTGAGTACGATGCGTCTCATATTCCAAATGCTAGGTATTTCGACATTGATGACATTTCTGATCATCGTTCTGATTTGCCGCATATGGTTCCCCCAGTTGAAAAATTTATGTCTAAAGTTAGAAAACTTGGGGTTGGGGATGGACACCAAATTATAATTTATGACTCTCATGGGCTATTTTCAGCGGCTCGAGTTAGATGGTTATTTAATGTCATGGGTCAACAAAACGTCGCTGTACTTGATGGAGGACTTCCTAAATGGTTAAGGGAGAGGCGATCGGTCGATGGTAGTCCATCTTTGATAAAAGATAGGCATATGCTTGTTAAATATCGTCACGAAATGGTCAAAGATGTGACCCAAGTATCGGCGGCTTCAAAATTGGGTAATTATGAAATTCTTGATGCAAGATCTGCTGGACGGTTCAGAGGAGAAGAGCCTGAACCCAGGCCTGGACTTCGGTCAGGCCACATACCAAGGTCGAAAAATATTTTCTATAGAGATCTTCTAAATGATGATGGTACTCTTAAATCTCAAGGTGAATTGACTGATCATTTTAAAGCAAATGATGTAAATTTAGAAAAACCGGTGATAACCAGTTGTGGCTCAGGGGTTACTGCAGCAATTATAAATTTAGCTCTAGATCGCATTGGAAAATCTGACCATGCGCTTTATGATGGAAGCTGGACTGAGTGGGGCATGTACCCAACTGTTCCTGTAGAGACGGGGGGAAATAATGTTTAATTCTTTGCAGCAACAACCTGCGGATAAAATTCTAGCTCTTGTGCAGCTTTATAAAGAAGACACTCGAGAAAATAAAATTGACCTCGGTGTTGGTGTTTATAAAGATGCGTCTGGGCAAACTCCAATAATGCAATCAATTAAAAAAGCTGAACATTTATTATGGGAAACTCAAGAAACTAAATCGTATGTCGGCTTAGCGGGTACCCCTGAGTTTTCGGAGGCCATGATTAATCTTGTCTTGGGTAAAAACTTTGACCAAAGCTTAACAGCTTCTGCGGCAACACCGGGTGGAACTGGAGCAGTACGACAAGCTTTTGAGTTAGGTAAAATGGCAAACCCTAATCTTAGGGTTTTCGTTTCGGATCCAACTTGGCCAAACCATCTTTCTATTCTAAAATATCTAGGAATTCCTGTCGAACCTTACCGATATTTTGATACCATGACACGATCTGTTGATTTTCCTGCGATGATGGCAGATCTAGCAGATGCAAATGAAGGTGATATTATTTTGCTTCATGGTTGTTGTCACAATCCAACAGGCGCTAACTTAAAGGCCCCGGATTGGGATGCGGTAATTGAGCTATTGCTCAAATCTGGTGCGACGCCAATGATAGATATTGCCTATCAAGGTTTTGGCGATGGTCTGGAAGAAGACGCCGCTGGAATTAGAAAACTTGTGAGTAGTGTGCCAGAAACTATCATAGCGGCTAGTTGTTCTAAAAATTTTGGGATTTACCGTGAGCGCACAGGTCTTTTAACCGTAGTATCCCATAATAAAGACGCTCGTAATTTAAATCAGTCAACACTTGCTTTTTTAAATCGGCAGAATTTTTCGTTCCCACCAGATCATGGTGCTCGTTTAGTAACAATGGTTTTATCGGATGAAGAGCTGAAAAGAAATTGGATGTTAGAACTAGAGGCGGTTAGGCAATCGATGCTTTCACTTCGCACCCAACTAGCAGCTGAATTAGAAAATTTATCCGGTTCAAATCGATTTGGGTTCCTAGCGGATCACCGTGGTATGTTTTCAAGGCTTGGGGCTTCTTCAGAACAAGTTAATGCATTGCGAGAAAAGCATGCTGTATACATGGTCGGTGACAGTCGATTGAATATAGCCGGTTTGAATTCTAATACTGTTCCGGTGCTTGCTAAAGCAATTGTTGATTGTGGTATTTAGAGAAGTTCTTAATCTTCATGGAAAAGACTATCGGCAAGTTGCTTTGCTGCTACGGCCAAGATGTCTTTACGAGCCAAAGCATTTTCTATTGATATTCTTTGTGTAGGTCCGTGAAATGCAAGTGCAGCAGCAAATCGCCCTTGGTTATCCTTAACGGGCACAGCTATTGCTACCATGCCATCCATAAATTCTTCTTGATCTAATGCATAGCCTTGTTTTGAAACTTGTTTCAATTCTGATAGTAGAGCAGCTTTTCTAATATGTGTTCTTTTGGTGTGTGCTTTTAAGTCCATTGCCTCAATCATGGCTTTTCTTTTTTTGGGGCTAAGACTTGCTAAAAAGCATTTTCCACTAGCAGTACAATGAAACGGCACGTTGGTTCCTATTGGAAGTTGAATTCTGAAAGCCCAGTCTGTTTCAACGCGATCTATGTAATTCATTCCAGAAGCTTCTGGAACTACAAAGTTGACTGTTTCTTTTACTTTATTTGCAATATTTAAAAGGATCTGCCTGCGCGCTATATGATCACGAGAGTTATATAATAAACCCATACCCAAGTCTCTTAATCGTCGTGCTGCTTGATAGCGTTTTGTATGGCCTACTCTTGTTAAAAATCCATTTTCTTCCAAAGTGCTGCACAACCGATGTACCGTTTGTTTTGGTAATCTCAAAAAATCGTTAATTTCAGTGGCTGTCATAGCTCGATTATTTTTGCCTAGTATCTCCAAAATGAGGAGTGTTCTCAAATTTGTTGGTATCCTTTCTTTGTTCGACATATCGCTCCCTAAACAAAACTATTGCGTTCTCTAGAATTAACTGTAACGTATTTATTTTCAATAATCGAGAAAAAAAGTCTCATTTTTTGGATTTAGGGTGAAAAATGGAGTTTGATTATGTTGTTGTAGGCGCTGGATCTGCTGGTTGTGCAGTTGCAAATCGCTTATCACAATGTGGAAAATATAATGTTGCTTTAATTGAGGCTGGTCCAAAAGATAACAATCCGTGGATACACGTTCCCGTTGGATACTATAGAACAATGGGTAACCCAAAATCCGATTGGCGTTACGAAACTCAATCAGACGCGGGAATTGCGGGTAGATCTATACCCTGGCCAAGAGGACGGGTTATGGGTGGATCTAGCTCGATTAATGGTCTCCTTTACGTTCGGGGTCAGGCTCGGGATTTTGATGTTTGGTCTCAACTTGGGTGCGCGGGTTGGTCGTGGGACGAAGTTTTGCCATATTTCAAGCGTTCAGAAAATTGGGACGGTATAGATGAATCTGGATTGAGGGGAAAAGACGGGCCTCTTTCTGTACAATCAGCTCGCTTGAAACGGGATATTGTGGACCACTGGGTGGATGCCGCTGTGACTGCGGGTTATCAACGTAATTATGACTACAATGGTTCTACTCAAGAAGGAGTGGGTCACTTTCAATTGACTATGAAGGGTGGTCGAAGATGCTCTTCATCAGCGGCTTACATAACACCCATTAAAAATAGAAAAAATTTAAAAATTATTACAAATGCACAAACAAAGAAAGTAAATATTGTTAACGGAAGAGCAATATCTGTCGACATCGATATAAAAAATAAGATGGATACGATTTCAGCCAGAAGAGAAATTATTATCTGTGCTGGTGCAATAGGTTCGCCACAAATTCTTATGCTTTCTGGAATTGGTCCTGGAGAGGATCTCAAAAATTTAGGAATAAATGTTATAAGTGATTTGGCGGGAGTTGGCAAAAACCTACAGGACCATCTCCAGGCTCGGCCTGTGTTTAAGACGGATTTATCTACTATAAACACGGAAACAAGTAATTATGTAAAAAAGGCTCTAATAGGTCTTCAATATATACTGACTCAGCGCGGCCCCATGACCATGGCTGCAAGTCTGGGAACTGGTTTTCTTAAAACTGAAGATCATCTCGAGACACCAGACATTCAATTTCATATTCAGCCATTTAGTGCGGATATGCCTTCTAAAGGGGCGCACACTTTTTCGGCATTCACTGCTTCTGTCCTACAATTAAGGCCAGAAAGTACAGGGTATTTAAAGTTAAAGTCTTCAAATTATTTGGACCATCCGGATATCCATCCAAACTATTTAGCAACAATTACGGACTGTAAAACTATTGTGAAGGGCGTCCAGATTGCTCGAGAAATTGCTCAACATGAGCCATTGAAGGGCCATGTTACTGACGAATATGCTCCAGGCTCAGAAGTGCCTTTGGATGATGAAGAGGGTACGCTGGACTGGGTTCGAAAGACTGCTGTTACGATCTACCACCCTACGGGTACATGCAAGATGGGAACTGACGAAATGTCGGTGGTTTCGCCAACATTGAAAGTACGAGGTGTCGAGGGTCTGCGCGTCGCTGATGCCTCAATCATGCCCAAAATTACGAGTGGAAATACAAATGCGCCAGCTATAATGATTGGTGAAAAAGCAAGTGATTTAATTTTGAAGGAGGCTTAGCAGCCGATGTCTAAATTAGAATAGGGATGCAAAAAGCATCTTTAAATATGAGCTAAGAAAAGTCTCCGACTTAGCTATTATTTTTTAAACAAGGAGACAATGAACTATGGGAGGAGATTCATGTTCAATTTTAAATTTTTAACCGCAGGGGCTACATCCCTTGCTCTCTTGGCTTCTGCAGCAATGTCAGAAACCGTCATTCGTCTGCAGTCTGTGCTTCCTGTTTCAGGCGACGAAGTTCGCATGGTAGAAGACTTTGCAAAGGACGTCGCTGAGCTAACAGGTGGTTCGTTGAAAATCGAAATCTTGCCTGCAGGTGCTGTTGTTGGACCGCGTGATATTCTTGACGCAGTTGATGCTGGTCTTGTTGAGGCTGGTTTTGCTTGGACACACTATTGGGGCGGTAAGCACCCTGCAGCTAACCTTTTTGGAGCACCAATTGCAGGTGCGGGTGTTGGCATTGACAACATCGCATTCTTATCGTGGTTTCAATATGGCGGTGGTAAAGAACTTTATGACCGGCTTTGGGACGAGATGGGAGTTAACGTAAAAGGTTTTATGTTGCAGCCAGTTGGTCCAGAAGCATTAGGCTGGTTTCCAAACAAAATAGAGTCTATGGATGATTTCCGTAAGCTACGTTTCCGTGCACCTCCAGGTATGGTTGGCGCTGCATATAATGAAATTGGCGTTGCGGCTGTTGCCATGGGTGGCGGTGATATATTGCCTGCTCTTGAAAAAGGTGCAATTGATGCTGCTGAATGGTGCTGTCCAAGACCTGACCAAGTATTTGGCTTCCAAAAAGTACTGAAGCACTACTATTTGCAGGGTCTTCACCAGGTAACTGTTAATGCAGATTTATATGTTAACGGTGATGTATATGACAGTTTATCTGCTACCGAAAAGAAAGCATTGGAAGTTGCAGCAAATGCTTCACTTTCAAAATCTCTATCTTACAGAATTTTAGCTAATGGTAAGGCTCTTAAAGAACTTGTAGAGAATGATGGTGTTATTCTAGAGGATACGCCTGCTGACTATTTTACAGAATATATGGCAGCAGCGAAGAAGCTTCTTGAAGAAGCTGCAGCAGAAAATGAGTTTTTTGCTGAAGTTTGGCAATCACAAAAAGATTTTGCTGATGTAGCTATTCCTTTCTGGGCTGGTGCTCAAACATCAAACGCTGGTTTGGGAAGAGCTCACGCGGCAACTTTGAAGTAGTATTTTGATCTATTGTGGAGCCTATTGGCTCCACAATTTTTCTTAATTAGAAAAGAGCTGGAAGCTTTTTTGTTATTAAGAAAATCTCCTAAATCAAAAAGGGAGAATGTTATGGGGGAGATTTGGTTGTGGCGGAAGAACAGGTGCCCGATGATTTGGAAATCGCGGACGAATTGATCGCCGAACGGCGAACAGAAAGGCCTGGTGAAACACCGGCTGATATGACGTCATGGCAGCGACCAATTACTGGTTCTATTGACCGATTGAATGATTTTGCTGGCAAGGCGCTTTGTCTGCTCATGGTTCCCTTAATAGCTGTAGTTGTATTTGAGGTTATTTCTAGGAATTCCTTTGCTATTATGTCTAGCTATGGCTGGGATGATACAGCCCGCGCCTTAGGTCTTGGGCCCACACTTTTTGCTTATGATATTAGTCGAATGATAGCTGGTGCTCTATTTATGGGTGCTGCGGGATATGGTTTGATGCGTGGCGTTCATATTAGAGCTGATTTTCTTTATCGAAATTGGAGTGATAAAACTCAAGCAACAGTAGATGCTATTCTTTACATGGCATTTTTTATTCCTTCGATGACCTTTTTTACAATCATTGCAGCCCAATACTGGCAGGTAGCTTACCTGACTGGAGAAACGGCTTTTGATAGTGTGTGGCAGCCGGTACTTTGGCCTGCACGCTTAGCTATGCCAGTCGGTGGTTTACTTCTGGTGCTGCAGGGTTTTCCAGAGTTGTTTAGAGCATTCTATAAAATGGGTAAAGAACGAGAAAAACAATTTTTAAGGATTTTACCATTTTATTTATTAGCTCTTTTTTGGTTGATTATGGCTGTCTTTTTTCCAGACTTAACTCCTGGCGGAGAATGGTTTACTGACGTTATGTCAACAAGGCCAGGGTTATCTAAGCCAACCATTGGTATGATCATGTTGGCGGCAATGATTTTTGTAATTTTTATTGGATTTCCAATTTCATTCACACTTATATTTCTTGCGTTTGTTTTTGGAATTTGGGGGTCTAACTTCAAATTAACAACCTTACTTATGACCTTGAATACAAATTCCACAATGCTGAATGATCAATTAATGGCAGTTCCATTATTTATACTCATGGGTATTGTAATGGAGGCGGCAGGTCTAATGGAGCGTCTATTTGCGTCAATTCAAATGATTATGGCGCGCGTTAGGGGCTCCCTTTATATTGCCGTTTTGATTGTTTCCACTATCTTTGCCGCAGCAACGGGTATTGTTGGCGCATCTGTAACACTTTTGGGAATTATGGCGGGTGCGACTATGACCCGATCTGGTTACAATGTTCGAATGGCGGCCGGTACTATAACGGCTGGTGGTACTTTAGGCATCCTTATACCTCCATCAATTATGTTAATTGTCATGGGTCCAGTACTTGAAGTTTCAACACTAGATTTGTTTCGCGGCGCATTTATTCCTGGCGCGCTGTTAGCCTCGCTGTATCTATTTTATACTCTTGGACGTTGCTGGCTTAACCCTGAGTTGGGCCCAATATTATCAGAAGAAGATCAACCAAAAACATCTGACCACTATGGGGCCGAAATTGCGTTAATTTCTTTGGGTGTTCTCACAATTTGTCGTGTGTTCGGATTGGGTATCAGCGGAGCCTTTGCTAGCGTTATACCTTTTAGTGGTTTAATCGTTTTACTTGGAACAGTACTTCTTGCCTTCCGAGCTTACCGAAATTTGAATATTCTGCGTTTGTCACTTCCATTAGCGATCTTATTTCATTTTTATTATGTTTTAACTTCATGGAACGATGGTATTCCTTGGGTTGCTCTGGTTCTGTTTTTATTTGCTGTTTTTCTCGGTACTTTAAGTTTGGCTATATATCGTAAGGATGCTGCCGAAAGATTTGAGTTTTCAGCCATATGGGATGAATTTTTTGCGGGCCTAATGCCTCCCACAATTTTAATATCGTTCGCCTTGGGTTCAATTCTTTTAGGGTTTGCCACACCGGCTGAGGCCGCAGCGATGGGTGCCTTCGGTGCAATCCTCCTATCGATTGGATATGGAAAATTCACAATTCCAGGGTTTTTTGATAATCTAGTTAAATCATTAGAGATAACAGTTTTAATTATGTTTCTCGTGGCAGCATCAAATTTCTTCGGTGCAGAGTTTTCATCTCTGGGTACACCTAAAATGATGACGGAGATGATGCTTCAATTAGAATTATCTCCTTACTTGATTTTAATCATGGTAATGGCATTGATCTTTTTACTTGGTTGGCCTTTAGAATGGGTACCGATAGTGCTGATTGTAGTTCCAATACTTTTGCCTACTGTAGCTTCCTTAGATATACATGGTTTGAACCCATATGATCTTATGGTTTGGTTTGGAATTTTGGTAGCTGTAAACCTTCAAACGGCTTGGTTATCGCCACCAGTTGCCTTGTCTGCATACTTTTTAAAAGGCGTAGTGCCAAACTGGGATCTGAAAGATATTTATTTCGGAATGATGCAGTTTATGCTAATTCAACTCATCGGTTTGATACTAATTTTCATCTTCCCACAAATTGTACTCTGGTTGCCAAACCAAGTCTTTGGGCAATAGATTTATGTCTCAGAAAAGATCCGTAGTTTCCTATCTAAAATGGCCTTTAATAGTTACTTTTATTGGGTTAGCGTTATCAGGTTGGTTAGGTTGGGAAACCGAAAAAACACTCAGTGCAGTTTTTTCATTTCTGTTAGTAGGAACAGTTTTGGCTGCACTCGAGATTGCCTTGTCTTTTGATAATGCAATAGTGAATGCCAACAAGTTAGTTGAGATGACACCTGTTTGGCGCCAGAGGTTTTTGACTTGGGGAATACTAATCGCGGTTTTTGGGATGCGTATAGTTTTTCCAGTAGCAATTGTTGCGACTTTCGCTTGGATAAATCCTTTTGCTGCGGTCCACTTAGCTCTTTCAGATCCCGACGAGTATTCTCACATTATTCATCAATCACACAGTTCAATTGCTGCTTTCGGAGGAACCTTTTTGATAATGGTTTCACTCAAGTTTTTTATAGATAAGGATAAATCAGTTGATTGGATCGTCGGTTTAGAAAAAAATTTGCGAACTTGGGGTTCAATACGAGGCTTTGACATTGCAATTGTCTTAATAATTATTTCAATCATGTCCCAGGTAGTTCATGAAAATCAGCAGGCTTCATTTCTTCTTTCAGCCGTTTCTGGTTTATTGATCTTCACTCTTGTGGACGGACTAGGAAGTTTCCTAGATAACTATTCAAATAGTGCATCCAACATGGGTGCTAGAGGTGGCCTAGGAGCATTTTTATACTTGGAAGTACTTGATGCCAGCTTCTCATTTGATGGTGTAATCGGAGCTTTTGCATTAACAACCAACATTATTTTAATAGCCATAGGCCTTGGAATTGGTGCGATGTATGTTCGTGCTATGACCATAATGTTGGTTGAAAAAGGAACGCTACAACAATTTCGGTACCTGGAGCATGGTGCTTTTTACTCAATTTTTGCTCTTTCTATAATCATGTTTGCCCAATCTATCATTGAAGTTCCAGAAACTATCACTGGAGCTATTGGAGCAATAATCATCGGGCTATCTCTGTATTCATCCATTAGCCATAATAAAAAAGAGCAGTCGCTCTAAATAGGAGACACAAATATGTCAAGAATATACCTGAAGAAGGCACAACTTACTCCAAAAACAAATGCCTCAGAGGTTCATGAAACGGTTAAAAATATTCTTACAGATATAGAAGCGGGAGGTGATGAAAAAGCCACGGAGTATGCTTCAAAATTTGATCAATACCAAGGAAATATTGTTTTAACAGACGAAGAAATAAACGCAGCAAGCGGGTTAGTTCCAGCCAAGTTAAAACGAGATATAGATTTTGCTCACGACAATGTTAAACGGTTTGCGGAAAAACAAAAAGAAACATTAAAGAACACTGAATTTGAAATTCGTCCTGGATTTGTTACAGGTCAAAAAATAATCCCTGTTGATGCAGCTGGGTGTTATGTTCCTGGTGGTCGCTACAGTCATATTGCGAGCGCCATTATGACTGTGACAACTGCGAAAGTGGCTGGATGTAAGTTTATAACTGCATGTTCACCTCCCAAGCCAAATGTTGGTGTTGCTCCCGCCATTGTTTACGCCGCGCATGTCTGTGGTGCTGACAAAATAATGGCCATGGGTGGTGTTCAGGGAGTTGCCTCCATGACATATGGTTTATTTGGATTACCACAAGCCAATATTCTAGTTGGCCCCGGCAATCAATTTGTGGCGGAAGCAAAACGGATCCTATTTGGCCGAGTAGGAATAGATATGATAGCAGGGCCTACGGATAGTTTGATTTTAGCAGACTGTAATGCGGATCCGTTTATTGTTGCCACCGATTTGGTTTCACAGGCAGAGCATGGCTATAATTCACCAGTTTGGTTGGTGACAGATAATAAAGATTTGGCAAGCAATGTCATGAATTTGGTCCCAAAGTTAATAGATGATCTTCCCGAAATTAACCGTGAGAATGCAACTGCCGCTTGGCGGGATTATGCTGAAGTAATTGTTTGCGAAAATAGGGAAGAAATGGCTGCCTGTTCCGATGAATATGCGCCTGAACATCTTACAGTTCAGGCTGATGATCTTGATTGGTGGCTTGAACGTCTGACCTGTTATGGTTCATTATTTTTGGGTGAGGAAACAACTGTTTCTTATGGTGACAAAGCCGCTGGAACCAACCATGTTTTACCTACTTCACGAGCTGCTAACTACACTGGTGGATTAAGTGTTCATAAATATATGAAGATAGTCACATATCAAAGAGCAACAAGAGAAGGGTCAAAACAAATTGCAGAAGCCACAGCGAGGATTTCTCGTTTGGAAGGAATGGAGGGTCATGCAAGGGCTGCAGATGTTCGATTAGCTAAATTTTTTCCAGACGAAGAGTTCGATTTAACTGCAAATGGATAGATCTGCTTCTTTGTTTAACTTAACTGGAAAGGTGGCGCTTGTTACAGGCGCAAGTTCGGGGCTCGGCCGTCGTGCTGCTGTGGCACTCACTGAAGCCGGGGCAAAGGTTATAGGTGTCGCTCGACGAGCTGAAGCGCTAGAAAAATTAGCTTCAGAGTTAGGAGAACAGTTTTCTTTTATATCTGCTGATATTGCTGATCGTAGTCGATTAGAAGACTTGAGTTTAGAAATAAATGATCAGTTTGCATCTCCCGATATTTTGGTGCATGCGGCTGGTATCAATACTCGAGAAACGGCTGATAAAGTAACAGAAATGGGATGGGACCAAACAATCTCATTAAATCTTTCGACACCATTTTTCTTATCCCAACGCTTCGTTGCAGGAATGAAAAAAAAGGGTTGGGGTCGGATCGTTAACTTTGCTTCTTTGCAAACCACAAGGGCGTTTCCGGGTGGATTAGCATATGGTGCGTCGAAAGCTGCTATAGGGCAATTGACGAGAGCAATGGCTGAGGCTTGGTCGTCACATGGTGTATGTGTAAACGCTATTGGTCCTGGGTTTTTTCCAACGGAATTAACTCAAGCAGTTTTTGCGGATGAAGAGCGATCTAAAAGGAATGCGGAGCAGACTTGTATTGGCAGAAATGGGGAGATGGAAGATCTAGATGGACCTCTTCTTTTTCTTTGTTCTGAGGCTTCTAGGTATGTTACCGGTCAAGTCCTGATGGTCGATGGAGGGTTCACAGCAAAATGAGAGCCCTTGTATATATCGGACAGGAACAATTAGATTTTCGTGAAGTCGTAGATCCTATTGTAAATTCTTCGGAGCAGTTAATAAAAGTTGATAGTGCCGGTATATGTGGCTCCGATATGCATGCTTACCTTGGACATGATGAGCGTAGGCCAGCTCCTTTGATATTAGGTCATGAAGCATCTGGTAAAATTTTGGGTGGTGATCGTGATGGCGAAAGAGTTACGATTAATCCGCTCGTAACCTGCAAGAATTGCCAAGCATGTAAGGCTGGGCGTGAAAATATATGTCCAAACCGCCAAATTATTTCAATGGCCCCACGTGAAGGCACTTTCGCCGAGATGGTATCAGTCCCCGAAACAAATTTGGTAATGGTGCCCTCTCATGTTCCGTTAGACAAAGCGGCTTTAACAGAACCGTTTGCTGTCAGCTGGCACGCTGCCAGATTGGCTCTCGAGGCTCTGCATCCGAGTATGAATAGAAACGTATTGATTATAGGAGGAGGTGCGATTGGCTTGGCATCTGCTTTAGCATTCAAAGCGATGGAAATTGAAAACATATTAATAGTTGAGCCAAATGCTATTCGTAGAAAATATCTTAATGATAAATGTAACGTAATTGCAGTTGAAAAAGCTGATCAATTTTTTTCAATTGTTGTAGATGCGGTAGGTTTTAAAAAAACTCGTGAGATAGCATCTGCTAAAGCATCTCCAGGTGGAGTGATTACGCATATAGGTTTAGGTGAAGATACTGGTGGAATTGATGTAAGGCGAATAACTCTTCAAGAGATTAACTTCATTGGAACTTATACCTATACAGCAGAAGATTTTAGAAATACCGCTCAAGCGATTTTTGATGGTCGTTTAGGTTCTTTAGATTGGATAGAAAGAAGGCCATTATCAGATGGAAATAGAGCTTTTCAAGAAATTAGAGAGGGTAAAATAGCCTCTCCAAAAATTTTACTAAGCCCAAATAATTAATAAAAACAGGAGAAAAATATGTCGAATATACCGCATCTTTTAGTACACGATCATGAAGATAATGTTGGTGTTGTTGTGGTTGAGGGCTTAACGGCCGGAACCGAAATGTTTTGTTGTGTTACGCACGATAATTCAACTTTTACGCTTACTGCGGGTGCAGATGTTCCAATTGGGCATAAAATAGCCCTTAAAGATCTCAAGAACGGTGATACAGCAGTTAAATATGGGGAAGATATTGGAAAAGTAATAGCTGATATCTCTAAAGGCGAACACGTTCATACACACAATTGCAAAACCAAACGGTGGTAAGGATAGAAAAATGGCATCAAAATATTCAAATATAACGGTTAAAGGTTTTCGTAGAGAAAACGGACGTGTTGGCGTAAGAAATCATGTTTTAATATTACCAGTCGACGATATTTCAAATGCGGCATGTGAAGCTGTAGCCAACAATGTAAAAGGTACAATGGCAATTCCTCATGCATATGGCCGGCTGCAATTTGGGGAAGATTTGGAAGTACATTTTCGTACGATGATCGGTACTGGCAGTAATGCAAATGTTCATTCAGTTGTTGTAATTGGAATTGAACCTGATTGGACAAAACGGATTGCTGATGGAATTCGTGAGACAGGTAAAGAAGTTGCTGAATTCTCAATTGAACAAAAAGGTGATTTTGAAACTATAAGGGCAGCTAGCTGGGCAGCGAAAGACTTTGTTCATAAAGCGACTGAGGTTCAACGAGAAGAATGCTCTATTTCCGAACTCTGGGTTTCAACGAAATGTGGCGAGAGTGACACGACGACTGGCTTGGGTTCATGTCCTACGGTTGGCAATATGTATGATAAACTTTTACCGGAGGGAATTACTGGGTTTTTTGGGGAAACGTCCGAAATAACTGGGGCTGAGCATATTTGTCAAAAGCGAGCCATCAATGAAGAAGTTGGTGAGCGTTGGTATAAGATGTGGAAGGCTTACCAAGATGATGTTATTTTTGCTCATCAAACGGATGATCTTTCTGATAGTCAGCCGACAAAGGGTAACATACTTGGTGGTTTAACTACGATTGAAGAAAAAGCGTTGGGTAATTTAGAAAAAATTGGAAGAACTTCCCAATACATAGATATTTTAGAACCCGCAGAACAACCTAACCTAGGAAAAGGTTTGTATTTTATGGATAGCTCATCTGCAGCTGCAGAATGTGTAACCCTAATGGCGGCAGGCGGAGCTGTCATACATACATTTCCAACAGGGCAGGGCAACGTAGTAGGAAACCCGATTGTACCAGTGATAAAAATAACAGCTAATCCAAGAACTGTTAGAACCATGGGTGAGCACATTGATGTTGATGTATCTGGTATTCTTCGACGAGATCAAACAATCGATGAAGCAGGCGACGCTTTGATAGATATGATCCGACGAACAGCAAATGGTAGAAATACTGCTGCAGAAGCACTCGGTCACCGCGAATTTTCTATGACAAAGTTATATAGAAGTGCTTAAGTAAGTGAAATTTAGTGGCTGCTATGCAGCCACTAATTAACAAGAGGTTTCAAATGACTTTAGAGACCAGAGTATCAATTTCTGAAGCTGAACAGTTAGTAAAAAAAGCATTCCTTAAAAACGGTGTAAAAGAAGAAGTTGCCGCATCAGTATCAACTGCTCTTGTTGCGGCGGAGGCTGAGGGTCAGGTTGGTCATGGGTTTTCTCGAGTAAAAGATTATATTGCTCAAGTTAAAACAAAAAAAATTAACGTAGATGCCAAAATCAAAATAGACCACCCTAAGCCAACTTCTATTTCTATAGATGCTGATTACGGCTTTGCATACCCTGCTCTTGATCAGGCTATTATTGAAGGTACTCTGATCGGAAAAGAATATGGGAGTGCTGTAGTATCAATTTTTAATTCACATCATTGTGGAGCTCTTTCTGTGCAAGTTGAAAGAATAGCTAACCGGGGTCTAATAGGGTTGATGATGGCTAACACACCCAAGGCAATTGCTCCTTGGGGTGGTAAGGATCCATTTTTTGGCACCAATCCAATAGCTTTTGCAGTACCACGAAAAGCAAAAGATCCGTTAGTTATAGATTTATCTTTATCTAAGGTTGCGCGCGGAAAAATAATGCATGCGAAAAAGGTAAATACTAAAATACCAGAAGGTTGGGCGTTGGACAGTTCAGGAAAACCAACGACTGATCCTGATCAAGCTTTAAAAGGATCAATGTTGCCTATTGGTGAGGCTAAAGGCAGTGCATTGGCCCTAATGGTCGAAATATTAGCAGCAACATTTTCTGGCGGCAGGCCGAGTAACGAAGCCAGTTCATTTCTCAATCCAGATGGCGATCCGCCTGGTGTTGGTCAGTTCCTTATGTTTATAGATCCAGGAAAAGATAAAGGCTCTTTTTTTACTCGTTTAGAGAAATTATTACTCAATATTGAAGAGATAGAAGGAGTTCGCTTGCCAGGCGAGAGGAGAAAAAAGGACATCCAAAAATCATTAGATCTGGGGTTACTGCTTCCGGCAAATTTTGTTGACCCCTAGCAGATTAATTAAATTCCAATGAAATATTAAAATTTTAAACTTTAGTACTCTGACCTTAGTACCGACGATGTGCTAGTTCGCATAGCTTTGATTGAAAAATACAAACTTGCGAAGACATTTGCTAAGACACCTCCAACAACAACAGAAAATGCATTCAGCCATATTATGGAATATTCTGTTCCCATTATATAATTGCAAACGGCCCATGCCCCTATCACACCAATTGCTAAAGCTATTACACCTGCGACCCCACCAAGTAAGATTGAACGAAGTGCAAAACTAAACAATATGGATGCTTCACTTGCTCCGATTGCTTTTAAAATAGCAGCTTCATATTTTCTTGCTTTTTCAGTTGATGCCGCTGTCCCAATTAAGACCAAAAATCCCGTCAGTATTGTGGTTGTTGCTCCATATAAAACCACAGATGAAATAGAAGTAAGAATATTAGAGACTTGCGCTATTGCTTCTTTAATTCTCACGGCAGTAATATTCGGAAACTTACCTGCTACTTTTCGCAGTAATTCAGCCTCGGCTTTTGGATTTGCATAAACGGTTGAAATAAATGAATGTGGAGCACTTTGTAAGGCATAAGGATTCATTGACATAATGAAACCTATTCCAGCAGAAGAAAAATCAACATCTCTAAAGCTTGTTATGGTCGCATTTATATCTCTGCCCATAATATTGACTGTTAATTCATCTCCGAGCGATAAGCCCATTTCTTTGCCTTCTTCATAAGCAAAGCTTATTTGAGCGGGTCCCTTATAATCTGGTTCCCACCAAACACCTTCAGTGATTTTACTTCGCACCAGCGGTGCAGATGAGTAAGTGATACCACGGTCCCCGCTAAGTACCCAATGTTCCCCTGCAAATTCTTTTGCAGGAATACCATTGATCTTTGATATTATGCCCCTAATCATGGGAGCTTCATCGAAAGAGATTACATCATTATTTGTCTCCATAATTTGACGGAACTCTGGCATTTGTGATTTTTGGATATCAATAAAAAAATATGATGGAGCTACATCAGGTAAATCTTGTTGGATTGCCGCTCTAATGTTTCCACTGATTTGGCCAATACTGGATAATACGGACAAACCAATACCTATGGACAGGATAACAATTATTGCGCCCTCTTTTGGCCCTGTAATCGCGGAAAGAGCCCAACGTAATTTCGGATTGCGTCTTAATTTAATTCGAAGCTTTTGAGTGCCCACTTGGATTGTAGCAGCCACACATATCAAACAAAAGAAGGAAGAGCTAATTGCAAAAGCAGTCCAAAGCGTAAGCTTAATTGATCCCGTAAAGTAAGCTGCTAAAGTAATTAACAAAAGTACAATTGCTGAAATAATAGCAAGATACCGAAAACGAGGAAGCCTAAATTTAGTTTCAGTCTCGTTTCTAAATAATTCAGAAGAGTTGATATTTTCGATACTTGATAAAGGCCACAGTGAAAACGCTACTGCCGTAAGTAGACCATAAATAATGGCCTCTAAAATAGGTTTAAAATAAATACCAATCTTTATTGGTATAGGAATACTGTAGGTAAGCCATTTCACAAGTAAAAAGGGTCCAATGCTTCCTAAACATCCACCAATTAGGATACCTAACAAGGAAAAAATTATAATCTGTATAAAGTAAGTTTGAAAAATAATATTATTTGATGCGCCTATGCTTCTAAGTGTTGCTATCGTACTTGTCTTTAAAAGAAGATAACTTCTTACAGATGCGGCAATGCCAACGCCTCCGACTATCAAACCTGAAAGACCAACTAGTACCAGGAAAGTTTCTAACCTTTCTACAAACTCATTTATACCTGGAGCAGCTTTACGTGCATCTTTCCAACGCATTCCCGTATTTTCAAATTTTTCAGATGCATTTTTTGCAAGTAAATCCAAATCTGCTGTATCTTCCAGGTCCAGACGATATTTAGTTGAAAAAAGTGTTCCTGGTGAGAGAAGACCTGAACCCTCGAGGTCTGTTTTATAAACAATTGATCTCGGCCCTAACCCAAATCCATCGCTGCCGCTATCTGGAACAGATCTAATGATTCCTCCAAGATAAAATTCTGTCTGCCCTAGTTTAAAAGTATCCCCCAGCCTTAAGCCTAATCGATCTACTAAAATTTGCTCAATAACTGCTCCGGGTACCCCCCTTTCTTTTTGTAGTGCTTCGGAGAGATTTTCATAAGAATAAAGGTTTACCTTACCCATGAGTGGATAATTTTTATCTATAGCTTTTACTTGAGTTAGGGCCCGTTCATTTGTTTCTCCTTCAACGAAAACCATTGATCGAAAATCTACTATTTCACTTATATTTTTTGCTTTGCTTTCTAGCCAACTTAGCTCAGCTTGATTTGCAAATCGGTATGTGAACTCAGCTTCGGCATCACCGCCTAATAATAGAGCCCCTTCTTCTTGGAGACCTTTTTCAATACCACTTTTTATTGAGCCGATAATTGTTATTGTGGCGACACCTAGTACTAAACAAGCTATTAAAATCCGAAATCCAAAAATACCATTTCGAATTTCTCGCCTAGCTATTGGCCAAGAGACTTGAAGTTCTTGAAAAATTTTCATTGAATAAATATTTCACCATCAGAGATTTTTATTTTTCTCTCACATCGGTCTGCTAACTCCAAATCATGAGTTACCAGCACAAGCGTGGCTTTGTTTTCGCTATGAAGCTCGAATAAGTAGTCAGCTACTATCTTTCCGTTTTCGTAATCTAAGTTTCCGGTTGGTTCATCTGCTAATAAAATTTCAGGATGAGCTATCACAGCTCGGGCAAGAGCTGTTCTTTGTTGCTCACCTCCTGATAATTGTGAAGGAAAATGTGATAGCCTATTTTCGAGACCAACTTTTATCAACGCTTTTTCTGCAACATCAAAAGCGTTTTTATTTCCATTTAATTCCAGAGGAACTGCAACGTTTTCAATTGCAGTCATCGTTGGAATAAGGTGAAATGACTGAAAAATTATTCCAACATTAGCCCTTCTAAAACTTGCCAGCTTATTCTCACTCATTTCGTGAAGATTTTGGCCTAGTAAGTTTATTTTACCAGTCGTAATTCGTTCTAACCCTCCCATAAGCATCAGCAAGGAAGACTTTCCAGATCCTGAAGGGCCGATGATAGCAACACTTTCACCTTCTTGAATATCGATTGAAATACCCTTTAGTATGTCTACAATTCCAGCATTACCGTCTAAAGATAGTGAAACATTTTCTAATAAGATTGAGGGCCTTTGCATGATAAATAACCTGAAAAATTTTTATTATGCTAGTAGATATGAAGCAAAAAATTTGCTGAACAAGGCCATTATTCATCTAATCATATTAATGGTGCCAACTTTTTGTTATTCGGAGCCAAAAGTTTTCTTTTTGGGCGATAGTATTACTCATGGATTTGGTTTGCCTGAGGATGAGGGGCTTATTAATCAATTATCAAATTGGTTCTCCAATAACGATATAACGGTCGACTTTATTAATGGAGGAGTTTCAGGGGATACAACAGCAGGTGGTCTAGAGAGGCTATCTTGGTCTTTAACAGAGGATATATCCGCAGTGGTTGTTGCCCTTGGTTCCAATGATGTCCTGCGTGGTTTCCCTCCAGAAATAACTAAAGAAAACTTATCAGCCATTATTGACATAGCTCAAAGTAATAAACTTCCTGTGCTTTTAATTGGGACATACGCACCTGGAAATTATGGTCAGGAATACAAATCAGATTTCGATGCTATTTTCATAGATCTCGCGGAAGAAAAAAATATTGCTTATATTGATAGTTATTTAAAGCCATTGCTTGATGAGGTTTCAAAAGGCAAAGATGTTATGCATCTCTTACAAGCCGATGGATTGCACCCAAACCTAAACGGAGTGCAGGTAATTGTTGAATATGTCTTCCCGCAACTCTTAAAATTTTTACAAGAAACAAATATAATCGAATGAATTGATTATTTTTAAATTTACGTAGAAATCACTCTAAGAGTATACATATACTTAAAATACTTTTCATTTCTTTATATTTCGCCTATGCACGTTTTTAGAACAAAGATGGAGAGAACATGGCCAAGGAAGAATTGCTCGAATTCCCAGGTGTCGTAAAGGAACTCCTGCCAAACGCGACATTTCGAGTTGAGCTAGAAAACGGCCATGAAATTATCGCTCATACGGCAGGGAAAATGCGAAAGAACAGAATTCGTGTTCTCGCAGGAGATAAAGTTCAAGTGGAGATGACACCGTACGATCTGTCCAAAGGTCGTATAAATTACCGCTACAAATAATCCGTGAAACTAATTTTAGGTTCAGCTAGCCCCCGCCGCAAGGAGATTTTGGCACAAGTTGGTATAGTTCCCTTTGAAATCCGCGCTCCTAATATTGATGAAACGCCTCTGAAAAAAGAGCTTCCTCTACAATACTGTAGGAGAATTGCTGAAAGAAAAATCCACGAACTTAAATTAGCTGATGATGAAATTGCTATCTGTGCTGATACTACTGTGGCTGTGGGTAGACGAATTTTGGGCAAACCAAGCGACCGAGATGAGGCAAATAGCTTTTTAAGTTTGTTGTCAGGAAGAAGACATAAAGTAATTACATGTGTAACAGTCAGAAAACAAAATAAAATTAGAACAAAGGAAGTAGTTAGCCGGGTCAAAATGCGGGCTTTAGGCTTCCAAGAAAAAGAGTTTTATTTAGATAGTGGTGACTGGGAAGGTAAAGCAGGAGGTTATGGAATACAGGGTATAGCCTCATCGTTTATTCCATGGATAGGTGGCTCATATACGGGTATAGTTGGCTTGCCTTTAACAGAGACAATTGGTTTGTTGAGAACGTTCGGATATCCGGTGTTTAGTGAAAAAAATGGTTAATAGATCAATTTTTTTAGACCATTTTCAAGAACAAGAGGCATCAGCCCTTGTGGTTGATGGTGTTCTGCAAGACTTTTTTATAGAGAGTAATACTCCATCACCGGGGCAGATTTATAGAGCTACTGTTGATCGGCCCATTAAGGGTCAAGGTGGTTATTTCTTGAAAACACCCGATGGCCCAGCATTCTTGCGCCAAGGCAAAGGTTTATCCCAGGGCTCTCGTATATTAGTTCAAGTATCTGGCTTTGCTGAGATTGGGAAAGCCATACCAGTTAGTAGTAAAATTCTTTTAAAGAGCCGATACGTTATTATTACTCCTGAAAATCCAGGGCTTAATATTTCTAGACAAATTAAAAATGAAGAACGCAGAGATGAATTGATTGCCCTAATCCGATTAAATTTACGAAATTTTAAAGAAGGCATGATCTTGCGGTCTAGTTGTATAAATGCTGCTGATAAAGAAATTTTGGATGATGCAGAGGAAATGCTCAATTTGGCGGAAAAGATATCTTCTGATGAATCGAATGAAGAACAGTTGATTTTGGAGTCTGATAAGCCCCACGCTCTGGCGTGGCGTGAATGGAGCGAAGATGCAGATATCTTTTCGGAAGGTGGGAGCTTTGAAACTCATGGAATTTTAGATTTATTGGAAAAGCTAAAATCTGAACGGATTGAAACTAATGATGGGCACTATTTTATTGAAACTACCAGAGCATGCACGACAGTCGATATAAACACGGGCTCAGATACTAGCCCGGCAGCAGCGCTGAAAGCTAATTTAGCTATGGCGCGGGATCTTCCCAGACAGCTTCGTCTTCGCGGCATTGGAGGCCAGATAATTTTGGACCCTGCGCCGATCTCAAAAAAAGATCGAAAAATCGTTGATACTGCGTTGAAAAAGGCGTTTAGGAAAGACTCAGTTGAAACGAATATTGTTGGCTGGACAGCCATGGGACTAATTGAATTACAACGTGCCAGGGTGCGGCTAAGCTGGAAATAACTTATTTAAATGTGATCATTAATTTTTGGTCTATGAAACATCTTTCCAATTAACTTCCCGCTTGTTTTGCCCAATTTTTCCTCTGCGGATAAATAACCTATTTAGAGCGTTGATATATGCTTTTGCACTGGCGACAACAGTATCAGTATCAGCAGATTGTCCGGTAGCTATATTTCCATCCTCTTCCATTCGAACAGAAACAGTAGCCTGAGCATCTGTGCCCTCAGTGACTGCGTGAACTTGGTATAATTGAAGGTGGGCATTATGCTGATAGAGTGCTTGTACTGCGTTAAATGTAGCATCCACTGGTCCATCTCCAGTGGCTGTGGTAGAAGATTCCAGTCCGCCAACTGTTAATGTCATTACCGCTTCTTGAGGTCCATTTGTGCCACAGACTACCCTCAATTCATTTAAAACAATGTGATCATTTACAGCATCTTCGCCTGCCTGCATGAGAGCGATTAGATCTTCATCATAAACTTCTTTCTTGCGATCGGCTAATTCCTTGAACCTGACAAATACATCCTTCAATTGGTTGTCAGCCAGGTTATAGCCTAACTCTTCCAATTTTGATCGAAGAGCAGCCCGTCCTGAATGTTTTCCTAAAACTAAATTTGTGGCTGATAGTCCAACATCTTCTGGTCGCATAATCTCAAATGTTTCAGAATTTTTTAACATTCCGTCTTGATGAATACCGCTTTCATGTGCAAATGCATTTTTTCCTACTATTGCTTTATTGAATTGAACTGGAAAACCTGAAACGGATGCAACGCGTCTAGATATATTCATTATTTTTGATGTGTTTATATTGGTATAAAATGGCATGATATCACCACGGACTTTTAATGCCATAACTACTTCTTCTAAGGCTGTGTTACCTGCACGTTCGCCTAATCCATTTATTGTGCACTCAATCTGCCTAGCGCCACCCTCTACTGCAGCTAAAGAATTTGCTGTAGCCATGCCCAAATCATTATGGCAGTGGGTTGCAAATATAACTTCGTCAGCTCCAGGCACTTTTTCTATTAGCATTTTTATAAGGTCCGCTGACTCAAGCGGCGCCGTATAGCCGACGGTGTCTGGGATATTTATTGTTGTTGCTCCAGCTTTTATAGAAATTTCCACAACACGACACAGGTAATCATGTTCTGTTCTAGTTGCATCCATTGGAGACCACTGAATATTATCACACAAATTTCTGGCATGTGTAACTGTATCATGAATTTTTTCAGCCATCTCATCTTTGTCTAAATTTGGTATCGCCCGGTGCAATGGTGACGTTCCAATGAATGTATGAATTCTTGGTTTATTTGAATTTCTCACTGCATCCCAGCAACGATCAATATCCCCAAAATTAGCCCTTGCTAGACCACATATAACAGCTGTTTTGCTACGCTCTGCAATTTCACTTACTGCCTTAAAGTCACCTTCTGATGCAATAGGAAAACCTGCTTCAATAATATCAACCCCCATATCATCAAGGAGCTCTGCAATTTCTAACTTTTCCTCATGGGTCATAGTGGCTCCAGGTGACTGTTCGCCATCTCTTAGTGTGGTGTCGAAAATTACTACACGGTCTTTTTCTACTTGTGTTTTCATTTTTGGATCTCGTTTTTTCTACTAATTTGGCGGTGCGGTAATCTGCCCCTCTGAGCGGTCGCACCAGACAATGGCACGCTCAGAGGCAGCCTAGTAGCAGTCGCAGTCCAGGTGTTAACTGCGCCTCTTTAGAAGTAGGTATTGCTATTACTTTACAAATCATATTCGGACTATACACCGTTGTTAAAAAATGAAAACCCAGTTTTGTTTAAAGTCACTGTGGAAAATATCCATATAATTCTTAACAACAGAGGTTTTTTGTTTATGTATAAAAGCTGAAACCGTGGAAATTCTATTAATAATGTGAGAAATAATGGGTAAAACAGAAGAAAATGGTGCTAGCTCAACAAGTTTACGGCTAACTGAAAATGAAACAAAAATTTCCTATCTTACAAAGGATATTGAAGATTTATCCGATATGATTACGAGGCAAGGTCGTGTATTGGAACAACTTACTAAACAAGTGAATTTCTTGACGCAAAAAGAAACAGAACGTAACGATTTAAGTGGTATTGTCTTAGGTGATAAACCACCACATTGGTGATCCAACGAAAACTAATTAAAGAAAACATTGTAACCGGAGTGTTCTGTTATTAGGTTAGAACGTAAAGTATACGAGCAGGGACTCAGCTGATGAAATTTAGTCACATCTTTATTCTAATCGTCACATTTTTTGTAAGTGGGAATGCAGCTTTTTCGCAAACATCTAATGGAACGCAAGAATATGGAGATGGTGGGGCTTATGAGGGCGAATTTTTAAATGGGTTGCCACATGGAAATGGAACTTATGAGTTACCAAATGGCTATCGATATGTTGGTGAGTGGTTTGAAGGTGAAATAAATGGACAAGGTGAGGCTCTTTTTCCAAATGGTTCTGTTTACATTGGGAGTTTCGTGAAGGGTAAGCCAGAAGGAAGTGGAAAAATCACTTTTAGTGATGGTGGTACATACGAGGGTGAATGGATCAACGGAAGCATAACTGGTGTTGGATATGCAAAATATGCCAATGGAACAACTTACCAAGGAACGTTTCTTGATGCCATGCATGATGGAAATGGAATTATGAATAGTCCTGATGGGTATATTTACGACGGGACGTGGGATAATGGAGTTAAGCAAGGTACCGCAAAAGTGACCTATCCAGATGGATCAATTTATACAGGCGATGTGTCAAAAGGAGTCCGTGAAGGTACGGGTCGTCTCGAGATGCCTGAAGGACTTGCCTATGAGGGAACTTGGAAAGCTGGTGAAATTAATGGAGAGGGTGAATTATCTCAAAAAAATGGAGATGTTTACATGGGTACCCTTGTTAATGGACGTAGAGAGGGTTTGGGTAAGGTAACTTATGCAAATGGTGACCTCTATCAGGGTAACTTCGCCGACGATCAGCGAAGCGGACAAGGTAAGTTCATTGGCGCAGATGGATACAAATATGAGGGAAATTGGCAGGAAGGTCAGATAAAGGGTGAGGGTGAAGTAATATACCCCGATGGTTCTCAATATGCGGGGACTTTCTCAAACGGTTTGGCTGATGGTCTTGGCAAGATAATATATCCTGATGGTTCAAGTTACTCTGGTGAGTGGCTGTCTGGTATTATTGAAGGCAAAGGAAAAGCTACTTATCCTAATAATGCAGTTTATGAAGGCTTATTTCGCAACGCCATGTATCATGGGTATGGCGTCATGCGTTTTGAAAACGGCTATGTTTATGAGGGTAATTGGAAGGAAGGTAAGCGAAACGGTGTAGGCAAAGCGACCTTCACAGACGGCATGATCTATGAAGGTGACTATTTGGTGGGTCAACGCCACGGAATTGGTACAATCACTTTAGCTGATGGTTTTAAATACACAGGTGACTGGGAATATGGAGAGATTACTGGGGTCGGAATTGCGACTTACGCAAATGGCGATATCTACCAGGGTAGTTTTGTTAAAGGTAAACGTCAGGGTAGAGGCTCTATTAAGTTTTCTAGTGGAGATTCAGCCAGTGGAAAGTGGGATGATGGGGCATTGGTTGAAACGGGCTCCGACTAACTAATATAAATTTTCTACCAAGGTACTGGTTTTCTACCCCAGTCAAAAAATTCCCCAGAAGCTTCTGGTGTTAAATTTTCAGCTAGCCGTAAAATATTTATTGAAGCTTCTTCAGGTGAAATAGCAGGATGACGGCCAAGATATTTTTTGGTGAAATTTGTTCTAACTGTTCCGGGATGAATAGCAACGCACGTTAAACTAGGAAATGAACGAGAATATTCGATAGCTGCAGTTCGGATAAATTGATTTAAAGCAGCCTTCGATGCTCTGTAGCTATACCAGCCACCCAACTTATTGTCGCCAATGGAGCCGACTCTTGCTGATAAAACACCGATAAAACAATTTGAATTTTTATCTATTAGTTTTTTAATATTTTTTAAAACAAGAGTTGGTCCTATGGCATTTGTGATAAACTGATCGATCGCTGCATTAGAATTAAACTGCCGAATAGTTTTTTCTGGTTCTGCTGAATTCACCACAAGGGCTCCCGTAGTAATAAATATTTGGTCGAATGTACCTTCTAATTTTTGTACAGCAGAATTAATCGAGCTTTCATCTGATAAATCCAGACCATTTTGGCTTCGTGAAAGACCAACCACAGTATAGCCTTCGGCGACGCACTTTTCTTGTAAGGCTGTGCCTATTCCCCCAGAATTTCCAAAAATTAAAACCCGTTTCATACAAATTCAAGTAGTTGGTTAAATAGAACAATCAAGAATGTAATCTCGCATTGCTTGCTCATTGAATGGGAAATCGCTAGATGATTGATACATAAACGCCCTAGGAAACCTCAAATGGCTAAAGATAAAAAACAAAATAGACCAAAAGCTCTCACGCCGAAAGGTTTTCGTGATTATTTTGGTTCCGAAGTTACAGAACGAAACCAGATGTTGCAAAATATAGCGGACATATATCATAGCTATGGTTTTGAGGCCCTTGAAAGCTCCGCCGTTGAAACTGTTGAATCGCTTGGAAAATTTTTACCGGATGTAGACCAGCCTAATGAAGGTGTATTTGCTTGGCAGGAAGATGATCAAGATTGGTTAGCTCTTCGATATGATTTGACTGCCCCATTAGCAAGGGTCTATGCCCAATACAGAAACGAACTTCCAACGCCATACCGTAGGTATTCTATGGGCGCTGTTTGGAGAAATGAGAAACCGGGTCCAGGTCGTTTTAGGCAGTTTTATCAATGTGATGCCGATACGGTGGGTTCATCAAGTATAGCATCAGATTCAGAAATTTGTATGCTTCTTTCTGATGCGCTTGAAAATGTAGGCATTTCAGAGGGTGACTACATAATTAAAACCAATAACCGCAAGGTTCTAAACGGCGTCCTTGAGAATATGAAAGTTCAGGAAGTCTCGAAAAGAGATGCGATACTTCGAACAGTTGATAAATTTGATAAAGTTGGGGAAACTGGCATCAGGCAATTATTAGGTAAAGGCCGACTTGATGCATCTGGGGCTTACATTGATGGAGTTGGTCTTTCTGATAGCGAAGCTGATCTGGTTGTCGCATTCTTAACCTCTAGAGGCACTAATATTGAGACGACACTGAAAAATCTAAAAAATTTGATTGGTACTTCTGCGGTAGGGATAGAGGGAGTTAATGAGCTGGAAAAGATGGCAGAGCTTTTTGATGCCGGTGGATATGGTAGTAATAAAATTTCAGTTGATCCATCAGTAGTAAGAGGCTTGGGCTATTACACGGGCCCAGTTTATGAAGCTGAGCTTACCTTTGAAATTTTTGATGAAAAAGGAAGAAAAAGGCAGTTTGGATCAGTTTCTGGTGGTGGCCGCTATGATGACTTAGTCAAGCGTTTTACAGGACAAGTTGTGCCTGCGACGGGTGTATCAATTGGTGTAGATAGGCTTTTAGCTGCATTAAAAGAAAAAGGGCGTATAGCACATATGGGTTTAGGCCCAGTCGTCGTGACTGTTATGGATCGAGATCGAATGAGTGATTATCAAGAAATAGTGACTGAGCTGCGGAACGCTGGCATACGTTCCGAAGTCTATCTTGGTAATCCTAAAAATTTTGGTAACCAATTGAAGTATGCAGATAATAGACGGTCTCCCGCCGCAATTATACAGGGTACCGAAGAACGAGATAGTGGAACAATCCAAATTAAAGATCTGATTTTAGGTAAAAAACTTTCTAAGGAAGCTAGTTTGGAGGAATGGAAAGATAGGCCAAGTCAGTTCACAGTTCAGCGTGATCAACTTATTCAAAAAATTAGAGAAATATTAAGCGCCTATAAGTAATGACAGTTCTAAAAGATATATTAAGTGAAGCAAAAAATTTGGCTGCTGTTTTTGAAAAAACAGGCGCAGAAGTCGTTGAGCCAGACTTTTTGCAGATTTCAAATGTTTTACTTGATTTGTATGGGGAAGATATTCGCGGCCGAGCTTTTATAACTAATGATCCTGTCTATGGAGAAATGATGCTTAGGCCTGATTTTACTATTCCTATTGTAGAGCAACACATGGCAAACAGTGTGTCACCAGCACGTTATACGTATTGTGGTAAGGTGTTTAGAAGGCAAGAAGAGTTTCCAGATCGGCCTAGGGAATTTTTGCAAGTTGGTTATGAAATATTTGATGGTGCTAATACTGAAAAAGCGGATGCAGAAGTTTTTTTGCTTGTTAATGAAGCCCTTAACCGCATCCCAGTTAGAATAGCCACTGGTGATATTGGTATTTTGATGGCTGCAGTACGGTCTTTATCCACTACGGAAACACGTAAAAATGCACTTTTAAGACATATCTGGCGCCCTAATCGTTTTAGAACGCTTTTAAACCAATTCTCAGGGTTATCTTCAAAACCCTATCCAAATCGAAATCTTGAAGACTATAATAAGTTACTCGATAAATTTGAAATTATTGGGTCAAGAAATGTTTATGAAATAAAAGAGCGGCTCGAACAAATTAATTTGGAAACTAAAACGGATCCTATAAACCCTGAAGAGGTTAAAATTCTGGATGACCTGTTATCTTTGAAAGACACTTGTGCAGTTGTCCTTGGTCATTTGGAAAAAGTATCAAAAAAAATGCCAGGTATCGAGGCCACAGTAAACAAATTTCACAAGCGACTGAGTTATTTAGAAAAAAATGGAGTGAACATAGATCTTTTGGACTTTGAGGGATCCTATGGGCGAACATCCATGGAATATTATGATGGATTTGTATTTGGGTTTTACTCAGAAACTCAAAGAAATCTTTCTCCGGTGGCCACTGGTGGTCGCTACGATGCACTTACTGAAAGAATTGGCCAAGGCAAAAAAATACCAGCAGTTGGAGCAATTTTGAGGCCTGATCTTACCCTTTTGTTGAGGCAAAATAATCATGATTAGATTGGGCATACCCTCAAAAGGCCGATTAATGGATCAAACTTTTGGTTGGTTTTCAGAGAGGGGAATTAATTTAGTTCGAAGTGATTCAGACAGAGAGTATGCTGGCCGTATTGACGGTATAAAAGGTGTTCAGCTTATTTTTCTGTCAGCTAACGAAATACCTCGCGAACTTTCTTCTGGCCGTTTACACTTTGGTGTTACTGGAACAGATTTAATTAAAGAAAAGTTGGCTCGATTTAGTCGATTGGTAGAGCCTATTTCAGAACTAGGTTTTGGGTTTGCAAATTTGATTATTGCAGTTCCTGGTTTCTGGATTGATGTCGATTCTTTAGATGACTTAGATGCTGTTTCAGCGCAGTTTAGAGAAAAAAATGGATATCGCTTACGGATTGCAACCAAGTATCATCGATTACTTCGAGAATTTCTTATAAAAGCTGGCGTAGCAGATTATCAAATTGTCGATAGTCAGGGCGCTACTGAAGGCGCAGTTAAAAATGGTTTGGCTGAGGCTATTGCAGATATAACGTCGACGGGAGATACCTTAAAGGCCAATCATCTTAAGATTTTATCAGATGGGGTAATACTTAAATCACAAGCTACCCTTTTTAAATCCTTGGTTGCCAATCTTTCTGAAGAGGAAGATCAGGTGGCAAACTTATTATTAAAGAAATTGGAAACAGGAAATTAAATCACGCCTATGTCAGCTAAAGCTCCAGCTAAAGACGCAGGTAAGGGTTCTTCGTTTTGACGTAAAGCATTTAAATCATTGGGTGAATCAATTGGATTTAGGTAGCGCCAGCCTTGAAAGGCGCGCCTGTTCGCAACGGTCGTTAACACCAAACTCTTTTCTAGAACAATTGCACATCTCCGTATCCCATCATTACCAATGATTTCATCAAGCCGGATTATCGTTTGTCTGCATTGAATCTGACCTTTAATTACCCAATAAATTGAACCGCCGTTGGTAATCTCTTTTTCGCGCTTGGGCCACATCCGGGTCACATGACGAGGATTGCCGTCAGCTCCCTTTGCTCTTGGGTTACTTTGCCAGTCTGCAAGGTCAGAAACGGTTTTAGATCCTACGCTTAGTTTTACCAAATTTACATGTTCATTCATAATGCTTCCTAATTTCGCATAAATAATAGCTCCATTTACACAACTAGCAAGTTGACCAAAACAGTTCAAAATACTAAGATGATTGCCTACTGTTGATAACATTTTCTATCAAGGATTTAAAAATGTCACGTTTCGATGCGGCAATCGCCGAACAAATTTGGGATATGAAGTACCGCTTAAAAGAAGCGGATGGAAATCCTATTGATAAATCAGTTGAGGATACATGGACAAGGATTGCAAAAGACCTTGCAAGTGTTGAAGATGATAAGGAGCGTTGGGAAAAAGAATTCTACGCTGCTTTAGATGATTTTAAATTTTTACCAGCCGGTCGTATTACAGCGGGTGCTGGTACAAATCGAAAAGTGACATTGTTTAATTGCTTTGTCATGGGAACTATTCCAGATGATATGGCGGGTATATTTAATATGCTTAAGGAGGCTGCTTTAACAATGCAGCAAGGTGGTGGGATAGGTTATGATTTTTCTACTATAAGGCCAAACGGGGCAATAGTTAAGGGAGTGGCTGCCGACGCTTCTGGTCCACTTTCTTTTATGGATGTTTGGGATTCAATGTGCCGAACAATCATGAGTGCTGGGTCAAGGCGTGGTGCAATGATGGCTACAATGCGTTGCGATCACCCAGACATTGAACAGTTTATCTCTGCAAAATCCGACCCGGTACGGCTGCGGATGTTCAATCTATCAGTTCTAGTCACTGACCCATTCATGGAAGCAGTGAGGAATGACGATGACTGGAATTTGGTATTTAATGATGAAGTATACAAAACACTGAAAGCTAGGAAGTTGTGGGATCAAATAATGCAATCCACATACGACTACGCAGAACCAGGCGTAATTTTCATCGACAGAATAAATAAACTCAATAATCTTAATTATTGTGAAACTATCTCTGCAACAAACCCATGTGGGGAGCAGCCATTGCCACCTTATGGAGCCTGTTTGCTCGGATCGATAAACTTTGCAAAACTAGTTGAGAAGCCCTTTGAAAAGGGTGCAAAAATTAATGATGTTGCGCTGGAAAGTTTAGTAGCAACGGCCGTTCGAATGATGGATAATGTCGTCGACGCTTCAAAGTTTCCGTTAGACGAGCAGGCCCATGAGGCTAAAAATAAAAGAAGGATTGGCCTCGGCGTAACTGGCTTGGCTGATGCTTTGTTAATGGTCGGTTTAAGGTACGGCTCGGACGAAGCTGCCGTGCAAACAGAACGCTGGTTACATATATTAGCAAGGTCTGCATATGCTGCATCTGTGGAGTTGGCCAAAGAAAAAGGTGCCTTCCCATTATTTGAAGCAGAGGCCTTTCTTAAGTCCGGATCTATGCAGGTTATGGATAAAGAAATTTGCAACGATATTAAAAAGTATGGAATTCGGAATGCTTTATTAACTTCGATAGCTCCTACTGGGACAATAAGTCTCTATGCAGGGAATGTAAGCTCTGGAATTGAACCGGTATTTGCTTACTCTTACACTCGCAAAGTTTTGCAAAAAGATGGCTCAAAAACTGAAGAAGAAGTAGTCGATTATGCGGTGAGAATGTGGAGAGACCTCAAAGGCGATACGCCTCTTCCAGAATATTTTGTAAATGCTCAAACGTTAGGTCCATTAGAGCATGTCAAAATGCAATCAGCCGCGCAAAAGTGGATTGATAGTTCAATTTCTAAAACCATAAACTGCCCTGAGGATATTGATTTCGAATCTTTCAAAAGTGTTTACATGGAAGCATATGAAACTGGTTGTAAGGGATGCACAACTTACCGCCCAAATGATGTTACAGGATCTGTTCTGACTGTTTCGAGTTCTAAAGAAGCCAAACAAATAGAAGATGACAGCGCTGATATTATATATATGTCAGAGCCTTTAGATCGGCCAAATGAGCTGGAAGGTTCAACTTATAAGTTGAAGTGGCCCGATAGCGAGCACGCTATCTATGTAACAGTAAATGATGTGATCGCGAATAGTGCTCGACGGCCTTTCGAAGTTTTTATTAATTCTAAAAACATGGAACATTTTGCTTGGACAGTTGCATTAACACGAATGATTTCGGCTGTTTTTCGAAGAGGAGGAGATGTATCATTTGTAGTTGAAGAGCTAAAAGCAGTATTTGACCCGCGTGGTGGTGCTTGGGTTAACGGAAAATATATACCCTCTATTCTTGCAGCGATTGGCGGGGTTTTAGAGACCCACATGGTAAAAATTGGTTTTCTTGAAGGTGAGGGGCTTGGGCTAAAAGAAGATCCAAAATCAAATCAAGTCATTAATTTTTCAGAGAATAAAGCAAAAGCTTGCTCCAGCTGTGGCCAATTTGAAATGCAAATGGTTGAAGGATGTATGACCTGCAGAAGTTGTGGTTATTCAAAATGTGGGTAAGTACTTTTGTATCTCGCGAAAACTGAAATTTAGTTATTATTATGAGTGGTGTCTTTGAGCAAGTTAAGTCTTGCAATATTTGTAGAAAAATTTTTTCAGAAACAAAGACGAAGCATAGCCCGCGACCGGTTGTTAGAGGTAAAAGTACAGCAAAAATTTTAATTGCTGGGCAAGCACCTGGTGTACGGGTGCATAAAAGTGGTGTGCCATTTTCAGATTCATCCGGTGACGTTTTAAGGGACTGGATGGGTTTAAATAAGGACGATTTTTATGATGAGACTAATGTTGCTATTATCCCGATGGCTTTCTGTTTTCCAGGTTACGATGCTAAGGGAAGTGATTTGCCGCCCCCAAAAATTTGCGCAAAAACTTGGCGTTCTTCAATACTAAAGAATTTTGAAAATTTTGAATTACAACTCCTTGTTGGATCTTTTGCTCAAAAATGGCATCTTGATACTGATTGTTCTATGACTGATGTTGTTCAAAATTGGAGAAACTATTCACCTAAAATATTTCCACTTCCGCATCCTTCGTGGAGGAATAGAAGTTGGTTAAAAAAGAACTTTTGGTTTGAAAGAGAACTCGTACCTGTATTGAGACACAAAGTTAGAGGCATTTTACAAAATGAAAAAGCTTAACAAAGCTTTCAAGGAAATGTCGCTGAATCCAGAAAGTAATGATGCTCGCCTAAATTATTATGGAGTACTTGCAGACACGAATTTATTTTTGTTACTTGAGCATGAACCGAGCAATGAAATACTCGAACCCAAGTCTATTGAGCTTGATGGAAATAGATTTGCATTAGCATTTGATTGTGAAGAAAATCTTTCTGAATTTTATGGAGAAGCAGCCGAGTTTGCCCAAGTCACTGGCCGAGTCTTGGCAAAAATGCTGTCCGAAGAAAAAATAGGGTTAGGGATTAATTTAGGGATTTCTGAAGGCGAGTTGTTACTTCCATTTGATGTTATTGAATGGTTTGTAGGCCTTTTGGATGAGACCCCTAATTTTATACCAAATACCCCTCAGAAATTTCTTCCCTCTAATACATTTCCTGAGGTTATACTTGAAGCGCTGCAACAAAAGCTTAAGCCTGCAGTAGGTTTATTTATTGAAATCTGGGTTTGTGGCGTCGAGTATAGTGAAGATGAATTTTCTCATCTAATTTGCCTAATCGGGGCTCAAAAATCTGCCGAGCAAGCAATGATAAAATCGATAAAAGAGGTTCTTTCCTTTTCAGACCTTAATTTGGGAAATATTGATGTGGCACATTTTGATTATAATGACGATGCTTGTAGGAAAATCCGTGATATAGGTATTAAACTTGAGTTTCCAGAAGTGCAGGAATTAAAAAACTCTACTCGAGAAATTAAAAATAAGACAACTTTAAGACCACCAAAATTAAGGTAGCGGGTCTACGCTTTTATTCTGGCCCCTGTGGGGTCATATAACGGTTTGAGGGAAATCTCTGCTTCTACGCGGTTTCCCGCCACGTCTATTTCATAAGACGAAGCAAGCAAGTCTGATGGTTTTTCCCCTTCACAAGGGATATACCCCATACCAACTGCTCCACCTAACGCATGGCCATAATTTCCAGAACTTAAATAGCCAACTATTTCTCCGTCACGCATAATAGGTTCATTATGGTATAGTAGGGGTTCGGCATCTTTCAGAAGAAATTGCGCCATTCGCATTTTTAGACCCTCTTCTTTTTTAGCAATTACGGCATTACGTCCCAAAAATGCTACCTTTTCAGTATCTACTGCAAACCCTAAGCCAGCTTCTAAAACATGATCTTCGCATGTAATATCATGCCCAAAATGCCTAAAGCCCTTTTCTATTCTACAACTATCCACCATGTGCATTCCACAAAGCTTAAGTTGACTGTCGTTTGCGTATTCCATGATTGTTTCAAAAACATGTGCGGCCATATCCGTACTGATATAAATTTCCCAGCCTAATTCGCCGACATAAGATACTCTATGTACGCGTGCTAAACCCATACCAATTTCAATTTGCTGAGCTGTTCCAAATGGATTGGTTTCATTTGAGAAATCGTTAGGACTTATAGCGTTCATAAATTCACGAGAATTTGGTCCCATAATTGCCAGGACGCCTTCTGCAGAAGTAACATCGGTAATTACGACTTCAAAATTCTCTTTATTTCTTCTCATCCATGTTTGATCTGCTAATCTTGTGATTGCTGGTGTTACTACTAAATATGAAGTCTCAGTCAGCCTGGTAACAGTTACATCAGCTTCTATGCCTCCTGTTGGATTTAGAAACTGCGTGTATATAATTTTTCCAAGGGGGACTGACATATTTGCACCACAAATATAGTTTAAAAAGGCTTCTGAATCCCTCCCCTCAACCATCAGTTTGCCAAATGAGGACATATCATACATACCTAGATTGTTCCGTACTGCCATGTGTTCACGATGGGAATTCCCAAACCAATTTTGACGGCTCCAACTATATTTGTATTCTTGTATTTGACCTTTTTCCGAATACCAATTTGCTCTTTCCCACCCGGCAAGTTCTCCAAAAACAGCTCCGCGATCTTTAAGGTGGGAATGAAAAGGTGATCGTCTTATACCTCTCGCAGTTTCTTTTTGCCTGAAGGGAAAATGGTCTGCATATAAAAGGCCTAGCGTTTCTTTTGATCTCTCAAATAAGTAGTACTTATTTCCTTGGAATGGATGCATTCTAGAAATATCAACATCTCCAAGGTCAAATGGTTTTTGACCATCATTCATCCATTGACTTAGCGCCATTCCTGCTCCACCTGCAGATTGTATACCTATTGAATTAAAGCCTGCTGCTAACCAAAAATTATCTAACTCAGGGGCGAGGCCTAGGTGGTAAGCATCATCTGGGGTGAAACTTTCGGGGCCATTAAAAAAAGTATGTATACCTGCTTCACCTAGCATTGGAATTCTATTAACGGCCATCTCTAGTATAGGCTCAAAATGGTCAAAGTCTTCCTGTAGCTGATCAAACTCGAAGTCCTCTGGTATACCATCCGTAGCCCAAGGTTTTGCATTTGGCTCAAAAGCACCCAGCATTAGTTTTCCGGCATCTTCTTTGTAGTAAGCGCATTCATCGGGAACACGAAGGACCGGTAATTGACTAAGACCATCAATTGGCTCTGATACTATATAAAAATGTTCGCAAGCATGTAATGGAATATTTACTCCCGCCATCTTGCCGACTGCGTGGCCCCACATTCCAGCGCAATTAACAATCATTTCGCAAGTTGTGTGTCCCGACGCTCCTGATTTGCTCACCCAATCAACACCCTTAACTAATCTTCCAGACTTGTGTATTTTGGTAACCTTGACGCCTTCATTTATATTCGCTCCTTTTCCCTTCGCACCTTTAGCAAGCGCCAATGCGATATTTGCTGGATCTCCTTGCCCATCTTTTTCTAGGAAAACACCTCCCACAACCTCTTCTAGGTTAATATGTGGATATTTTTCTAATATTTCAGTTGGAGAAATTTCTTCTATATCCACGTCAAAGGCTTTTGCCATCGCTGCTGATCTACTAAGTTCCTCCATACGTTCTTTTGTTAAAGCTACTGTGACTGAACCTACTCGTTTAAAACCAGTTGATACCCCTGTTTCTTCTTCAAGCGATCCGTAGAGTTCCTGACTATACTTCGCAAGTTTGGTCATATTTGCTGTTGCTCGCAATTGACCAATCAGACCAGCAGCATGCCAAGTTGTTCCCGAGGTTAGTTGCTTTCTTTCAAGTAACAAAACGTCTTTCCAACCCAGTTTAGTTAAGTGATATGCAACCGAACATCCAATTACGCCACCGCCAATAATTATCACTTGTGCATGTTCTGGAATATTACTCATACTATTTCGTGCCCAATCTCTTTCAGTTCTTTTGCAATTTGTTCAATATGTCTGGGCCCAACTTCACAGCACCCACCAATGATAGTTGCGCCCATTTCAACCCATTCCATTGCAAATTTTGCATATTCCTTCGGGCTTAAATCATGTCTTTCTTTCAGTGCATCGACTGTTGGAAAATCCTCCAAGAAACCAGATGTTATTTTAGTAAAGCCGTTTGCGTAAGCTCCAAACGGTCTATTAAAATCAGCTATTATATTTAATGAATCCTTAGTTACCTCTGGCCGTGAGCAGTTTACTAAAATAACATCCACTTTATAGTCACCTAGAAGATTTTTAACCAAAGAAAGCTCTTCACCAGACCGGAGTTTTGTCCCGTCAAAGTCTTCCGTCGTAAATGCCATCCAAATTGGAATATCAACGTTTTTAGCTGCCATTAAAGCAGCCTTTGCATGTTCTATAGAACACACTGTTTCAATCAGTAGAACGTCACATTTTGCGCTTAAATGATTTATTACATCTTTGTAATGCTTTGAGGCTTCAATAGCATCTGGAATTAAATCGGGCCGATAACTTGCATGCAAAGGTCCAATTGAGCCAGCGATCTGACCATGTCCATTTCTTTTTCTTGAATCAATAGCTGTTTCAATGGCTTTATCCCAAAGTTCCTCCAATCTTCCTTCTAAGCCAACTCTTTCTAATCTATCTTTAAGAACAGGATATGTATTGGTTGTTGCAACGGTTGCACCCACTGAGAAGTACTCATCATGTACCTCCGAAAGTAATTTGCTATCATCAAGCATAACTGTGGTAGACCATAAGGGGGTAGGTTTTTCCCCTGATCTCTTCACAAGTTCTTGACCAATTGATCCATCAAGTAAAGTAATTTTAGACATTCTAAATAATTCTCTTTTCTTTAAAAAGGTGTAGTGATTAAAAATATTTTAATTTTTGTGACTGACTTATTAACCCATATTAAGCTCGCAGCCTTTCATTTTTTGGATCCCAAAGTGCATCGTTTTCCTGGACTACTGCTTTTTTACGTTCTCCATAAATTTCTACTTCCAAGTTTATGTTAGGCTTAGCCAAGTCACTTCTCACCATTCCCAAAGCAATAGACTCATTAACTCTGTAACCCCAAGCGCCTGATGTTGTTTCCCCTACAATTTCACCATTGTGCCATAAAGTTGACATGTATGGCGCATCAAACTCTTCTGCATCTACAACCAAGGTTACGAATTTTTTACTGCTGCCCTGTTGTTTTTCGTTTTGAAGTGCCAACTTACCTGGAAAAGATTGAGGTTTTTCAAATTTAACAAATCTCTCTAGACCTCCTTCAAGCAAAGAATAATCAGTAGATAAATCCCCTTTCCATGCTCTATAACCCTTTTCAATTCGGAGCGAATTTAAGGCCCACATGCCAAAAGGTTTTGCGCCTGCTTGAATTGATAACTCATATAAAGTTGCAATATCTTTGTTCAGTGCATGTATTTCCCAACCTAATTCCCCAGCAAAGCTTACTCTGACTAAATTACATTCTATATCTTTAACTTTTGCTCTCTGATGAGTTAACCAATTTGCCTCCAGATCAGCTTCGGTATTCAAAGATTGGAATAAGGCACGGCTTTTTGGTCCGGTCACAATCAATGTACCGTAATCATTTGTAATATCAGTAAGAGCTAATCCCTTTGATAGTGATCGGTTTAAAAGTTCATAGTCGTGCCACTGGGCAGAAGCTGCAGTAATCAAAGTAAAGTGATCTTCACTATGTCGCATGACTGACATCTCTGTCAGGATACGCCCTCTTTCGTCTGCAAAATAAGCAAGATTTATTCGCCCAATTTTTGGCAAACCACCTGTGATTTGGCAACGCAACCATTCGGCAGAACCACCACCTCTTAATTCAAAACGGCTAAAGCCTGGCAAATCCAAAACCCCAACTGATTCTTTAACTGCTTCACATTCCTCTTTAATTCTTTGTTCCCAAGGTCCAGACCTTTTCCAGGTTTTTGTTGCTTCTTCTGATGTGTCGTCTCCCTCTTGTGCAAACCAATTGGCACGTTCCCAACCGTTGTAAGCACCCATTTGACCACCGTTTTTCAAAACAAGTTCGTGTGCATGCGAGAGTTTTTTATTTCGCCCAGCAGGCCATTCATGCCAAGGGAAATGCATAGCGTATTCGTTGCCGTAGACTTCCATACCCTTTGCAACACAATACTCATGATCGGTGTGGTCCGTATATCTTCTTGGATCACATGACCACATATCCCATTCTGTAACGCCCTTAGTAATCCACTCACATAGAACTTTTCCAGCGCCGCCAGCTTGTGCAATGCCAAAAGTAAAAACACAGGCTTCAAACCCATTTTCAACTCCAGGCATAGGTCCAATCAGAGGCAGGCCATCAGGTGCATATGGAATTGGACCATTTATAATTCTACTTACGCCAGAAGTACCTAAGAGTGGAACGCGCTCCATGGCATCAGAAACAATATCTTCTACTCGATCTAAGTCATCGTTCCATAACTGAAAACTAAAATCATCTGGCATGGGGTCGTCTTTGGTGGCCCAATGTGCCTTACAGTTCGGTTCATACGGTCCCAAATTGAAGCCATTTTTTTCCTGCCTTAAATAATAGGAGATATCTACATCCCGTAGTAAAGGTAGTTTTTTACCAGACTTTTGGACGTAGTTTTCAATTTCAGGTATTTCTTCAGATAGAAGATATTGGTGGCTCATAACCATCATAGGCACAGTTCTTCCACCATAAGGTTTAAACCACTCACCAACTTGTTGAGCATAGTATCCTGCGGCATTCACAATGTACTGACAGTTAATATCACCTTTTTCCGTATGAACAGTCCACGTTTTGTCATTCTTTTGGGTGACCCCAATTGCAGGGGTAAACCGAAGTATTTTGGCTCCTAGATCTCGCGCTCCTTTAGCTAAAGCTTGAGTGAGCTGTGCTGGATCGATGTCACCATCATTTGGATCATAAAGGGCGCCGACAAGATCATGTGTCTCTAAAAAAGGATATAAATCTTTGGCTTCTTCTGGTGTTAGTATTTCTATGTCCATTCCCTGATATTTGCCCATGCTAGCAGCACGCTTGAATTCTTGGAGACGCTCTTCAGAATGCGCCAGGCGTAAAGACCCAGTTTGATGATAGTTCATTGGGTAATCAACCTCTTCACCAAGTCTTGCGTATAGCTCTGTGGAATATCTCTGCATATTCATTATCGACCAACTAGTCGAAAATGTGGGCACGTTACCTGCAGCGTGCCAAGTAGACCCAGCGGTCAATTCATTTTTTTCCAATAAAACGCAATCTGTCCAACCAGCTTTAGCCAGATGAAATAGTGAGCTTGCACCAACAACACCACCGCCAATAATTACAACTTTAGCTTCGTTTGGAAAGTCAGACATAAAATAATCTCCCCTGATATTTAACAGCGATCTTAAAATAAATTTATTACACTTTTATAGGAATTAAACATGAAAATTCCGATTAATTGGATTTTTTTTAAATTGTCAAAAATGCTAGTATTAATCCATACAAAATAAAACAAACTGACAACACCCTACGAAGTTGAGTATTAAATGCCACTGTGACTGCTTTATCTTTTAAAAAAGCTCCAAATGCACAAACACTTGTATAATTTAAACACGTGATTGTAAGGGCGGTTGGAACAATTACCCACATCTGTGTTTTGATTGCGGCGTCAGGGTTTATAACGATCGTAAATGCAGCCAGGTATCCAGCGAGGGACTTTGGATTTATTGTTGCAATTAAAAATGATTTTACAAATAACGAGCGAAATGAAAATTTAGGACGGGTGTATTTTCCAGCATCTATCAAGCCTCTAATTCCAACATAAATGAGAAAAATAACCCCTATGATTTTCAAAATCATAAGTATTTCAGGAGTATTTATTATTATGGACGATAATCCGAGAATAGTGAGTGTTAAAAAAAGTACTGCCTGGCTTAATATAGCACCTACACAAATTAGACTTTTTTTAAACCCAAATTCACTTGCACTGACGATACAGTTAAACGCGTTTGGTCCAGGCATTGTAACAAAGAGTGTCCAAAAGCCTGTAAAAATAATCCAATCTTCTAGGGTCATTGATAAACTGCTTTGCATTGAGTGATATAATTACATATTTTATATATGATCTATTGAATACGTTAAAAGTGATATAGTTTTGTTAAAGATATAAATACATTGCCAGTGTTGACACTGAATGGATGGACTTGTGTGTTTGGTTAAAATTTCGTACCGGCTTTTAAATGAAACAGCAAAAATATTCTCCTCCATCTACACCGATAGATATAGTTTATGAAGATTCTGATATTTTGGTTGTAAATAAGCCGGAAGGTTTGCTGTCGGTTCCTGGTCGTGGTCTACATTTACAAGATTGTTTGATTAACAGAATACAAGAACTCTTCCCAATGGCTCTATTAGTTCACCGTTTGGATCGTGATACTTCAGGGTTAATTATTTTTGCCATGAACAAACACTCGCAAAGACAACTGTCTATGCAGTTTGAAAAGAGATTGATTAAAAAGACTTATGTTGCTCGTGTTTGGGGACAAGTATATGAAAAATCAGGAATAATTGAAAAGCCGATCATTGTTGATTGGCCCAATCGGCCGTTGCAGAAAGTTTGCTATGAGACTGGTAAACCGGCAATAACAAACTGGCGTTGTGTCAGAGCTAATCAAAAAGAAAGTCGTTTGAAATTAAATCCTAAGACGGGTAGATCACATCAATTACGTTTACATTGTATGACTATGGGACACGTAATTTTAGGCGATCCTTTGTATGCAGAAGGAGAAGCAGTTAACTATGATAGATTAATGCTTCACTCAGAAGAGTTAAGGTTAAACCATCCTGAGAATGGGAGAGGCATGTCTTTTCGATCAAAAGCGCCATTTTAGTTTGATCGGTTAACTATTACTTCAATGAACTGGAGTAAGATATGAACGCAACAAAGCAATAGGGTGTGCGCGAAGACTGAACCGGAGTGCAGCGTAATCTTCAATAATTTCCTCACCGGTTGTCATGATTGGTAAATTAGCTGTGGGTTCGTTTATAAATTCATCACCAAGATCGCCTGAAAATAAGGGTAGGGGTTTATGAGACTTTATCGACTTTGCTTCCCAAAGAGCTTCGCGGCGAGAGCATCCAAGAGCAAAAAAAACATCTGCTTCTGCAAGACGAGCTAATAAATTTGGCGATATCCCTGCACGGCGCCAGACGTCATGAATGGAGAAATATCCATTTCCTCGGGTTGCATTGATCCAGGTTGCATCCTCTTCTTTCATCCCTTTAATTTGCCTGAAACCAAGCCGAATAGCATGACCCCCACAGCCGTCTGGTTCAAGTGTGTTATCCCAGAGACTATGATTTATGCATACGGGGTTTATAGTTACATTATGTTCTTTTGCATCTCTGATAATTTGTGCGGGTGCATAAAATCCCATGGGCTGAGAGTTTAGTAGGGCGCAAGCAAATATTTGTGGATAATGAAATTTAACCCACGCACTTGCATATACCAATAGTGCAAAACTAGCAGCATGACTTTCAGGAAAACCATATGAGCCAAAACCTTCAATTTGAGAAAAACATCGCTTTGCAAAGTGTTCATCATATCCATTCTCGAGCATACCATTAATAAACCGGTTTAAGAATTCACTGACATTTCCATGTTTTTTGAAAGTTGCTAGCGCTCTTCTTAAGCGGTCAGCTTCATCAGGACTGAAATTAGCACCTATAATTGCAATTTGCATTGCTTGCTCTTGGAAAAGAGGAACGCCAAGAGTTTTACCTAGTACTTCTCCAAGCTTGTCTGATGGAAAATTGACAATTTCTTCACCATTCCGGCGCCGGATATACGGGTGTACCATATCACCTTGAATTGGTCCTGGCCGCACAATTGCCACTTGAATAACAAGGTCATAAAAGCAGCGAGGTTTCATTCTAGGTAAAAAGTTCATCTGAGCACGACTTTCTACTTGAAAAACACCAATACTATCAGCGCGGCATAACATATCATAAACTTTGGGATCTTCGGCGGGTAGATTCGCTAAGGTATAATCATCACCAAAATATTGTTGAATCATGTCAAAGCTTTTTCTGATGCAGGTCAACATGCCTAATGAAAGGATATCTACTTTTAATATACCAAGAGTATCAATATCATCTTTATCCCAAGCTATGACAGTTCGGTCCTCCATTGAGGCATTCTCAATTGGTACTAACTCATCCAAGCGTCCTTCAGTTATTACAAAGCCACCGACATGCTGGCTTAAATGTCTTGGGAACCCAATAATTTCGTCAATAATTTTGAGTGTGAGGTTTAAGTGATGATCTGATGGATTTAAACCAATCTCACGTATACGTTTTTCCTCTAACTTTTTTGTGCTGAAAAATCCCCATAGCTGGGATGATAAGGCACTGACTGTATCTTTACTGAGGCCCATTGCAGCACCAACCTCTCGAACGGCGCGCTTGCCTCTGTAATGAATCACCGTTGAGCAAAGGCCAGCTCTATGTCGCCCATATCGATTATAAATGTACTGTATAACTTCCTCTCTACGTTCATGCTCAAAATCAACATCGATATCAGGGGGTTCGTCGCGTGCTTCAGAAACAAATCTCTCGAAAACCATTGTTCCAATTTCTGGGCTGACTGATGTCACCCCGAGGCAGTAGCAAACAACTGAGTTTGCTGCAGAACCCCTACCTTGGCATAAAATGTTACGGCTCCGTGCGAAAGTAACGATGTCATGAACAGTTAGGAAGTAAGGTTCATATTTTAGTTTTCCTATAAGTTTTAGCTCATGATTTAGCATGGATTGCACTTTTTGGGAGGCTCCCGAAGGATACCTCCAATTGAGTCCCTCAATAGCTAATCTTTCCAAACGTTTTTGTGGTGTTTCCCCATTGTTTATTTCTAGAGGATATTGATATCTTAGCTCGTCTAATGAAAATTGTAATTTATCCAAAATGCGGATCGTATTATTTATTGCTTCTGGGTATCCAGAAAAAATTTGAAGTATTTCAGTATATGAGCGTAGGCGCCGTTCTGCATTTGGTAGTGCATTTTTTCCTAACTGGTCTACACTTTTACCTAGGCGAATTGCGGTTAGAACGTCTGCCAGTTTGCGGCGTTTGCTATGGTGCATAATTGGATGTGCGCTAGCAACGAGATCACATCTAATAGTTTTGGATAGTTTCTTGGTGTGTTCGAATCTTTTATGATCGATTCCATCATATTCTGGTGTTAATACTATATAAACATCTTGATTAAATTTGTTCTTAAGAAGGGTGCTATTTTTTAACCACAGTTTTGATTTTTTCAAGTTCCATGGAATTTTTGGTGAATGAATAAGGAGTACTACATCATCTAGTTCTTCACTAATTTCACTAATAACCAAATCGCATAAACCTTTGCTATTGCGTAATCTACCTTTAGAGAGACACCGGCATAATGTGCCCCACCCTTTACGTGACTTGGGCAATACTGTTATTTCAAATCCGTCTATTAATTTGAATTTTGATCCGGGTATCAACCGCGGTATCGTATCTAAACTTAATGAAGGAGGCTTTTGAATATTTTGGGGTCGGGGAGGCCCTATTGAGTTTTTACTTTGACGGTCTTTTACAAAGCGCTTTATATCGCGTGCTGCACTGTATGCTCTCACAATTCCAGTAACTGAATTGACATCAGTTATCGCAATAGCCGGTAGGCCAAGAAGTGCAGCACGCATCATATATTCTTCAGGGTGTGAAGCTCCAGTTAAAAATGTAAAGTTTGATATTATTGACAATTCAGCAAACATACACATAAATACGTTCTTGTTTTGTTCCTTGTCTAGTAGTAGTTTTGTGTTTTGTATTATTTTTGAAATAATGTTTCGATCACAATATTTTTTTGTACAATTTTATACGACAGATCTGATTAATTTGCGTTCTAAAATATGTATTACTTTTTTCAAATCATGACCTCTTTTTAAAATTTGGCCATTCATTCCTATTACTGCGTATTCACCCTGTTTATTCCGTAACTTTGGGCGTTTTTCTATTCGATAAAGGGGGTTTTCTGCTGTTCTACGAAAAATTGAAAAAACTGCCACGTCGTAAAGTGCCGAAATGCCATAATCTCTCCACTCACCAGCGGCAACCATTTTGCCATAAATGGATAATATAACTGCAAGCTCTTTTCGATCAAACGAAATTACTTGAAGTGATTTTTGGCCAGGAAATGGAGTCAGTTTATTCATAGTAAAAGATTTGCGGTCTTTACGTTTAAAATCAAGCTAAATTAAACAAACTGCTTGGTTGTAATGCTGATTATATTAGATCCGCATGCTTAAGTGCTGAATTAATTTTTTGTTTGGTCGGTTCAGAGAGTGGAGTAAGTGGAAGACGCACTTCATCTTTACATAACCCTAATTTACTCATCGCGTATTTTGCGCCAACTAGGCCTGGTTCTGTAAAAATAGCTTTATGCAAAGGCATTAGTTTGTCTTGGATCTCTAGAGCTAATGAATAGTCACCTTCTAGGGTTGCTTCCTGCATCTTTGAACATAGCCCTGGAGCAACATTTGCTGTAACAGAAATACAACCAACACCTCCTTGAGCATTAAACCCATGTGCTGTCGCATCTTCTCCAGACAATTGTATAAAGTCATTACCACAGGTTAAACGTTGATCACAAACTCTGGCTAAGTCGCCTGTCGCATCTTTAACACCAATAATTTCAGTCAATTTTGCTAATTCACCCATAGTTTCAGGTGACATATCTACGACAGATCGACCAGGAATATTATAGATGATTATTGGAAGACCAATCTTTGCTAACTCAGTGAAGTGTGCTACTAAACCTGCCTGAGTTGGTTTGTTGTAGTAAGGTGTAACAACCAGAGCAGCGTTTGCTCCTACATTTTTTGCATGTTCCACAAATCTAATTGCCTCGGCAGTATTATTGGAGCCGGCACCAGCTATAACGGGGACTCTACCGCCCGCTTCATTAATAACTTCGCTGACTACCTGCTCATGTTCAGCATGTGTGAGGGTCGGGCTTTCACCGGTTGTGCCTACCGGCACAAGTCCACGACTTCCCTGTTCTATATGCCAATTAACAAGTCTCTTTAGCCTTTTCACATCTACTTTTCCGTTATCAAACGGTGTGACCATTGCTGGTAATGATCCTTTAAACATGAAACACTCCTTATAGTTTATTTGCAAATTAAGATTTTCCTGAAAAGCCACATTGCTTAACTCAAAATGCACAGTACACTTAAACTATCGTATTTAGGTTCTGGATCAAAAATGCAAGCGAAGTTGCGATATATTATATTATTTCTTTTTTTGTTTTTCACCTCAGCAGATGCTCAGGCGCCAGTGAGGCCTTTAGAGCCTGCTTTCAGAGCTATGGAAAAGGAAAATTGGGATAAAGCCTTTCTACTTGCAGATAAAGATGGGGATTTAGGCCATTCTATTATTTTATGGCATTACTTAAGAGAGGGTTTAGGAAGGCCAGATCAAGTCTTGAATTTTTTGAAACAAAATTCTGATTGGCCAGGGCTACCTTATCTCAGGAAAAGATCCGAAAAATCCTTTCTTAATGCTCCGGATGATCAAATATTAGCGTTTTTTGAAATTGGAAAGCCGCAAACAGGTTTGGGGAGTTTAGTCTATGCACTCGCATTGAAAAGGGACGACCAAAAATTTAAAGCAGGCCTTGTTGCCCAAGCTGCCTGGGCTGATCAAAGTATGAATAAGGCTACAACTTTAGAGATTTTTGAAAATTTTCGAACAAATTTGCTTCCTTTTAAAGATAATCGATTTGAGTTTCTTTTGTGGGAAAAAGATAAAGCCTCGTTGAATGCAATGTCTTTTTTATTGAGTGATATTCAGAAGGCAGTAGCCGATACGGTTTTTTCCCTCTATGCGAATAAAAAAAATGTGTCCTCAAAAATTAATTCCTTACCTCCAAAATGGAAGAAACATCCTGTTGTAATGCATGCGCGTTTTGAATGGCGCTTAAGAAATAATCTTCGTGAATCGGCTCTGCAGGTTTTAGAAAATTACAGTAAATCGGCTAGGTATTTGGCTCAGCCGTCAAAATGGGCTGAAAGAAGAGAAATTTTAGCTCGTGACCTGATGTATAGTAAACAGTACACAAAGGCCTATAGTATTTCATCTAATCATTATCTTGAAGAAGGTGATACGTATGCTGTTCTCGAATGGCTTTCTGGATATTTAGCATTAGAAAAGTTGAATAATGCAGAGCTGGCTCTGAATCACTTTAAGAATTTTTTAGTATCGGTAGATGCTCCAATTTCGTTGGGTCGTGGTTTCTATTGGCTCGGCAGAACATACGAAAAGCAAGGCAAGATGGATGTTGCGCAACAAATTTATCAAATTGGAGCCGATCGTTGGGAAACCTATTACGGTTTGCTGGCAGCTGAAAAAGTGGGAAGGACAGTAGATATAGCAGTTTTAAACACCTCTCACTCCAATCCCTGGAGGAAAGCGAGTTTTTCAAATGGATCAGTTTTTAAGGCAGCTTTGCTATTGTTTTCTGCAAATCAAGAAGTGCTTGCAGAGCGCTTTCTCACCCATTTAACAGAGACATTATCTGATGAAAATATATTAAGATTGGTTAATTTTTTGGAGGAAAACAAAAAATCCCATGAGCTTGTCATGGTTGCAAAGAGAGCGGCAAGTCAAAGTAAGGTTTTTCCAAGGCCTTATTTTGCGCTTCACCCGGTAGCAGATATACCACAGAGAATTCCTCCAGAAATGACATTGGCTATAGCGCGTCGAGAAAGCGAATTTTATCCGAAAGTTGCATCACCTGTTGGGGCTCTCGGTATGATGCAAGTAATGCCTAAGACTGCTAAAGAAGTTGCAAAAAGGCTAGGCTTGAAATTTTCATCTGAGAGAATGTTATCAGATTGGAAATACAATGCTAAGATTGGAGTAGCATACTTAGAAGAACTCTCTGAAAGGTATGAAGGCAATCCAATTCTAATGGCAGTTGCATACAATGCCGGGCCATCTCGAGCTGACCGTTGGATTGAGCTTCTGGGAGATCCGCGGAGTCCAAAAGTTGATTTGGTTCAGTGGGTTGAAAGTATTCCTTTCGAAGAAACTCGTAATTATGTTATGCGAGTTTCAGAAAGTCTTCCAAACTACAAAGTGCGACTGAATAAAAACCCCCCTAATTCTTTTTATTTCTACCTAAAAGGTTCAGGTTTTTTGCCTCTCGCGCCAAAAAGCGAATAATCCAGCGAGTACTACAAAAAATGCGCCAATCATAAGATGTGTCTCTAGTTTTTCGCTGAATATCCAAAGACCAATAATTGTTGCAAAGAGGAGTTGTAGATAAGCGAAAGGCTGAAGCAAGCCAGCCTCTGATACTTCGTAACACTTTATTAGTAAATAGTGAGCTAAACACCCAAAAATACAAAGCAGACCTAACCAGGCCCAGTCGATCGGTTTCAAGGGAGCCCAGTAACCACTGCCGATAACTGACATTACAATTGCTCCAATTATTCCAGTCCAAAAAAATGACGTCATGGCGCCATCTTGGCGAGCTGCATATCTTGTAAGGAGACTGTACAAAGCAAACATAAGTGCAGCAATTAAAGGAATTATAGCCTCCAAAGAGAAAACATTATTGGATGGTTTCAATATAATCATGACGCCAAAAAAACCAATAAAAATTGCAGACCACCGTTTCCAACCAACATATTCTTTCAAAACTGGTCCGGATAATGCTGCTACCAATAGTGGGTAAATTGAAAAAACAGCATGGCTCTCGATTAAGCCTAACAAAGTAAAACTTGTTATCATCACAATAACTTCGAAGGCGAGCAATACCCCGCGAAAAATCTGTAAAAACGGTTGTTTTGTTGACGCGACTCTTTGTAGCCCACCAGGTTGTCTTGAACATAAAATGAATACAAATATTGCAAAAAACCAGTACCGAACCATAACAATAAAAAAAACATTGTATTCGCGTGCCAGATATTGCGATATCCCATCTTGAATAGCAAAGACTAGCATAGTTATAGCCATAAGTGATATTCCTAATTTCGGATTACTTTTCATTATTTTTTGATCGCTTTTGTCATATGTCGCTTGCGTCCAAAACCCTGAACTCGTTCAACTTCAAATCCTGCTGAACTTAAATTTCTGCGCACAATTCCCGCGGCAGAGTAAGTTGATAATGTACCTTTATCAGCGGTACATCTATAGACATCTTTCAATAATTCTTCTTCCCAGAGCTCTGGGTTTTTTGCTGGAGAAAAACCGTCTAAGAACCAACAATCAGCCGTTATTTTGGCGTTTTTAATTGTATGCCTTGCATCACCCAAAATAAGTTTCAAGCTGTAGTCTTTACCATTAAGCTTGCCTTTTTCCAGGAGCTCGCTCCAAAGAGACAAAAACTCATTTTTAATACTGCTCAATTCAGGAAATTCACTTTGTGCTTTGATCATCTCTTCTGGCCTCATAGGAAACGCTTCAAAGGAAGTATAAAAAAATACTCCTTTTTGTTTTTTGAGTCTCCATTGCCACAGAGTTGACAAAAAGTTTAGCCCAGTTCCAAATCCTAATTCTGCAATCTTGAATTCATCTTTTAGCCTATGAGGAAGTTTATTGCTTGTTAAAAAAACATGACGCACTTCCTCCAAACCGTTATCCAGAGAATAGTACGGGTCATCAAATTTTTGAGCTATGGGTATTCGATTATTTCGCCAAACAAGATCTGCGTAAGTATAGTTGGTCAAAGGCTTGCACTTTTCTTTTGTCACCTCTATCGCTCGTGTATTAGCAGGTGACAAGAGCGAATGATAGACATCACGATTAGAGGTGCTGGAATAATGGGGCTAACACTCGCCTGGCATTGTCTCAATTTGGGTGCGTCAGTGAAAGTAATTGATCCAAATGGAATCGCTAATGGAGCCAGTGGTGGTATCGTTGGAGCGTTAGCGCCGCATGTTCCAGAGAATTGGAACATTAAAAAACAATTCCAGCTTGAAAGTTTGCTTTATAGCCAGAAATTTTGGAGAGATGTAGATAATATTTCTGGTTTGAAAAGTGGATATAAACGGACTGGTAGATTGCAGCCTCTGATGGATGAATCTAGCGTAATCTTGGCTAAGAAGAGAAAAGAAACGGCAAAGGATCTTTGGCAGAATTTTGCGACTTGGGATATCATAGATAATAGTAAAGAGTGGGAATTAATGTCCCCCACAGGCTTTTGGATTTTTGATAATTTGTCTGCATTAATCCATCCCAGATTAGCTTGTTTATCTTTGGCTCAAGCCTTGAACAAGAAGGGGTGTGAGTTCCTTTTAGAAGGAAAAAATCAAGGTAAAGTTATTTGGGCAACGGGCGTTCACGACCTTAGTAGGATATCACAAAAATTTGAAAAAAATTTTGGCAACGGAGTAAAAGGGCAGGCGGCATTATTTAAATTAAAAAAACCGAGGTCGGCACAGCTTTTTGCCGAAACTCTGCATTTTATTCCACATTTGGATGGTACACTTGCTGTCGGTTCAACATCGGAAAATAGTTTTGAACATAGTGATACTAATGACGGCAATTTACAGGCTTTGATTATAAAGGCGTCGAACATATTACCGGAACTGAAGGGGAAAGACCCGATCTGTACTTGGGCAAATGTACGGCCGCGTTCACGTTCTCGAGCACCAGTATTGGGTGAACACCCACTTTACCCTTCAGAATTTATCATGAATGGTGGTTTTAAAATAGGGTTAGGTATGGCCCCCCAAATGGGGAAAGTTTTTTCAGAATTTTTACTACAAAATATAAATAATATTCCAACTGAGTTTTTACCAAGCGTAAGCTTATAGTTTTAACAACTCTTATCCAGGTTCGGATTAGTTACATTTAAGTTTCTAATAATCTGCGTGCTATAACCTGAGCTTGTATCTCAGCAGCACCTTCAAAAATATTCAAAATTCTAGCGTCACAAAGAATACGGCTAATTTTATATTCTAAGGCAAACCCATTTCCACCATGTATCTGAAGTCCGTTATCTGCCGCAGCCCAGGCAATCCTTGCGCCAAGTAGTTTAGCCATACCGGCTTCTAGATCACATCGGCGATCGTTGTCTTTTTCATATGCGCTAAAGTAAGTCAGTTGTCGCGCTATCATTATTTCTACAGCCATCATTGCTAATTTGTTTATAACCCTAGGAAATTTAATCAGTGCTTTCCCGAACTGTTTTCTATCTTTTGCATAATTGAAAGACTCGTCTAAAGCGGCCTGAGCAACACCAACGGCCCGTGCTGCTGTTTGAATTCTTGCACTTTCAAACGTTTGCATGAGTTGTTTGAATCCCTTTCCTTCCTGACCACCTAAAAGGTTTGTTTTAGCCACTGTAAATTTATCAAAGGCCATTTCATATTCTTTCATACCTCGGTAACCTAAGACTTCAATTTCACCACCAGATATTTCTTTGTTTGGGAAAGGGTTCTCATCAGTTCCGGGCTGTTTTTCGGCTAGAAACATTGATAAGCCTCGATGATCTTTTGAGTCAGGATCAGTTCGAGCTAATAACGTCATGACATGAGTACGAGATGCATGCGTAATCCAAGTTTTATTACCAGTAACTTGGTAATCACCACTGTCGGATTTTACAGCACGTGTTCGAAGCGCGCCCAAGTCAGAGCCTGTATTGGGTTCTGTAAAAACTGCAGTTGGTAAAATCTCACCGCTGGCTAAACCAGGTAGCCACTGTGATTTTTGCTCTTCTGTCCCACCACATAAAATCAACTCGGCAGCAATTTCGGTCCTAGTACCCAGCGAGCCAACACCTATATATCCTCTAGATAATTCTTCAGAAACTACGGCCATTGAAGCCTTACTTAAACCAAGTCCACCATACTCCTCGGGGATGGTCAGCCCAAAAACACCTAAATCTGATAACTCTGAAATCACTTCGAGAGGAATTAGTTCGTCTTTCAAATGCCATTCGTGTGCATAAGGCTCAATTCTATCGATAGAAAATTTTCTAAATTGCTCTCTTATCATTTCCAGATCTTCGTCTAAACCACTATCACCGACGGTAATGTTAGCTGAATGCTCCTGCATAATATCAACCAAAAGTGTGCGAGCTTGCTGAGTGTTGCCTTTACTTGATAGCTCTAGCACTGCCTGTGTTTGAAATTCAGATAAATCAAAACTGGATAACCCAATATCATTAAGTCTAAAAATCTCGCCTTGGCTCATCATAATCCCGCCAACAATCTGCCTTAGGTATTCACCTACCCCAATTTGCAGTAATAGCTGTTCTGGCTGCCCAAACTTCTTTTCTTGGGAAAGATTTTCAGCCCATTTAACCATTTGGCTAATGCTCTCCGTGTAGGTAGCTAGCCAAGCTACTCCGTGGGCAGCAGTTTGATGTGTTTCGATCATCGGAGAAGAGACCTTTCCGTCTATTGTGACCAGGTCTCGCAGTTTATCTATGGCTTTTTCGTTAAGTGTAGCTAAAGGCTTAATAACTTCACTTACTAAGCCTAAAATATCCTCCAAAATTGGCATTGCGACCGTAAGGTCATGCTGTCCATCGTGAGCCATAAAGCGAGTCTCCTCAAAATTTTCTACTTTTTAGTGATCTAGGAACTATAGAGCAACAAAAATACTAAATTTGTTCCGATATTGTTAAAATATTTCGTAATAGATTTTTTTCAACAAAAAATTTCCATTTTGAAGCAGACTTTTTGCACTTTATATCGCTCATTTATTGGAGTTAGGTTATTTTTCTGGCTTCAATCTGATAAAATAAAGATTGATAATAAATTTGTTAATAGGACTTCACTTTTATAAAAAAATCGTTATAGCGACAATAACTTTCCCTATTATCGGATAATTCCTTTAGGTTGGGCGCCTGAATTCAGGTGGTGATGAATTGTGTGAAGGAGATACAAAATGGCTAGACCTATAATGGCAAGAGCTACAGCAGTTTGGCTAGTTGATAATACCACGCTGACATTCAAACAAATATCAGATTTTGTTGAAATGCATGAATTGGAAATTCAAGGTATAGCTGACGGAGATGTAGCAACTGGGGTGAAGGGTTTTGATCCTGTTACTAACAGCCAATTAGATGCTGATGAAATTAAAAAAGCTGAGGCGGACCCTCTCTATAAATTGAATTTGAAACATAACCCTGCCGCTCTCGGTGAGGAAAAAAGGCGGGGCCCTCGGTATACTCCATTGTCCAAGCGTCAGGATAGACCTGCTTCAATTTACTGGTTAGTCAAATTCCACCCAGAATTAACGGATGGTCAAATTTCTAAACTTGTAGGAACAACTAAACCAACTATTCAGTCTATCCGGGAGCGGACACACTGGAATATTTCAAACCTCCAGCCTATTGACCCCGTTGCGTTAGGGCTCTGTAAGCAATCTGAATTGGATACTGCGGTACAAAAAGCGGCAGGGAAAAAGGCCACTGATGGGACCATCATGTCTGATGATGAACGGCGTAAATTGGTAAGCACTGAACAATCGCTGGAAATGCCTACTGAGCCTAAAATACCCTCAAGCATGGAAGGGTTAGAAGCATTTAGCTTAACAGAAAATCAGTCGCAGGATTCAGAAGAAAATACTGAGGATTTTTCTGATGCAGATAGTTTTTTCAATCTTCCAGAAGATGATGATAACGCTGAAAAAAAATAGTACTGCTTTTTAATTTAAATTTGCCGCCGAGCTTTGAGTGCTGCCGTTATTGTGCCCTCGTCAAGGTAATCTAGTTCGCCACCGATCGGAACTCCTTGCGCTAAAGATGTAACCTTTACTGAATTTTCAAGCTCTTCAGATATATAGTGTGCTGTTGTCTGCCCCTCTATTGTCGCATTTAGAGCCAAAATGATTTCAGTGATATTTTCTGATAAAACGCGGTGCACCAGTTTTGGTATACGTAATTCTTCGGGACCTACTGCATCAAGAGCTGACAAGGTACCTCCCAAGACATGGTAGCGACCCTTGAAAATGTTGGCTCTCTCCATAGCCCATAGGTCGGAGACATCTTCAACAATACAAAGCTCTCCGTTACCTCTGTCTTGGTCATTACATATTTCACACAATTCAGTAGTAGTAATATTTCCACAGTTTAAACATTCCCTGGCTGTCTCGGACAGATTAGAAAGCATATCTGCTAATGGGAGCAATAACGAGTTACGCTTTCTAATCAAATGTAAAACAGCGCGACGTGCTGACCGTGGTCCGAGCCCTGGAAGTTTTGCCATAAGCTCGATTAAAACATCAAGATCTCGATTATTTTTCATTTGTTAAAATGGAAGTTTCATTCCGGGTGGCAACCCTAAACCTTCTGTAAGCTTGCCCATTTCTTCCTTTGCTTTTTCGCCAGCTTTTTGTTGAGCATCCTTAATTGCTGCAACGATTAAGTCTTCCACAACTTCCTTATCATCGCTATTAAAAATCGTCGGATCAATATTTAACGCCTTTAAGTCACCTTTTGCAGTGCAAGTAGCCTTGACCATACCCGCCCCAGCTTGGCCTTCTACCATAATATTTACCATCTCTTCTTGCATTTGGGACATTTTCCCCTGCATTTCCTGGGCTGCTTTCATCATTTTTCCCATGTCGCCCAATCCGCCTAAGCCTTTAAACATTTAACTCTCCTAATTTCATTCTTCAAAAGGATCCCACTCGCCTTCAATTTCTGGCAATCGAGTTTCTTCTGCTTCTGCAATAATTCGTGCCTGTGATTTGATTTCTGTTATAGACGCTTTTGGGAATTTTTCAAAAACTGTTTTAACAAAAGGATGCAGTTTCGCTTCGTTTTTTAAACCTTCTTCCTCCGCGTTTCGCTGTTCTTGAATTGTTTCTGCTGAACAGTCGCTTACAACTGTAATAGTCCATCGAAAGCCAGTCCAATTTTGCAACAGTCGACCAAGTCTTTGTGCTAAGTCTTTTGGAGCATGCTCTGCGGGCGTGAATTCAATTCTTCCCGGTACATAGTTACTCAAGCGAATTGAATTTTCTACATCAATCAAAAGCTTCATATCGCGAAATTTACGTATTATTTCTAAAACACTTTCAAAATTTGGGTATTGTAAAGCTAAAGTCTCGGTATCCAAAGCAACGGCTATGTTACCTTCATTCGGAATAGAGTTTTTTTTTGTTCGTTGAGCTGATTTTTGATAGGAAGTAGCAGTATTGTTTGCAGTCCCTGCAGATATCCCTTTACTACCCAATGCATTCTCAGTTTGTTTAGTGGTGAGTTTTTTGACTAGTTCTTCTGGGCTAGGTAAATCTGAAACATGTGTTATTCGGATGATTGCCATTTCTGCGGCCATCATTGAGTTTGGTGCCGATGAAATTTCTTCCAGGGTCTTCAAAAGCAGCTGCCAGGTTCTTGTAAGTATTCGCATTGATATGGATTCCGAAAACACTTGCCCTCGAGTTTTTTCATCAGGTGAAACGGTTGGATCATTGGCTGCATCAGGAGTGATCTTAATAACTGATACCCAATGTGTTACTTCGGCAAGATCTCGAATTATTCCAATGGGGTCAGCGCCATCCGAATATTGGCTACCAAGTTCGTTTAATGCTTCTTTTGCTTGCCCTCGCATGATAAATTCAAATAGGTCCAAAACCCTTCCCCTATCGGCTAAACCTAACATTGATCTCACTTGATCAACATTAGTTTCACCAGCGCCATGACTGATAGCTTGATCTAACAATGATTGTGCATCTCTTGCAGAACCTTCGGATGCACGTGTGATCAGCGCGAGAGCCTCATTTGAAATGCTGGCATTTTCAAGATTTGCGAGATTTTGAAGCATTTTAATCATTTCTTCTGGCTCAATTCGACGTAAATCAAATCTTTGGCACCTTGACAAAACTGTAACGGGAACTTTTCGAATTTCTGTAGTTGCGAATATAAATTTTACATGCGCTGGTGGCTCTTCGAGGGTCTTTAGTAATGCATTGAAGGCATTGTTTGATAACATATGCACTTCATCGATAATATAAATTTTGAAGCGTGCAGAGGCAGCGCGATAATGAACGCTATCAATTATTTCTCTTATGTCATCTACACCGGTCCTGCTGGCAGCATCCATTTCTAATACGTCAACGTGCCGTCCTTCGCTTATTGCAACACAGTGTTCACACTGTCCACATGGATTTGTTGTAGGGCCTGCTTTCCCCTCTAGTCCAATACAATTCATACCTTTTGCTATGATTCGAGCAGTAGTTGTCTTGCCTACACCACGAATACCAGTCATCATAAAGGCTTGAGCAATTCGATCAGCTTCAAAGGCATTCTTTAACGTTCTAACCATGGCTTCTTGCCCGATTAGGTCAGAAAATGTTTCTGGACGGTACTTTCTTGCTAATACTTGATAATTTGTTGTTTGTTCTGCTTTCATGTCTTTGTTCTTAATTAAAGGTAATTATAAGCTATGTGTTTGTGTGCTAGACGTCCAGTCATCAATATAACGGAAAAAGAAAATTCTTATGCAGCCCTTTGAAGTTACTGAAATATCGATTGGACCTGCACTATTAGGGTTGAGCCCTCTTCCAGGTCTAAATGGGGACTTTCCAGCCGATATTGAAGAAATTTTAAATTGGAAGCCTTCTGCAATAATATCTTTAACAGAGAAAAAAGAAATGGAAAATCTTGGTATGAGAGACTTTCACTCTCTGATGGCAAAAAAAAATATATTGTGGCTGCATTTTCCCATAAAAGATTTTGGCATAGTTGATAAGCAGAGGGAGGACTTATGGGACACAATCTCAAAAAATGTGCATCAAAAAATTAA
>JAQWIK010000095.1 GCA_029248915.1 Paracoccaceae bacterium | reverse complement strand
GAGTAGAGATAACCCTCTTAAACCATAGTAGGCGGCAAGTAAGGTATAGTTATTGTAACGATCCGATAGCCAACCGGACCCCATAGTTCCTATGAAATTAAAAAACCCCATGAGCGCCAGATAAGAAGATGCCATAATAATACCAACGTTGTTGTCAGCACAAAATGGAATGAAGTGTTGTCCAACAATTCCAGTACTCGTGAGCCCACAAATAAAAAATGTGATCGCCAAAATCCAGAAAGCGGGATGTTTAATTGCTCCTGACAAAGCTTTGAAAGATATGGAGACGGCATTTCCTGTATTTTCTTCAGGTGGATAATAAATTTTATCGTCACCATATGCAGGAAGGTTAAGCTGTGAAGGCCAATCCTTCCCGAGCAAAAAGAACAATGCTCCACATATTATTCCACCGATCAACCCTGGTGCTATTGCAAACTGCCAATTAGATACTGTTGTGATCCAGGCCATCACTGGCATAAATATCAGTTGTCCAGCCGCGAAAGCAGAAGTCATTATCCCTACAACCAAACCACGCCTGGCGGTGAACCATCTGGTGGCAACTGTTGCTGAGAGACCCAGCCCAATTATACCTGAAGCAATTCCCAGACATAAGCCTATGCTTAATAATAGATGCCATTTTTCGAAGGCTAGAACCGTGCAAAGTAATCCTATGACTTCCAGAAAAATGACGATTAGCACTACATTTATCACCCCAATGCGGAGCATTAATGGTGCGCCTATCGGGCATAACATGGCGGTCATGAAATACATCAGGCCTGTAGCTATTGATACATCTGAAATATCCCAACCGTAGGCTTCGGTGATTGGTAGAATTAAAATTTGTGGTGCACTAGTAATCGTCGAAGTAGCTAACGTAAACATGAATACTATTGCAGCCATTACCCAAGCATAATGAATGCCAGCTTTATCTAAATAAGTTTTGAGCTGTTCAGCTAGCATGAGTGTAATCTCCCTGATAAGATCAGTTTTCTAATCTCGTGTTTGATTTTACTGAATATTATTTTATTTAGACAACGCGAACTTCTTTATTTCATCAAAACTCAAGTGATCAGTAGTATTTTTACCATAATACACCTTTTCTATTACCCCAGTTTCATTAATCAATACGTCAACTGGAACTATCGTCATGCCTTTCAACTCCATAGGGAAATAGCCCTTTGAACTTGCTTTTAATATTCTTAAAAACCCAACAAGTGATCCAATCAAAAATTTGATTAAGGATTTTTCTACTTCATGTTTTGCAAAATATTCAAAGTTTTCATCGGCAAGAATTGTGAATGGCGCTGTATGTTTTTCCATTACCTTAGCTAGATAATCTAGAGAAGAATTGAATATTGCTACAATTTCAAAATTTTCTCCCAACTCATTATATCGCTCAGTTATTTCGTGAATTCGTAAATTACAGAACGGACAAGTCGCAAATCGATAGAATGTAACAAGGGACTTTTTCCCCTTTATTTTTTTAATACTAAATTTTTTCCCTTCAATTGATGGCAACTCAATTTCGGTTATTAACTTTCCGGGTGTTAACTTCATTTAATCCTCTTAAAAAACGCTAAAAATTTTTTCTAACTTAAGCACAATTGATGAGAGTTACTCATCTCATTAAGGCCAGCGAGGCCTCTCCTTCTTCTAAGCGCACATTTTTTATTTTATCGGCAACGCCAGCAATACCTTTTTTCCGCTGACCGGCTGCTTTTTCAAAAGTATACTTGTCTGGGTATACTGATGTTAAAGATGCCGTTGTCGGGCTTGTTCTAAGAAAGACGAGCACAGTTGCATCTGGAAAGTTGGCAGGAGCATTTTTAATATAGTGAGCTTCGAGCTCATCACCTGCTTTCTCCGAAATATATTCAAAGTAATTCATCCTAACATAACTCATATTTTTGACCTCATTCTAGTTATTCATAGTAGCTCAATTGTTTATCAGAATATAAACAATCAGTTTAATGACGCTTCGTCAGTATTTTCAAATATATTTCTATGCCCATTTTTTAGTCTTATTTATTTCAAAACTTTTTACTAGTTCTCAGCAAGGCTGCCAAAAGAGCTTGCCTGCAACTGCGCTCTGTGGGACATCCAATCAAAGAGCAAAAAAGTCAGCAGGTATTCCATGACTGAACCTAAAACACTTCTGCGTGATATATTTGGATTTGATGAATTTCGTCCTGGACAGCGCGAAATAATCGATGCTGTAGTTCAGGGGAAAAATGTTCTTGCAATCATGCCAACAGGCGGTGGAAAATCATTATGCTTTCAATTGCCCGCACTTTTGGGGAAGGGGCTCACTTTAGTAATTTCACCTCTTATTGCTCTTATGCGAGACCAGGTGCGCGGGCTACAAGCTGCAGGAGTCGCAGCGGGGGCAATAACTTCCGCAAATACTGAAGATGAGACAGATAAAATTTTTTCAGAGCTGAATGCTGGAAAATTACGCATACTTTATCTGGCACCTGAACGCTTGGCGTCAACTGCAATGCTATCTTCTTTACATCGATATAACGTTGTTTCTCTGGTTGTAGATGAGGCCCATTGCGTGAGCCAATGGGGTCACGATTTTCGACCTGACTATCTGAGGATCGGAGAGCTACGGCGAAGCCTGGACGTGCCTCTGGCTGCCTTTACAGCCACTGCTGATGAAGAGACACGCCAAGAAATTATTGAGCGGCTTTTTGATGGAACAGCACCAAGTTCATTTTTGCATGGATTTGATCGCCCTAATATACATTTTAGATTTGTAATTAAAGATAATCCAAGGCGCCAAATTATGGAGTTTGTTAATCAAAGAAAAGGCCAGCCAGGCATTATTTATTGTGGTACCCGAGCCAAAACTGAAACACTTGCCAAAGCATTGAGAGAAGTTGGTCACAGTACGTGCCATTATCACGGTGGCATGCCCTCAGAGGATCGAAGAGTGGTTGAGAACCGATTTTCTGTCGAAGATGGGCTAATTGTTGTTGCGACCGTGGCTTTTGGTATGGGTATAGATAAGCCTGATATTCGCTGGGTTGCACATGCGGATTTACCTAAATCAATAGAAAGTTTTTATCAGGAAGTTGGGAGAGCTGGGCGGGACGGTATTCCCGCTGAGACTTATACGCTTTATGGAGCAGATGATATCCGTCTAAGACGTAGCCAAATTGATGAAGGCCTTGCTTCAACTGAGAGAAAGTCAGCTGACCATGGTCGATTAAATGCTCTTTTGGGTTTGGCTGAAGCGTTGACTTGCCGACGTCGCACTCTTTTAGAATATTTTGGCGAAAGTAACATTGAGTGCGAAAACTGCGATCTATGCGAAACGCCACCAGAAACATTTGATGCCACCCAACCTGTTCGAAAGGCATTATCAGCTATTTTGCGCACTGGAGAATATTTTGGTGTAGGCCATCTGATCGATATACTTTTGGGCATTGAAACAGATAAAGTTCTTAGCCATGGACATCAATCCTTACCTACTTTTGGAGTTGGAAAAGACTTAAGCCGTGTTAAGTGGCAGGCAATATTTCGACAGATGATGGGTCATGATCTTGTTAGGCCAGATCCAGAACGACACGGTGCGTTAAAAATTATGGAAAATGCACTGGAAATATTGAGTGACAAAAAAAATATAACTCTACGAATGGATACGATTAAATCAGCAAAATCTAGTCACCGTATCAAAATGTTGGTGAGCGAAGAGGATGCTCCATTATTGAGTGCGTTAAAAGCCAAGAGGCGTGGATTAGCTGAAACGGCAGGAGTGCCTGCATATATTATTTTTAACGATAAAACGCTGATTGAAATGGCCCAAAAACGTCCAATAAATCTTGACGAAATGGCACATATTAATGGTGTTGGAGCAAAAAAGTTAGAAAACTTTGGAAACTTATTTTTAGAAGTCATCAACGGTGAGGTTGAGACATTACATCCTTCTAGAAGAAAGCTCGCGGGCAATAAGGAAGGTATTTTGTACGACCTACTTTTAGGGGCGCAAAACAAATTACTACGTGGTGAAAAAGGTTTGGACAAACCTCTGAGTTGCTCGACATCCCTACTTGTGAAGGTTGCTCAACGTAAACCATATAGTATCGAAGAAATGTCTCAAATTCTAGGTGAGAGAAGAACTGAACGTTTTGGAACTACTTTTCTGGATATTCTAACCCAAGCCGATTAATAGAAAAATCAACTTTTTGATTTTTCACTTTCTTTCGCCATACGCTGTTTTCGAAGCTCAGCATTCTTTTGCTCATAAGCTTTCTTTTTGCTTTCCAAAATTTCTTTGTATGCAGTTTCAGTTTTTTCGTAGGGCTTTATTTTCTTATTCACAACAATTTCTTTCAAAATAGAAAAAAAATACGCGCTTCCTAAATGTAGGAAACGCGTACAACAAATTTTTGAACTTTTACTGAAGCTCTATATTGTCTGCTGACTCTCTGCCGTCTCTGCCGCTAGTTATTTCAAAACTAACTTTTTGATCGTCGGCTAGGTCATCAATTCCAGATCGTTCTAAAGCACTAATGTGCACAAAAATATCTTTATCACCTTCATCTGGTGCAATAAATCCAAAACCTTTGGTTTTGTTAAACCATTTTACTTTGCCTGTAGGCATATGTTATTCTCCTTGTTTTATCCCGTCCACATCACGCGACGAGCTGGCTAACTGAGCTTAAATCGAACACTGAGAGCCGCTTTTAGGAAAAACAGTTTATCGAATTAGAAATTTGTAAGCACCGCGGTATTATTTTTTTTTTAATAAAAATTCAAGTGTTAAGTGAAAAAGTTCTTATTTATATAAATAAATTCTTTTTTGGCCTAAGTTTGTTGAACAGAAGTTAGTGAATAATAGATTTAAAAAATTTCCTGGGCTTCGTCCCGACCTCGATGGCGGAATCATCAATAATACAGAATTAGTTTGTCCTAAACTTGTCAAAAATTAAAAAGGTAATACCCTTTGCTTCATATATTAGAATGGGCTGGATATGCAGATGGTAAAAACAGAATTAGATAATTTCAAAACTTTCAGTTTTGGCACTCAGGTGAGGAAATCTCCTTTTTCTGACGCAGCTTTACGCTGGGGTGCTAAAGCATTCTCAGTTTATAACCATATGTACATTCCAAGAGACTTTGGAGACCCAGTTCAGAATTTTTGGAATCTCGTGAATGAAGCAATATTATGCGATGTTGCTGTTGAGCGCCAAGTTGAAATTAAAGGTCCAGATGCTGGCCGATTTACTCAGCTCCTAACTTGTCGTGATTTATCCAGTTGTGAGGTTGGTCAGTGTAAGTATGTATTAATAACTGACGAAAAAGGCGGTGTTATTAATGACCCAATCTTATTGAAACTGGCAGAGGATCATTTTTGGCTTTCTATAGCTGATAGTGACGTTTTGTTGTGGGCAAGAGGAGTTGCGGTTCACTCTAATATGGACGTACAAATTCGTGAGCCTGATGTTTCTCCGCTCCAATTGCAGGGGCCAAAGTCTAGAGAAATTTTAAGACGAGCATTTGGGGATATTCCTGCTGATTTAAAGTATTATCGATTTATAGAATATGTTTGGGACGGCATTCCTCTAGTTATTTCAAGGACAGGATGGTCAAGTGAGCTCGGTTATGAAATCTTTTTGCGAGATGGAGAAAAGGGTGATCTTCTTTGGGAGCACATTATGAAAGTGGGTGCACCTCTAGGACTAAAACCTGGACACACCTCAAGTATTAGGCGCATTGAAGCAGCTATGCTTTCGTACAATGCGGATATGACAACTGCCGATAACCCCTATGAATTAGGTATGGATAGGCTTGTGGTTTGTGATGGCAGCTTTGACTTTATTGGAAAAAAATCCCTTCAGAAGATTAAAAAAGAGGGTGTTAAGCGAAATTTCGTTGGTTTAGAGATTTCAGGTGAGCCACTCATTGGATCCAATGATCAGAGATGGTCTGTATTAAGAAATAGGGAAAATGTCGGTTACATTACGTCTGCGGTATATTCTCCAAGACTAGAAAAAAATATAGCACTTGCAATGGTTTCATCGAGTGTTGCGGTTTTGGGTACAAGTTTGCAAGTTGATGATGGAGAAAAAATTAGGAAAAGCAGTGTAGTTCCTAAACCGTTTTACGACCCAAACAAAACTATCGCTACCAGCACATAAGAACGATAGATTAGTTTTGAAGTTTTAAAGCATTACTTCTTGAAACCGTATCACTTAATTACCATATATTAGGTATATAAATTAGCTACATTTCAGGATGAAAACCATGAAGATGATTGCGCTCAATGGGCCGCATCACAAGAGGTATGTGGTCTATAACAATAATGGTAAAATTGTGATTATTACACGTAATAAAAACACTGCAAAACTACTCTTAAAAAATGATAATATAAAGTTGGCAGCTTAGCTTAACCTGGTCTATTGCTGTTAATCCAAATATTCATTATTTCTGCGCCTCAAAATGCTTGCAAAGTTTTTTGAAACGCGGGTGGATGACAATATACTAGACGGATTAAAATGATCCTGTACTGTGAAAAATTAGAAAGGGTTATAAATCTTTTGAGCTAAAGATACCGTGTCTTTGGTTCTTATGTGATTTATGGTGATTGCGCGATGGTTATAAATAGGCGTAAATTTTTAACATCTTCAGCTTTAGGAACATTAGCCTTTGCAATTCCAAGTTTGACTTTATCTCAGATTGATTTGGGATCGGCAACTATAAGCACAATAAGTGATGGCGCAATTACTTTGCCCGGAAGTCTTTCTTTTGACAGTAGCATGCCAGCTAGCGAGCTAGAGGTGATTTTGAAAGAATTTGATTTATCCAAAGATGAATTAACGCGAGAATGCAATTTAACGCTTTATGAAAGTGGTACAAAGAAGGTTCTTTTTGACACTGGCGCGGGAGTTGATTTTTTGAGTGGTATGGGAACTCTTATTGAGAGTTTAGAGGCAATCGACCTCTCAACTGATGACATAACTGATGTAGTTTTTACTCATGCCCACCCAGATCATATTTGGGGAGTATTGGATGATTTTGATGACCTAACTTTCCAGAATGCTAATTATCATATCGGAAGAACGGAGTGGGAATACTGGTTTGACACTGAGACTGTTAAAAAAGTGCGTGAAGACCGTATTACTATGGCAGTAGGAGCAAAACGAAGGCTTGAAGCTCTTGAAGGAAATATAAACCTATTTGACAGTAACGATGAGATTATTGATGGGATTAAAGCTTTACTAACACCTGGTCATTCACCTGGTCATATGAGTTTTGAAGTTGGCAAGTCATCGCAAAAAGCTCTAGTTATAGGTGATGCATTGAATAATCATCATGTTGCTTTCAGAAAGCCAGAGTGGGTTAGTTCTGGTCTGGACCAAGATCCTAATTTGGCAGCAGACACACGTAAAAAACTTTTAGAAAAAATAGTATTAGAGCAATTGAAAGTTGTAGGTTTTCATCTGCCTAATGGTGGGATTGGTCATGTAGAGAAAATTGGAGCTGGGTACAACTTTGTTAACAGTTAATTTCTGTTTATAAGATTCAATAAATTGTAGAAAAATGAGGAAAACAACATGAAAACTCAGGTCATGACGTTTAAAATAAGTAATAGTTTTACTGAGTGGGCCAGGCATTTTGACTCTCATGCTGAAAAACAAAAAGCTGCTGGGATGACCCCAATTTTTCGTGGCCCACATGAAGATGACCCCCAGAAGGTTTGCATTGTAATTCAGATAAATGATGATGCAAAAGCTGACGCATTTATGCAGGAACATGAAGCTGAAATTCTGGAATCTGGGCATATTTTAGAAACAACAGAGGTGAATATATACTTATAAGAATATTCATAAAAAGGTTTATTGATGCTAAAACTTATATACTTCAAAATGAGAGCATTGGCAGAAGCTCCGCAATTATTGCTTAAATATTCTGGGATAGAGTACGATTATCTTATGTCTTGGGAACATTTTGACGATGTTTGGCAGAATGTTAAGCCTAAAATACCTTTTCAACAGCTGCCTATGATGGAAGCAGAGGATGGTACACAGATTTGTCAAAGTATTGCTATTCTTCAATTCATAGAAAACAGGTCGGGCTTATCAATAAGCGATCCAATAAAGTCTGCTGAAGCAATGGCGATTTTACAAAGTGCCCAAGAATTATTTGCACCACTAAACCCAACAGTGAATTTTGCAACTGGAGACGATTTTGCAGCCAAGCGCGATGCTATGAGGGACATTTTAAAAAATAGGTTTGCTGATTTAGCCAGAAGCCTTGAAAAATATGAGGGAAAATATTTTATTGATGACACGCCAAGAGCGACAGAATTCGCTTGTTTTCATCATCTTGATTTATCAAGGCATCTTGATCCAACAATTCTAAATTCATTTCCACGATTAGTTCAATTTGTTAAAGATATTGAGAGTATAAAGAGTGTTTCTTCTTATTTAGAAAACCGGCCCGAATTAATAGATGTTGGGGTGGAGCCAAAGTTAGTAATTGATGGCAGGCCTCAGCCTACAGGTATCGTAAAGACATGAAACATTTTATTGTAACGAATGCCAATGAGATGGAAAGGTTTGTTTCTGCTTCAGATTTAAAAGATGAACCCGTTGGCGACCCCGATGATCAACAAAATTAATGCATCCATTTGTTAAGCTACTCGTCTCAACTTTTATCATTATGCTTTTATATTTTGTTATTGATGCCAAATTTAAACATATGACTTCTAGATGGACTTTAGATGAGCAAAAATAAGAATATTATAGAGGGCCGTATTCTCTCCTTTGATGAAAGTCCATTTAACAAAGATTTCGATGTCTCATCATTCAAAGTTGATAAAAAACGCATTTTTATTATTGATGGCATTATAGATAGCATTGGGCCAGCCAATATTAACAGACATGACTTTCGAGATGTTGAAGTCGCAGATTATGGAGACCATTTGATCTCGGCTGGCTTTGTTGATGCTCACGTTCATTATCCTCAAACAGCTATTATTGCAAGTTGGGGAAAGCGTCTCATAGATTGGCTAAATGTCTATACTTTTCCAGAGGAAATGCGTTTTCAAGATTTAAATTATGCTTCAGAAATTGCTGCTAACTATATAAATTTTTCTTTATCTAATGGCACTACAACAATGGCGAGTTATTGTACAATTCATCCAGAAAGTGTTGATGCTTTTTTCGAGGCTGCAGCTATTAGAAATATGTGTGTTGTCGCGGGGAAAACATGCATGGATCATAATGCCCCGGATGATTTATGTGACACAGCGCAAACCGCATACGATGACAGCAAGGCACTGCTTGAGAGGTGGCATCAAAAAGGTCGGGCGCATTACGCAATTACGCCAAGATTTTCACCAACTTCAACGCCTGATCAACTTTCTGCGCTCGGATTGCTTTGGTCTGAGTTTCCCGAATGCCTGATGCAAACGCACCTTTCTGAACAGGTGGATGAGATTGATTGGGTGCGAAAACTGTTTCCCAAAGCTCGAGATTACTTGGATACTTATGAAACATTTGGATTACTTGGTGAACGAGGCGTATATGGTCACGCAATTCATCTGGAAACTAGAGAGATTGACCGTTTAAGTGAGGTGGGAGCATCGCTTATTCACTGCCCCACATCAAATACCTTTATTGGTTCCGGTTTGTTCGAAATGGAAAATTTGGCTTTGAGGTCTGTCAGATTAGGGCTTGCTTCTGATATTGGTGGAGGTTCAAGTTTCTCAATGTTGCGCACCATGGCTAGCGCTTATGAAGTTGCCCAGCTTCGAGGATTTGCACTCCATCCCGCACAACTTATGTGGCTGGCCACTCAAGGTTCCGCAAAAGCACTACATCTTGATGATCAGATTGGAAATATTGCACCTGGTATAGCTGCAGATTTGACGGTGTTAAACCTTTCGTCTACGCCGGTTATTTCTCAACGAAGCGAAAGAGCAAATAACGTTTGGGAAGAGCTATTTCCAACAATTATGATGGGTGATGATCGTGCTATTGCGGCGACTTATGTTGCTGGAAAAAAAATATGAGAAAGTAGTATTACCTGTAATGTCAGCCTTTTCATTAAGAGCCTAGAAAAATGACAGCGAAAACACTTCCAATTTTGCTTATGATTGGAGCTATATTTTGTTTTGCCTCTATGGATGCAACTGCCAAGTACCTGATGAAGGAAATTGGTCCGGCACAAACCATTTGGGCTCGATATACGGTTCAAGCCATACTCGTCACCGTTCTTATTTTGCCAAAGATCAACATCTATGGAAAAACAAAATATCCTAAACTTCAGTTTTTGAGATCCGTAGCGCTTATGATGGCTACGACACTTTTCTTCTTTGCTTTTTCTAAGCTTGGACTTGCCGAAGCATCTGCAATATTCAACATCAGTCCTGTATTAATTACGCTTGGGGCTTTTTTATTTTTGCGGGAACAAATTGGTCCGAGGCGTGTGATCGGTATTGTGGTTTCCTTGTTGGGTGCTTTAATTATTATAAGGCCAGGAAGTGGTGTCTTTACTGTTTATGCTCTTTTACCATTGGGTGCTGCAATATTTTATTCAACTTATAGTTTGGCAACACGTTTTGTAGGCACTGACGAGAGCCCATGGACATCGTTATTCTACTCAGCGATATTTGGCGCTATTTGCTATTCGATTTATATTGTTTTCCATTGGAGTCCGATGTCCAGTAATGCGCTTTTATTGACTATAATAATTGGTCTATTTGGAACAGCTGGACATATGTGTCTTATAAGAGCTCTTACTCTTGGTGAGGCAAGTCTCGTAGCGCCTTTTATTTACACAAATTTATTGTTTACAACAATCTGGGGTTTAGTTTTGTTTGGTAACTTCCCTGACTTTTGGACGATAGCGGGAGCTTTAATAATTGTTGCAGCAGGCGTTTATGTGTGGGCACGTGATCGTGTTGTAAGCCAAATATAACCAATAGGTATCAACATACCTAATTTTTACTGTTTAAGGTGTTAACAAACGCCAAAATCAGATTGAGAGGATGTAACAGCTTTCTGAGCATCGGTTTTCGCTTCGAATTTTGCTGCAACGCTCTGCTGAGATTCTTTCATTGATGGAAAAGCAGCATTTAAATTTTCATTGGTATCAAAATAACAAACAGACATACCTCTGTCCGGAGTTATGTGAAATGAACGCATTGCAATTAAACCCTTTGATGGCGGAGGAATTTGACCAGCGATGTAATCGTGAAAACTCTGCATCAGCAATTTGTTCATATATCGTATGGTTAAGGTGGCACAAAATTTCACATCGCAAGTCATATAATTGATTTTCTCAAGTTAAACTCTGTTTCAAATTACAACAATAATCACCTAGTCAAAACTAAAGTTACACCAACATTAGTTAGTATTTGATTTTTCAATGGCCTTTTTTAAATCACGTTCTGCATTGCACGGTAACCAGCAAATCTTATCTATTTTTGCTAAGTTTGCCTTTGCTAACTCTATTTTACCTAGTTGAATAAACAGCTCTCCTTGGTATTCTAGTGCACCAGTATGTTTTGGGTTTAAAGCCAAGGCTTGTTGGTAGTAATCGCCTGCTGCAGCCAGTTCACCTGATTTTCTTGCAGTAAAACCTAACAAATTTAACCGATCCGCTTCGTCAGTATTCACTTTCTTTAAGCTTTTGAGCATTTTATGTGCTTTAGCAAATTTTTCCAATTTAATTAACTTATTTATATCTTTGAAGCGACTAGTTGGTGAATAAGGGCCTGAGTCATCAGACGATGACGAAGAGTAACTTGCTGAGTTAGAGGAACCTGATGAAGACGATGAACCTCCACCCATTGCCGCAAAGCTTGCTTCTGTAAAAATGAAAACGGTCAAGATTGTGTATAAAATTTTGTTCATTGGACACCCCTTTAAAAATATTTAGTATACGGCGCTTAAAGAGGATTAGATCAGTTTAAATGCTAGCTGCTCGATCAAAGATAACCAACTTAGTATAATATCGTTAAGGGCATTAAGTTTTGTTAAAGCGATAATTTTGTTTGAAATGGTTGCAAAATTTGGCTTTTGAAACTTTTGGCTAATTTAGTTTAACAGTATCAACGACAGTTTCTTTTTGATAATTAAATACGCATACAGATGACTTATTGTTCTCTTTAAAATCGAATGCGTCTCTTAACTCAGAAACTAGTGAACTGATAAGTCCGTCAAATTTTTTTAAATTACCGATATCATCAAAATTAGCTGAAACGCTTACTTCGCTTTCCTTACTTACAGTGATTGTCAAACTTGACATTTCAAGTTTAACCACGTGTCGGCTAAGATATTCGGTACAATGACCGGCTGCTATTTTGGCGGAGGTAAATGAAGTAAACTTATATGTGACACTCTTCGAATACATGATTACAAATCCTCAAACAATGCATCGAACGCCGCTGAACGATCTGTATAGTCTATTTTTTTTGAGACAAAAGATTGATCAAATAAGTGAAGCTTTTCGAGCAGCT